>PLDW01000333.1 GCA_003136315.1 Gemmataceae bacterium | reverse complement strand
GCGGCTGGTCTTGCTTGGAATCGGACGTCTGAGGCTGCTGACCGGGGTTTCGAGGACTCAACCCCGGCCACACTGTCACAAATTGCCTGGTATTTGGCGCAGTGGCGAGATCACACCCTCCACAGGGGGAGTAAAGCCGCCCTCCGGCTCCCCCTTTCCTCCCAGGGAAGGGAGTTGGGGGGGGTCGGTTTCGGCCGCCAATACTGAAATTACGCTCGGGTCTCGTCTTCCTGCCTCGTCAGTCGTCCGATGCGATACTGGCGCTCTGCTTGTGGTCGATGTGCTTGCGAGCCAGTTCGATCGCGAGCTTGTCCAGGAACTGCATCCGGAATCGGCTCACCGGAACCTCGGCATCGACCGCCGACACCATGCCGCTCTTCGGGTATTTGTGCGGGTAGATGTACTTGTGCAGCGGCTCACCCGGCCCGGCGGTCACGTCGTACACCTCCACCGACACTTCAGCAGTCCCTTCGTAAATATTGTTCCCGCTGCCCGGCTGGTACAGATTCATGTTCGACAGGTGGATATCCAGCACCACGTCCGCCCCGAGCTTCTTCCCGATCGCGGTCGGGTGCATGGCCTTCCAGTTGATGTTGTTCATCTTGAACTTCTCCACCTGGCTGGTGGGGATGACGGTGATCTTGTCCTTGTACTCCTTCGCCTCTTCCGGGATCCGTTTGGAGAGGGCGACTGCCAGTTCCCGGTCGGCTCCGACGAGTTCCTGCCGGGAGGTGGATTGACCGACCAGCACAAGGACTATCAGCTCCTTGTCCTTCTCATGTTTCGGCCCGGTCTTCGGGCGGAGTGGGTACTCGGCCGGGGTTGGCTCGTCCCGGTTGCAGAGAAACGCGATTGTATTGAGCGGGCTGCACCCAATGCACATCACCACGACCAGCGTCGCCCAGACGGCTCGCCTGGCCCATTTCCCAGTCCTTTGCATCGCCCACCCCCCCGATGTATGTGAGTGGGAGTGGGTTGTGGGAGTGATGACCAGGCGATCCGCCCGGTCTTTCTTCACTCACACCCGCACAAGCCACCCTCACTAGGTCCCCAACAGCACCCCCACCCATCGCCCGAGCATCAGCACCAGGAAGGTGCCGATAATCACCGTCAAGATCAACTCCCCCCGACCGCGGGGGATCAACAGCAACCGGCCAAGCAGCCCACTCCCCACCGACCAGACCAACAACCCCGACCAGAACATGGCGAGCAGGGTTCCGACCCAGTTCGCTCGCAACGATGCCCCAACGTCCCCCCGGACGAGCAGGGCGAAACTGGTGGTCATCCCACACGACGGACACGGCTTGCCGGTCAGCACCACAAAGTTGCACGGCGGCAGGCCGAGCTGAGTGTGTGTGGCCATCGACCGCGGAGCCCCGTCCGGCCCATACGGGTTGATGGACATCGCCAACCCGAAGATGACGGCCAGGCCCACCCCGATGGTGATCAACCCGGCCCGGACGTACCATTTCGCCCGGGACGGTTTTGCCAGCCGGGCAAACGGGATTTCTTTCCGAACCGGCTTCGGGTCCATGTTGGGAGTCTCAGGCGGCACGGATAGCCTCCGGGCTAGGGCGAATCAAGCGGAATTCGGTCCCGAACCGGCGGGTTTCCAACCGGGTCGGGTATAACGGGGGAAGCCGCGGAAGGACGCGGCAGCGAGAGGAATTGTACCAGGGGCGGGGGATGCGCACGCTACGGGTTGTGGAAACCGTCCGACGATTCATGGCCGTGTCCGCACCCAGAGGCGAATCAGGGGTGGTGGCGGTGTCTGGCGGCGCGGACAGTGTTGCACTTCTGCGTGGACTCGTCGAGGCCCGGACCGGCACGCTCATCGTCGCCCATTTCGACCACCGCCTCCGCGGCCAGGAATCGGCCGCTGACGCCGCATTTGTGCGGGAACTGGCCGGACGGTCCGGCCTTGCCTTTCGACTTGGCGAGGCAAACGTGGCAGCCATCGCGGCAGCGACGGGCGAGAACCTCGAAGCGACCGCCCGGCAGTTGCGGTACGCCTGGTTTCGCCAGTTGGCAGCGGAGGTCGGAGCGAGTTGGGTGGCGACAGGTCACACCGCCGACGACCAGGCGGAAACGGTCCTCCACCGTCTCATTCGCGGGACCGGGCTACCCGGGTTGAGGGGGATCTCTGCCAGTCGTGGGTTGGACGAACCGACCTGCCCAGGGGAAGTGGACACGGTTCTCCTGCGTCCTCTTCTCACGGTCACCCGAGCCGACATCATCGCATTCCTGGACTCTCTCGGGCAGCCCTTCCGTGAGGATTCCTCCAATGCCGATCCACGGTTCACCCGCAACCGCATCCGGGCCGAGTTGCTCCCCCTCCTGAAGACGTTTAACCCGGATGTGGTGGCCGCGCTCGGGCGGCTTGCTGGGCAGGCCTCCGAAGCTCACGATCTGGTCGCGGAACAGGCCCGCCAGTTGCTCGCCCGGATCGAAAGGCCGCGAGCGGGAGCCAGCGTGATCCTGGATGCGGGAGAGTTGGTCGCGGCCCCTCCGCTCATCGTCCGGGCTGCGCTGCGGCTGGTGTGGGAGCGTGAGGGCTGGCCACTGGGCGAGATGAGGCACGACCACTGGAATCGGCTGATCGAAATTGCGGGACGGGAGGCGGCTGGAGGGGACTTCCCCGGGGGCATCTCGGCCCGCCGTCGCGGGCGGGTGGTTCAACTCGGGCGGGTGTTGTAAACCAACGGGTATCGTCTTCCCGCTCCTGGAATCGAGTTCCCGATGCTCCGCCCGATTCGTCGCGCTCTGCTGAGTGTGTCCGACAAGACCGGCCTGGTCGACTTCGCCCGCGAACTGGTGACCAAATACGGGGTCGAACTGATTGCCACGGGGGGCACGAAAGCCGCTCTCGTCGCCGCCGGGCTGCCGGTCAAGGACGTGGCCGACCTCACCGGGTTCCCCGAGATCCTCGATGGCCGGGTGAAAACCCTGCACCCGGCGATTTATGCGGGACTGCTGGCGAAGCGAGACAAACCCGCCCACATGGCCACACTCGCCGAGCACCATCTGCCGGAAATCGATCTGGTGGTGTGCAACCTCTACCCGTTCAAGCGGACGGTTGCGAAACCGGGGGTGACCGAGGCGGAGGTGATTGAGAATATCGATATCGGCGGCCCGTGCATGGTCCGTGCGGCGGCGAAGAACTACGAGACCGTGGCGGTGGTGATGAATCCACTCGCCTATCTGGACGTACTCAACTGGCTGACGCAAAACCAGGGCTGCTTGAACCTCGACACACGTCGGATCTTGGCATGTGATGCTTTCTATCGAATTGCTGAATATGACAATGCAATCTCTGATTATTTCACCCATCTTGCGAATCAGACTCCTGACCCTAGATTCCCTCTGTTCAAAACTGTGACTGAAAAGTTGAAACAGCAATTGCGCTACGGGGAAAACCCGCATCAATCCGCTGCCTTTTACACCGAACCTAGCATTTCTCACCCATGTGTCGCGACTGCCGAGCAACTGCACGGCAAGGAACTGAGTTACAACAATATCCTTGACCTCGATTCGGCCCTGAACCTCGTCCGGGAGTTCGCGGAGCCAGCGGCGGTTGTGGTGAAGCATAACAATCCGTGTGGAGCAGCCTGTGCGACCACACTCTCCGATGCTTTCACCTGCGCCTGGGACGGCGACCCACAGTCTGCGTTCGGCGGCATCCTCGCGTTCAACAAATTGGTCGACGCCGCCACTGCATCCGCCCTGATGACCGGCGAGCGATTCGTCGAGTGCGTCATCGCTCCGGACTACGACCCGCACGCCCTCGACGCCCTCAAGAAGTGGAAGAAACACGTCCGCCTTCTGAAGACCGGCGACCTCTCCGGCGGCCCGCAGGGACTCGACTACCGCCGGGTCGATGGTGGGCTACTCGTCCAGACCCGCGACACCGGGGCCGACAACCGGGACTCGTGGAAAGTTGTCACGAAGCGGCAGCCGACCGAGGCCGAGTGGGAATCGCTGTGGTTCGCGTGGCTGGTGTGTAAGCATGTAAAGTCAAACGCGATCGTCCTGGCAAGCGGTCAGCAGGTCGTCGGGGTCGGGGCCGGGCAAATGAGTCGGGTGGATTCGGTTCAGATCGCTGTCCGGAAAGCGGGTGAGCGGGTGAAAGGAAGCGTTCTCGCTTCGGATGCCTTCTTCCCCTTCCGGGATAATGTGGATGCAGCCGCCGCGGCCGGAGTGGTCGCGATCGTCCAGCCGGGCGGGTCGCAGCGGGACGCCGAGAGTATCGCAGCCTGCGACGAGAACGGCCTGGCGATGGTATTTACTGGAGTTAGGCACTTCCGGCACTGATACAGGAACCCGCAAAGGCTGTCGCATCTATGGGAAGACGATTNNCGCCCTCCCGTTAGACCGATGTTTGCTCCTGGAATGTGACAGCCTCTGCGGGTTCCTGGATGAGTTGGCCGGCGATCGGCTGTATAATGGAGAGTATTGCCGGTATCAAGAGGTGGTGTCATCATGCCAACCCCAGCCGAGACAGAGGCCGTGATTGCGGCCCTCCAAGATCCCAACCATACATGGCGGACCATTCGTGGTGTGGCCAAATCGACCGGGCTTCCCGCCGAGACAGTCCGGGCCGTTCTGTACGCCGACAACCGGGTGATCAAGTCGGAACTGCCTTCCGCCGACGACGAAGGTCTCTATACCACTTACGACCACTACAAGCAGAAGACCTCACTCTTGCAGCGGGTGTGGAACGCAATCCGGAGTTGACCCGATGCCCTTGATCGCCCAGAGCATTCCGGTGGAGTGGTGGGGGCCGATCTTTTTCGCCGCTTTAGGCAGTTTTTCCATCGGTTTCCTGGAGTGGGCCAGAGTGTATCAACTTCCTGGGCCGAAGCGCCGGCCTGTGAAAGACCCTGTCTATTATCTCATCTGGGCCATCGTGTATCCCGTTCTTGCCGGGGGGCTTGCTGCCGCTTACCTCCACAGTGGACAATCCCTCTCTGGTATCCTGGCGTTCCAGGTCGGTGCCTCGGCCCCGGTGATCATCAGACGATTCGCCGAGCGGGGGCGAGACACTTCCCCCGATGACGAGAACCCGGCCCAATCCGTCCCTTCAGCTGGCGTCACACCAACCCCGCCCGTGAGTCCACCCGCTCCCGCACGTCCTCCTTCCCCGCCGCCGGGTGGTAAACAGAAGAAGGGTTCTCGCAAGCCGAACTGAACCCTTCCACCATGCACAAGGCTATTCATGGAACACACGTCACACGAGTTCCTCCGGCAGTTGCTGGAGACGCCCAGCCCGTCCGGCTTCGAGCAACCGATCCAGCAGGTCGTTCGGGACTGGGTCAAGCCATTCGCCGACGAGGTCACCACGGACCGACACGGGAATGTGTTCGCGGCCCGCTTCCCGCAACCAAACGCCCCCGGACCCGTGAAGATCCTCCTTGCTGGGCACTGTGATCAGATCGGGCTCATGGTTCAGCACATTGATGCCGAGGGCTATCTGTACATCCAGCCGATTGGCGGGTGGGACATGCAGATTCTGCTCGGTCAGTATCTGACAGTGTGGACCAAGTCCGGCCCGGTCACCGGCGTGATCGCCCGCCGGGCCATCCATCTGCTTCAGGCAGACGAGCGGACCCGGGTGCCGCAGTTCACCGACGTGTGGGTGGACATTGGTGCAAAGAACAAGGAGGAGGCGGAGGGGGTAGTCCGGCACGGCGACCCGGTCACGTTTGCACTCGGGTACCGGCCGCTTCGCAACAGTCTCGCAGCCAGTCCGGCAATGGATGACAAGGTCGGGCTGTGGGTGTGTATGGAGGCGGTGCGGCTCCTCTTCGGGCGACCGATCCAGGCGGCTGTGTACGGGGTGTCCACGGTGGCCGAGGAGATCGGGCTGCGGGGGGCCACGACAGCCACCTACGCGATCGATCCCACGGTCGGGATCGCGGTCGATGTCACCCACGCGACCGACACGCCAGGGAACGACCGCAAGACCCAGGGTGACATCAAACTCGGTGCCGGGCCAGTCCTATTCCGCGGGCCAAATATCAACCCGCGGGTGTTTGACCTGCTTGAAGAGGTCGCCACCAAGCACACCATCCCGATCCAGGTCCGGGGCGCTCCGAAAGCAACCGGGACCGACGCGAACGCCATCCAGATCAGTCGTGGGGGGGTGGCGTGTGGCTTGATCGGAATCCCGAACCGATACATGCACAGCCCGGTCGAAGTCGTTCACCTCGACGACCTGTCGAACGCTGCCAAACTCCTGGCGGAGTTCTGCGCGGCTGTCACGCCGGAGACGAACTGGATACCATAAGGACCACCGGACAAAACCCCTGGATTGATATATGAGCCCGGTAAAGTTGTCCCATATGGGGTCGGAGT
>PLDW01000172.1 GCA_003136315.1 Gemmataceae bacterium | reverse complement strand
GAGCCATCGACAACAATGACGAACCGCCCCTGCAACCGCGACTCGTCCAACGCCTTCATCCGGATCAAACGGTGAATCACCTTCTTCCGCAGTACCCGCAACGATTGGTCGCCGATCCCACCCAGGAAATGCTCCAGCGTCTTGTTCACTGGGCGGCTGGTTTGCTCGGCATCGGCCAGACGGTTGAGATTGGCCAACACCTCCGTACCTTCAGCGCTCAACTGAAAATCAAGTTGTCGTCGGCTACTCAGTTTGGGTAGAAATAGCATCAACCCCCACCACACCATAAACCGCTTGGAGTAGATCACAAATGGGAGAAATCGCGGATCCTCGATCTCATCGATCCAGTCATTGAGTTTGGGGAGGAAATGGCGGATGGTCTGGGCCAAGACCGGGCCAATGCTCAGGTTCGACCCTGGCGTCGTTTGCGATCGGTCACATGTCCCCTGACCAGGGCCAGGGCCAGGGTCAACTGGGTGATCTCGTGTGTCACGGCCTTGAGGCGTTGGTATTCTTCGACCCATGATCGGACCTCTCCGAGCATGTCTTGGGGCACATAGACCGTACTTCTCTTGCCATCGACCTTCAGCGAAAGGTGATGAGCGGTATGCAACGGGCCGTCGCGATGACAGGCACACGACGGTTGTCCGCAGCGTTTACTCACCTCCGAAAGGGTGGCGGCAAGAATGGGACCAGTCGGCGTGAGCTGTTTCAAGCGGTTGGTCAGCATCCGGCGAATCTGCGTCGGGTGACTCGGCACACGCATGGATCAGACCCCAAAGACTTCCGGTAAGTCTCTTTCATACCGGGAAATGGGCCAAAAATGACCGGTGCGACAAAAATTTCCAGCGAGGCGCAGGGGTTCGGCACATAATGCCTTGCCTGATATTGACTTGCGGCGACAGGGAGGTGCGACAAATTTCCTATTCCTCACCGCTGGAATCCGAAGCATGCGCCGAAGATCGCACCCGCCGGGACAACCACCACCGCCCCGAGCACAGCCCCCAACAAAGTCGCGAGAACAACAGCCAGGAGGATAAGAATCGGCGCAGCTAAGAAACCGAAAAAGACGGCAATGATCACCGATCCGACCTGGCGACCCGCCCCTCGACTCGGCCGCCCCCAGAAAATATCTACAGCGCAAGCGACTCGACAAAAAGCAGCAATGAAGCCATTATTTCCTACTCGGAAGTCAGACTAGGCTTTCGGACTAATTGGAAGAGGGGATCTGAACAAAAGAACACAGGCCACCTGTCGGGTTCGGGATACGGTGAAGTTTACCACAACTCGGACTGCATCAACTTTGAGGAATAATCAATCATGTCGTACCACACCGCTATTCATACATATCCAAGTGGGCAAATGAGGGCTGCACGGTGGCCACTCCATCACTCAATTATTTTGTAAATAATTGAGTGATTTTGTTTACTTAGTATGGATCGGTATAGAGCGGTCCGCCTGGGTAATGTGGATTTCTACGCTCTTCAGGAGCCAATACACACTGAAGATCCACGTTGCGGCGAGCTCAACAGCAAAAATCGTGGGCCTATTATCTGAGGTGAAATGATGCCGCTGAGTGTAGGTTAGCAAGGCAGCAACACAAGGAAACACTATCATACATACGCCAATTATTTTATATAATAAACTAAATAATACTGCATGATTCCGATATTGAATTAGATAAAGTGTATCTGCCGTCCGAAATATATAAACATATGAGATTACAAGAAAAAATACTATTGCGCAGACGGTATGCATATAAGGAGCAGTAAAGGTTGTGTCATCGTTACCTCCTGGCTTATCCATTGGGAAAACTGCAATTCCTACTGCAAGGACTCCAGCGCAATTCAGAGCGTAGTTTTCCTTACGACTGAACCCTTTATATAAATACAAGAATGAGCCTAACGCAAATAAGATCCCGACAAACAAATCTCTTATTGATTTGTGATAACATGCGCTCATTGAATTTTGCAGCGCCGTATGTGAGCGGATCGATCCTCCAAGCCATAACAATAAAGGAAATAACAACGCGATCATCCCTATTCCTATACGAAGATAAACATGAGCAAGCAAGATAGTATTCCGCAATTGTTTGGGCGTCAACTGGCTTGGTGGATCTTCGGGAGTCATGGGAGCGGGAATCTCGTTAGGGGTCATCTGAATTCCTTCCACTCTCTAGTCCACAGCCGTCAATGCTTTTGATCCATGTAGGTATGACGCGACCAACGCTTCTCGCCGGACATGGCCGGCCTTGCCTATCCTGCGAGAAGCGTCTACCTGCTGTCATCGCAGTCGTTGGCTTCTCGCTTACCGAGGGGAGTGACCTCAGTCACTCCCCTCCTTGGTCGCTGTGTAGGGCACATTCATTCCCCGATCCCAGACAGGATGAATACCGCCCAGTCTCTCGTCGAGCCTGGCTTCGCTTCACCGACCTTGGGCCTCGGGTTCGACTTGCGGGGGGGGAAATCCGGGTCGTGGTCGTCCCCGCGGGGACGACCGGCGACCAACTTCGCCACATCGGTGGGGGCGTGTTGCTTTGCCAGGAGTTGAAAAGCATCAGGGTTGCGGAGCAGGAACAACTGGGCCTCCCGGAGAGCATCGATAGGCGGCTTTCCCGAGGCGAGGTGGTGGTAGAACAGGAGCATGATGGGCGGCGACCGATCGTCCCTCACTCGCCAGAGACCGGCCACCACGTCGTCCACCGCAGCTTGGTGCAACGCACGTTGGAGTCCGTAAACCCCCTCACCGCCGACCTGTTCGCCTCTGGCGGAATGGCAGTCGGGCAGCACACAGAGCCTCGTCAGTTCGAGGTTCATCCCTGCGAGCATTTCGCCAGACAGCAGCGACGCTCCCACGTCCGGCGATGGCTTGAGGTTCGCACCGGCGAGTGCGATTGCCACGTGGGTGAACGGATTGCGGGATGCGGCCCCAAGCCGAATCCCATTTGGAGCGACAGCGAGATCTTCCGGCCGGAAGTATCTCTCCTTCGTCTCATCCTTAATACCAGCAAATATCCCGTGTGTGGCGATGTGGACGATGCGGGCATCCGGTAGGTCAGACAACACCTGAGCGACGCTTGCCTTCTCCTGCCGACGTTCCACCAGCCTTGGCGAACCGGCCAGCTTCCCGACAATGGGCTTGATCCAGTCAGCTTCGGTGGCGGTGTGCTCCAAGTCCTTAAAACCTCCGACTTCTTTGCCCCGCATGGTGGCGGGTAATGGGCGGGCCGAGGCAAGAGAGAACGGCATGGCTGGCCGTTTCGAATAGGCGACATCCGCTACGAGCAGGAACGTCCCTTCCACCGGCTTAGTGGCAAACCGCCGTGCGGTCGAGGCCAGCCGCTCCGCCAGGAAAGTCCCGTTAGGGACGAGAGCCAGTCTGTAGTCCTGAAGGACGACTGTGCCACGTTTCTTGTCCGGCAGGGCAGCCCATGCGAGCCGGGCCAGTTCGCCGTCCGAGGCGATATAGATGGTCGCACCATCCCCGGTCGGGAGGTGCGGTGTGAGCGGCTTCCAGACGAGTCGATGGACCTCCTCGTCGGCGTCCTCCCTCAGTTCGGCGAGGATTTGGGCAATCCACTTCTCCAGGGCCGCGTTGATGGGCTCGGCAAGACCAAGGTCCACGGCAACTGGCTTCTTGCCTTTCCGCACCACGAACACCAGGTAGGAAGGCACGATGGTGTCCTTCTCGGCGCCCAGCGAGAGCCGGTTGTAGAGGATGATGTCGATGAATGCAGCCTTCTCGGGCAGTATCGTGAGGAGATCTTTCAACGCGGGTGAGGCGGAGGGCAGGAGGTCGCGGGCGGCAGTAGATTTCATTTGCCGCTCCAACTCTTCCTTCTCCTGGGTAAGGGCCGCCATCTGCTTTGTACGTTGCGGGTCGAGCGATGACGCCGTAGACAGCGTCAGCCCCGCGAGTCGCCGGCGGACATCCAGCCATTTAGCGGTCCACTTTCGCACGCTGTCATCACCCTTGGCTGCTTTCGACAGTATTCGTTGTCTCTCATTTAGCACGCGGAAGGCAAGGGACTTCGCTGACCACAGGAGGTCGTAATCCGGCTGCTCATCCAGCGAGAAAGCACTTAGGTAGCAGTTCTTGAACACAGCCAGCTCTGCGATGTAGTTCAGGGTTTCCGCCTCGGAAGCCTGTGTTGCGAACAATTCTGCCTGCCGCTTGTACATGACTAATGCCACAGCTGCATGCGTCTTGGCAACTTCCCGATCTCGGAGTCCAGCCGCCGCGAGGGAGCGGACAAGGTGAGCCTTGGCAAGGGTGGGGTGGCCGTCCTTATGTGTTTTCGGTGAGTACAACTGCTCCCAAAGCCGTATGGCCTCGTCGGCGTCCGAAGCCGCTTCCTTGAAACGGCCCCTGAAGATCAGGATCCCGCTCATGTTGTGCGTGGCGTCGGCCAAGTCCGGATGTGCAGTCTTACCATGAAGCTTGCGTCGGATCTTGAGTGATTCGGCGAAATACTCCTCGGCCTTTTCCATATCCCCCTGGAGTAAGGCTAGGACGCCGAGCTTGTTTGAAATGTCCGCCAGTGTGTTATCCCACGGGTTGGCAGAGAGGGCCTTCTGCTTGTTCCTGGCTTCGACGAGATACGTGTGAGCGTCGGACGTCTTGCCGAGTACGGCACAGGTAAGTCCGAGCAGCGAAAGGCACTTCACAGTGTAGAGGTGGCCGTTCTTGTACCGGCTCTTTGGGAACACTTCCGAGCACTTCTCCTTGCAATCCAGCAGTATGTCGTAGGCCGTCCCATATTCCAACTGCTCGTGGAGCAGGTGGGCATATTCCAACTTCGCGAGGATCGTCTCGTGGGTCACTTTCCCGCCGGTCGCGGCCGAGAGCTTCTTGATCGCCGCCTCTATTTCCTGTCGTGCGTTGACAATGTCACCGAGGCGGTGCTTGGCGACCCCGCGGTAAAGGAGAGCCAGGGCCGTCTGCCTTTGGCCCTCCTCCTCCGACGTGAAGGCGGGGAACTGCTTGCGAAGTTCCAAGGCGTCGGAGAGTTCACGATCCGCTTCGGTGAATCGGCCCCTCTCAAGCAAGAGGTTGCCGAGGTAGAGATCGCAATCGACGATCATTTCCACGCACCCTTCCTCACCCTTCTTGGCATCTTCTTTGTTGGGATCCTTCTTTGCAAGTTCTCGTAAGAGCACCCAGTGCTTGTCCCGGGCCGTTCGGGTCAGTTGCTCCGCCCGTTCCATGTTGCCCAGCACCATGTACATGTTCGCGGCACGTTGCATGAAGTTCGCGGTGGAGGCCCCCGGGGGGCCGCCATAGGCCTTTTCGGCCTTCTTGATGGCTGCTTCGAGTTTCTCCGCAGCCTCCGCGTAGCGGCCGTCGAGGTAAAGCTTCTGGGCCTCGTCGTCCAGTTTTTCTGCCTCGGCCAGAAGCCGTCGGTCAAGTTTCTGTCTGGGTTTGTCTTGCCCGGCCAGATCAGATTTGGCGACAACTCCCACGAGGAATACGCTGGCCAGCATGCTGGCAATCCTCATGCGGATATCCCGAGTCACGTTGAGTCCTCCCGTCGATTATTACTTCAAAGGGCGGCCTTCGGTTGCGAACGAAACCGCCAAGGAGTACGTGAACGGCTTCCCTTGCCCGAGCAGTAGATCCTTCACACGCCGCTGAATGTCCATCACCGGGTCGTCCCCCGGTTTCGCTTCAAAGTCGGGATCTCGGTCCGGGCGAGTACGATCCTTGAAGATCACCCCGTTCCTGAACCACACCTTTGCTTTGCGGTGCTGTTCCTCCTGCGGCCGAACAGGACCGATCAGAGTGGCCAGGTCCTCGCCTTCGGGCAGGGGTGTATCGCGGGCCAACATCATCAGGGTTAGCATCCCCGCAGGACCGGTCGGAGGATACCACCATTCCCCATCGCCAGGCAGCGGCTGGAAGGTGAAAGACCGTTCGGGCGAGAGGGGCAACTCGATCTGCGGGCGTGACTTCCAGTCGCCCGGTTTCGTCCACGGGTAAACTGGCTTCACCACACCATCCGGCTTGATGAGGACGATGTAGGCGTATGCCGGGCGGTTGATGGTCGCGACGATGACATACCCGTCGTCTGACTTCAGCGGCAAGGCCCCAGGGTGGTCGAGACCGATGTAGTCACGGCCCTTCCCATCGGCCGCGTTGATCCTCACATCTAGGTCGCCGTCCAAGCCCGGTATCGCGGGCTGGGGCTGAACCTCTGACACTGGCTGAGATTTAGGCGGGTCTTTGGGTACAACCGAAGGCGTAAAGAAGAAAGTCAGGACCCCCAACGCCAACCCACCGCCAGAACGAATCAGTACACCCCTCAACGAAAGATCAACTCTCAGGAACCCCGGGATCACCCCTCCCATGAAGCCCATCGCCGCACTGAGCAAGATGCGAAGGAGGGTGAAGTTCCTGGCTGGGATTTCATCGCTTCGAAGGGCTGCGAACAGGGCTGCGAGAATGATCGAGCCCGCGAGAACGGCCACCGTTATCTTTTCCCAAGTCGTAGGCCGGTAGCTGTACTGATTGGGGTGACCCGCCGGGGGTTGAGCCCCGGCCCCGCTCTGCTTGTCTACAACCTCGGCATGTTGCTCGGGCTTCGCAGCGATGGTTGCTCGGTTGAGTTCTGCCACCAGCCTATCCAGGTTCCGGTTGCCCCTTTTGGCCACCCTCCAGGTGATATCCGTCGTTTTCTCCCCGATGTCCCAGTAGAATGCCATCCGGCTATTGAAAATCTTGAACCGCACTGGCGGGGGGTGAGTATCCCCGAGTTCCTTGACGACGTAATCGGTCGGGAGCACGACGACTACGATCATGTTCCCGGCGTGGTCCGTATCCCGCCAGGCGAACTTATTCTTGCCCAGTTCATCGGGGGCAGCAGGCACAGCTTTATGCAGTATCCTTTCCTCGCTACTCTGTACGAACGCAACTCCGCCACCAATTGCCATAAACCCTTCCCTTGCCGAAGTCTCATTCCAGCTAAGGACTACAGAAGATAACGTAATGTCTTTAGTATAATATCTATCCGTAGAACAGTTAAATCTACCTTGCGTCTCTGTCATGTCCAGTACTTCGATGGTGCTGGCGTTCATGAAGAATTTTGACATTAGCTCGGAACTCGGGGAAATAAAAGTCGAGCCATTGCCTGGCCTTACCATCGGCATCTCTCCAGCGAAGACCAATATAAGTCTCGGGCTTGCAGTTGTCCAATCAAGAGATGGCGAATTTTGAAGCTCTGGAAAGGCAACTATATCCATCGCTACTCGAAGTGTATCATAAGTTCAAACGATGTGGGTTTGCAACTTATTAGGAGTCATGTTATCGTTCCCTGTCCGGCATGTTGAACGGCGAAATGGACTAAAAAGTCAATTGATAGATAGCTGAAATAATGATTTAATCAAAATTGAATTGAGAGTTCAGTAATCAAATATATTTATATTTTATGAGTTATCGACATCAAATCCCTCTGCGATAGATGTAGATAAAGCGTAAACAATTGTAATTGCCATGTAAGCATATTCGATCCATTTGCCAGCGCCAGAAAAAAGCCAATCGATTAATGGTTCAAGAATTGGCCACGGATAGAATTTTTGATATTCGAAATAATTATATATAAATCCGCCAAATGAATACGCGACAAAAAACGTTCCAAAATATGATTTAATGATTAACAACAGAGTAAATACTAATGATTTGATTATTAGCTCAAATGCATGGCTGGCAGTAAATTCTCTGCGTTGGGTGTCACAAGCAAGACTGATCGCATAGACGACGTAGCCAATTACTATCAGACTGCTGAAGATTGCAGGTGGGACTAATCGTTTAGGTGGAAACGGATGGCTACAGTCCCGTCGGAATTGACGACGTTGGCCTCGCAATCCGAGAATCACGATGATCCCAAGAAAGAGAATTTCTAGAGGTCTCCATTCAGCCATAATAATCACCAAATATAAGTAAGCATATAGATCTATTTCCAATTAGCGGTCTGGATTTACAAATCGCCCAATAATGACCATTGAGCGAAATTTAACCGCCAGCAACCACCTTCGTAACTATATATACGAAAGAATGTAACATTTTTCTTGGTGGCAGAGTATTCGATTGTCTCTTCTCCCAAGAGGACGGCAGATGTCGCATCTGAGTGTGCGTACCTGTAATTCACTTCTGTTCCCGGCAGTCGACGGACACCGATCGACTGTAGAGGTTCCATTTCTCGGGGTTGGTAACGGCGTCCGTCGGGAGTGAATATCAACGCATCTCCCTTAACGCGGATCATGTCGCTTGGCGGTGGATCTGCATCGGAGTACCACTCCCACTCTACCAAATTTAAGGGAGTTCGAGCAGATCCCGGCAGAAGCTTTATTGACGTGGTCGTCACAAAATAGGCAAGTCCAATCAACAGGCCCGAGCGGGTGATTAACGCGGCCGTCCCATCCATGAGGTTAAGCTTTATCTGGGCAAAATCCGCAATAATTGCAACGATCACTACAATCCACACAACCCAAGCTTGGTTGCCTAACTTGGATCGAACTGGTACAATTGGAGGTTTAGATGGCGATAGGATCCGCACATCCAATCCGGGCATAAGACCCTGACGAGTCGGAATGGAGAGATTGTCTAACTGCCGCATGATTTCCGTTTGTGTGGTAGGGTTCAGTTCAGCCGGGCAGACCGCGATCCTGACAACGTATGGATGCCGGCCAACCGCCGCAGGATCCAGGATACTGAGATCCTCTGCCCGGCGACCTAATAGCATACGCCCATCAGGAAGGTAGTGTTTGAAAGCATGATCTACATTCTTCCTACTAATTGGAGATAGAGAATTAATAATTAATGTTAATAAATTACTATCAACTTGTTGATTATATGCATACGATGCACCTTTCTCGAACCAGCGGGCTACTATGACAGGCAGAATTTCAGCGGGCATTGCTCGATTCCTCGATCTAAGTCACATTGAATCATTGTGGAAAACTTGGCAGTGGAGAGAGTCGAGCTGCACCACATGCGGTTGAAACGGTTATTGTACGCCCTGCTTTACAATTAATTCGCACTGGCTTGTTAAATTCATATAATATAAACTGCGGATGACTTATAGACCCTTGTGCAACATTATTTGCCGCAACAGATCGATTTGTAATCACCGTCACAGCGCCTGTGCCACTGCCCCAACTAACGTAGTATGGACCCAGTGTTTGATTGAATTTAATTGTAAATCCACCATCTGCATTTTTTGATGCTGGCTTCACTTTTTTAGTCTCATGGCTAGTTCCTGCAATAGTCAAGATAACAGAACAGTTCGGATACCCCCAAAATTCTGCATGGAGGTCACTGCCTTCAGGAATGTGGACCTCGTTGACCATTACTGAGTAACTCTTCCCTCCTCGCATCTCTCGAATTTGTTGTAAGAGGTGGTTACTTGCGTTGGCCATCGAACACGAATGGCGATTCGGACGGAGGTAGTTATGGGCGAGTGATTCTAGGTGGTCGTACCCGCTTGGGTCGGTACTTTCAGGACTTAATCTCTGTAGTTCGGTATATTCAATTTTATCCCAGTTGAGCAGGACTTGGGTGATGAGAGTCCGGGCCTCCTCCACCCTTAGCGCAGTTGTGCGAGCGGCGTAATCGCGAAGTTGCTGGACTTTAGACGCACACTCTGAAGGGGTTTCGGCCGAGAGGTGGTACGCCTGTTGCCAACCCGCTGCATCCGTATCAAATGCCAACTGAGTGTCTATGATGACACGACGAACAGCATCCACACGGGCAGGTCTCGCGTGTTCCCAGTGTTTGTCAAGGTACGCCTTTGCGGCAACGTGACGATGTGGATGTTGCCCGGACTTGCGGCGATTTTCGTCTTCCCCGGCCCAGATATCAAACGCTTCCTCGGACTCGATAACAGGCAACAACCGGCGGTCCTCCTCCGCTCGCGTGTCTGCCATCCGTTTACGGTCATGCAGCGCCCAGAACCACTGTCGGCTACGACTTCCGATCTGTTCGTCGTAATATGCTAGTCTTGTTCGAACTCCCGATTCTCCGGGATGTGTTTCGGCGACTTGGTCGTAGCCGTCATAGATGCTAACTAGGGACTGGCGACCGAGGTGATACATCAACCCCAGAAGGCAGAGGGCAACCATCAGGCACAGCGCAGCGACCGACCAGCGTTGATTCCGGCGGCCAGTTTCTAGGCGACTGCGCAGCCGGGTGAAGCGAATCGCACTTGGCCCGCTGGAAAGACCAGATTGCTCGTCCGCTAGGTCCAGTCTCTTGAACAACTCCTTATAATCGGTTAGCAGCCACGCCCGCTCCGTCGCCCCTTTGCCAGTCTCTTGTTCAAGATCATTGAGCATCTGCTGGTGCGTCTGTTCAACCATCGCCACACCCTGTTCGATTGCCCACCTAAACGCTTCAAATAAGTTTCCTGGTTCGACCCGCCTCCGGGAAGGATTTGGCTGAGTCATAAAATTCCAGCCCAGAGCTGACATCAGGAAAAAACGGGATCGAACGTTCTCACGATATTCCCGCAACCGCCGCTGAACGACCTGATACATCGGATGGCGTTCAAGTAGGCCATTCGCGACTGCCGGGTTGTCCAGATCAGTCCGGTCTCGGAGAACCGCATCGGCCTTGGTGAAAACTACAGCGATCGCACGACGAACACTTCCTCGTGCTGTCGGTCGTTGGGCTAGTTCGTCGAGGAGTTGTACCAGCGCATCGCGATATCGGACGGTCCCAGAGTTTGTGCAGTCGATGAAGAGCAAGATCGCGTCGCATTGTCGAAACCAGTCCCGCACTTGAGCCTTGTACTGGTTCATCGCGGCCTGAAGGACGGCTTCGTCTCCACCCTCTGTCGAGCCGATCACTTCCAGTAGTTCACCGGCAAAATCAGTGGTCTCCAACTCGTATCGAGCGTCACCAATCACAGCTCGCCAGCGGAGTTGTGTCGGGGCGCCTGTTGTCGCACTTGGCACGTCGCCCCTGTCGAGAATCTCAGCGTGGGGTTGAAGGTAGGCAACAGAAGCAGTATCTCGTACAGTCAAAGTAAGATCGTTGCCTTCTTCTTCGCGATAGAGTACTGAATATGCGACTGTTTTCCCCGTACTCTTTAGGCCAAAAACTCCGAGTCTAAGTGCGAGCATGGCTATGTTCCCTGAACCCTAGTGCCCAAGCATATGATACCGGGTAATTGCCGAGATTTCACGAATATTTTCCGGTTGCGACTAATCCGAACCTCGTAGCGGGAGAGCTCCCTCAAACCGCCGAAGGAACCGCAGTGCTCTCACCTCCCATCCCGCCACGCAAGCTATTGCTGGGATAACACATCGGAGAATTCCCTCAAGATACTTCCCTTTCAGTCCCTCCTGTCAAACCCACTCGAAGAAGTCGTAGACACAATCTCCCGACCATGATACAATAATCCTTCAGAATTTGAGAGGATTGATGAACGAAATATACCGCGCGAAGCTCAACGACGAATATCGGCTGGTCATCCCGGCTGCGTGCCGCAAGCGGCTAGGACTCCGGTCCGGCCAAGAAATGCTCATCAAGGTGACTGAGCGGGGGTTGGAAATGACCACATACGATCTGGCCCTCAAGCGTTTCCAAGAAGAGGTTCAGGCTCTTGTTCCAGCCGACGTATCCCTCGTTGATGAACTAATCGCCGAGCGTCGGGTCGAGGCGGCCAAAGAGGCCAGTGAGTAACTATATTCTCGACATATCGGCCTTCCTCGCGGTTGCCCATGTCGAGCCTGGTGCGGAGAAGGTCCTGCCGGTCTTACGCGAGTCGGTCATCTCTGCGGTCAATTTCAGCGAGCTCCTCCAAAAGTTGGTTCGCAAGGGAATGAGCCTCGCGAACGCAGAGGAGGAAGTGAATCGGTTCCTTGGCGGAATCGTACCCTTCGATGAAGCCCTGGCTTCCATTTCGGCAGGGTTGGAGTCGGTTACCAGGCCGTTCGGGCTTTCCCTGGGCGATCGTGCCTGCCTGGCTCTCGGAATTCGACTCCGCCTCCCGGTACTGACAGCGGATCAGGACTGGGCAAAACTCGATATAGGCGTGTCGGTTGAATTGATCCGCGGAAACCCATCCTGATTCACTCACGAAGCACTCCGGACAGGTGACGCGGCGTTTCGCCGATGCCCTTCTGGCATCTCTCCAGAGTCATTCTAATGCGATTACAAGCGATTTAGGTAATAGGCGTTGATACCTCCCTTCCCTCCCCGCTACTCTCATCTCTGCTAAGCCTCTTTGCCATGCTGGCGGCATATGCGGTTCAAGCTGGTGGGCTGTGGATTCCGGACGGAGCGGTTCGGGTGGGGTGGGGTCACGGAGTTATCCACAGGTTGAGGCGTTAAGTAAGTTAAGAATATTTATCTTTAGATAAATAAGTTAAGACGTTAGCTGTCAAATATCTCCTTGATATGCCGGGGGAATTCGGCGGCCCGTGCGCCCGATAGCCCGAGTCTTTGCGCCTGATAGCCCGATCAAGGTTGCGCCTGATGGCCCGAATGATCCGCGCCTCATAGCCCGAGTGTCTTACAAGCCACTGTGGACAAGTCTGGCCGTCTCGTCTGCTCCATTTGCGAGGTCGCTGCGCTTAATAGCCCGAACCTTTTCTGCGTTAGGTTTGACTCGGGTTTCGGACTTATTGG
>PLDW01000513.1 GCA_003136315.1 Gemmataceae bacterium | reverse complement strand
CCATCGACCGTCGAGCCGAAGCTGACGTTGCCGCTACCAGTCGAGGTCAGCGTCGTGTCCGCGCCGAGTGTCGCGGCATCGCCGTAGGATTGTGCTCCGGTGGTGGTGACGCTGCCGCCGTTAATGTCGGTGCTACCCGGTGCGTCGGTGGTCACGGAGGTCAGTGGCGTGGTGCTACCAACCGCACCACCGAACGCGGTGACACCGGCGGTGTTGACGGTGAGGTTGAAGCCACCATCGACCGTCGAGCCGAAGCTCACGTTTCCACTGCCTGTCGAGGTCAGTGTCGTGTCCGCGCCGAGTGTCACGGCATCGCCGTAGGTCTGTGCCCCGGTGGTGGTGACGCTGCCGCCGTTGATGTCGGTGCTACCTGGGGCGTCGGTGGTCACCGAAATCAGCGGGGTTATGCTGCCAACAGCCCCATTGAAGGCGGTGACACCAGCGGTGTTGACGGTGAGGTTGAAGCCACCATCGGCCGTCGAGCCGAAACTGACGTTCCCGCTGCCGGTCGAGGTCAGCGCGCCATCTGCGGAGAGTGAGACCGCGTCTCCGTAGGATTGTGCCCCTGTGGTGGTGACAGATCCACCATTGATGTCAGTGCTGCCGGGTGCATCGGTTGTCACCGAAGTCAGCGGCGTAATGCTCCCAACAGCCCCATTGAAGGCGGTGACACCGGCGGTGTTGATGGTGAGGTTGAACCCACCATCGACCGTCGAGCCGAAACTGACGTTGCCGCTGCCTGTCGAGGTCAGCGTGGCGTCGGCCCCAAGTGTCACCGCGTCTCCGTAGGATTGTGCTCCGGTGGTGGTGACGCTCCCACCGTTGATATCGGTGCTACCCGGTGCATCGGTTGTCACCGAGGTCAGTGGCGTGGTGCTCCCGACCGCACCACCGAACGTGGTGACACCGGCGGTGTTGATNNCCACTGCCCGTCGAGGTCAGCGTCGCGTCAGCCCCGAGTGTCACCGCGTTGTAGGTTTGCGTGCCGCTAGTGGTGATGGCCCCGCCGTTGATCGCCGTCGTCCCACCACTGACCGAGACCGACGACAGGACGAAGTTGGAGCCAACGGCTGCGCTGAAAGTGGTCGTACCGGTGCTGGTCACGGTCAACGATCCCTCGCTCGGTGCGTTCTGGCTGTCGACCGTGCCCGTGAATGTGGTGTTCCCCGTGCCGTCGCTCACCGTCAGGTCGTAGGCCAGAGACGTGGTGCCGCCGATTGTGATGTTGCTGTCTGTTGTCGTCAGCGTGCCCGGGCCACTGGTGATGATCAAGTTGCTGTAGTTCTGCTCGCCCGTTGTCACCACACTTTGGCCATTGAGTGTGGTAGTGCCACCAGTCACGGTCACAGAGGCCAGCGGCGTGATGCTCCCCACCGCACTATTCAACTGTGTCGCGCCGGTTGTGGTGATCTGCAAGGCATAGCCCCCATCGACCGTTCCTGTGAAGGTGGTGGTATTGCTGCCGTCGCTGACAGTGAGGCCACTACCCAGCACGAGGTCGTTGGGGAAAGTGACGTCACCCGCGTTGTCGATGGTGTCGGTGCCGCCGGCTGTGTCTGAGAGGCCGGTCACCGACAGCGTGCCAGTATTGGTCAGGCTGATATCGCCGCTGGTGGTATTCGTCGCATTGAAGGTGCTGACCGTGTTGGCCCCCCCCAGCGTGGTGCCCGTCACTGAACTTGTCGTCAGCGTGCTGGTGGTCCCCAGTGCGCCGCTCCCGGATTCGGTGATGCCGGCGGTTGTGGCATCCAGGGTGATGCCGTTCGTGGCCGAATCGGTCCCCGAGGTGATGCCGATCGTGCCAGCAGAGACCGAGAGTGCAGCGGTTCCGTTCGTGAGCGAGAAAGCGCCGCCGAGGGTCACGGTCCCCAGTGGGGCACTGGGTGCCCCCACGGTAAAGCCCACCGTGAGGTCGGGAAGATCGCTGGTGGTCAGAGTGTCGGTCGCACTTCCCCGATTGATGGTGAGCGAATTGGTGGGGGCCGCGAAGAGGGTCGTCTCGAACCCTGTGCCGCCGGTGTTGGCGATTTCCAATATCCCGCCGCCAAAGTCACTCAGAGCGGCCGAGGTGCCACCGGTCGGCAAGTTGATGATGAAATTGGCACTTGTGGAGCCGCCCACATCGACAGGGGCGAGGCCCGTATAGGTGATGGTGTTGGTATCCGTGCCGGTCCCGGTCACGTCGAAGTCGAGGTTGCCCGTATGGCCGCCGCCGACGGGTGGTGTGTAGTTGTCCGTGATCGTGTTGAACGTGCCACCCGTAACGGTCAACTTCTCGCCAGCCGTTCCGTTGCCGTTGTAGGTCACTGGCTGGTTGTAGAAGCCATTCCCGCCGAGACCCCCGGCATAGTTGACGGTCAGCGTGTTCGAGACACTGGTCGAGTCGGTGTAGGTGATCGAGGTGACTGCCGCCAGCGGTTGTTGGGCGATGATCATCCCCCCTTGCAACTCCTGGAGCTGGGTGCCTGAGGAGTCTTCCTGGATGGTGATGTTGACGCCGCTGGGGCTGGTGGGTGTGGAGATCGCCCATGCTCCCGGCTGAGTGAGCGTGACGTTGTCGCCCCCGGCACCGCCCGTGTACGAGATGATGAAGTTGATTCCGTTGACCGAGACCGTCGAGTCTTGAGCGGCATTGCTAAATGCACCGACAATCGGGCTGCCGCTGTTATTCGTGATAAGCTGGATGACCTGGCCCGGAGTGCTCGCGATGGTGCCGCTCAGGCTCAATGCACCGGCGAGGGCGATCGTCCCACTCGCGACGATCTGGTCCGAACCACCCGCGTTGATCTCGGCCTGATAGGTCGAGCCACTGTCGAGCGTCAGAGCGGCGGTGCTGAGTGTGCCCGTGGTGGAAGTGGTGGCAGGATCGATTGTCCCACCAGGGTTGACCGTGACCGCCCCGGTGGTGCCGGTGCCGCCGAGGGTTGCACCGCTGCTGACAGAAACAGGGCTGGCAAGCGTCGTGTTGACCAGCAGCGTGCCACTGCTGACGGTGGTGTTGCTGGCGGAGTCGGAGCCGGTAGTGAGGGTCAATACGCTGCCGGATGGTCCGCTCTGGGTGATGGTGCCAGTTCCCGTGATCCCATCCGACACCGTGGTCGCGCCTGAGAGGTCAAATACCAACGAACCGTTGTCGGTGACGGGTCCAGTTCCCACACTCCCACTCGCTCCACCGTTGCCAATCTGGAGAGTCGTCCCACTATTGATCTGGGTCAAGCCACCGTAAGAATCCGCGCCCGTGAGGATCACGACGCTCCCAGACGGACCGATCTGGCCGAGCTCTCCGCTACCGGAGATGGCATTCGACACCGTTGTCGTGCCGGTGAGGACGAACGTCAGTGCCCCGTTATCGAGGACCGCACCGCTACCCAGTGACCCGTTGACACCAGCACTGCCGAGCTGGAGTATCGCGCCACCGTTGATCGTCGTGGTGCCGTAGCTATTCGTGTTGGTGAGGACCACCTCTGCCGTCCCGCTCACGGTCAGCGAGCCCGTTCCGCTGATCGCGTTGCCGACAAAGACGCTGACACTCTCGTCGAACACCAGCGAACCGTTGTCGGTCACCGCCCCCGTTCCCAGGCTCCCGGTCGTTCCGCCGTTATCGATCTGGAGGGTCGTGTTTGGGGTGATGGTGGTGGCACCGTAGCTATTGGTGGCTGTAAAAATGATGATGCTGGCGGAAGGCCCACCCTGGGTGAGCGAACCGCTTCCCGAGATCGCGTTTGCCACCGTGGCCGAGCCTGAGAGGTCATACACCAGCGAGCCGTCATCGGTGACTGCGCCCGTCCCCAGAGACCCACTTGCCCCACCGTTGCCAATCTGGAGGGTGCCGGCCGAGATCGTCGTCGTTCCGCTGTAGGTGTTTGTCCCGGTCAGCGTCAGCGTGCCGGCACCTTGCGTGATCAGTGTTGCGCCACTACCGGTAATCGCACCGGTGATGCTGCCCGCCCCGCTGTCGTTGACGGTCAGACCGCCTGTCGTGGCAATGGCCCCAGCCGTCAGGGTGACCGAGTTCACCGTAACACTCGTCAGTGGTGTTGGGCCTCCGACCGCCGCGGTGAAGTTCGTCAGTCCGGTGCTGGTGCTGCTGAGAGTGTAGCCACCAGTCAGAGCGTTGGAGTAGGTCACTCCGCCGGTGTTGTTGATCGTTACCGTACCGCCGTTCACTTCGCTGATTCCCGTCACCGTCAGCGGGGTGGCCGTGTTGGTCAGGCTGATGTTACCGCTGGTGGTGTTGGTGGCATTGAAGGTGCCCACCGAGTTCGAATCGGAGAGCGTGGTGCCGCCGACGGAACTCGTCGTCAGCGTGCCAGTCGTGGTGATGATCGCGGGTGAGGTTTCGTCGATACTTCCGGTGGAGGTGAGAGTGACATTCCCGCTCCCGGCCGAGATCGCGGTCCCGGAGTCATCGAGGTTGATGCCGAGCGTTGTGCTCGCCCCCACATTGCCAGTGACGTTCAGCGTCGTATTGGGCGATGCGATGGAACCATCCACAAGCACACCGTAGTTGGACCCCCCAGAACCGGGCCCACCTGTACCCGTCACCTGAATGGTTCCGCCACCCGACGTGATCGTGCCACCGACCAGTGAGATGCCATCGCTGTCATCACTCGTCGTGCTGCCCCCCCCGGTGCCGTTGACCGTCACCATACCGGTCCCCCCGGAGGAGATCGTGCCGCCGGACACCGCCACACCGGAGTCGCCCAGGATGCCTCCGCTCCCTCCGGTCCCGGTGACTGTGACCGTGCCAGTCACGCCCGACGTAATCATCCCTGTCACATACACGCCGAAGACCAAGAGGCTTCCCCCGCTGCCCCCGGTTCCAGTCACACTCACAGGGCCGGCACCGGTCGCGGATACCGTGGCCCCACTGTTGACTGTCACTCCGGTGTTCCCACCGCCCGTGCCATTCGCAAGAAGTGTCGTTCCGCCGGTGCCGCCGGTGACGTTTGCGCCCACCGTGATGCTCTGCGAGGCCGTCAGGGATACAGACCCGGCACCACTGGCCAAGAGAGCTGCGGAGGTCGTGATCGTACCCCCGCTTGTCAGCGAGACATTCCCACTGTCTGTCACGGCCCCGGTCACGGCGATCGTGTCCGCAGCCGTGCTGCCGGTGTTCACGCTGATGGGGGCGGCTGAAGCGCCACCGGTTCCGCTGAGGGTGAAGCTGTTCGTCCCCGTACCCAGCGTGACCACAATGGACGTGATATCCGCGCTGGGAATCGTGATCGTTGCGGTGCCGCCGCCGGTAACGTCGGCTGCGTCGTTGCCGGTTGGGGCCCCGAATTTCAGGCCGCCGGTGTCGGTCAAGGTGTAAGTGCCGCCTGCGAGCGAGAGGGTCAGGGCGTCGTTCCCGGTCGAGGCTTGCGTGATCGTCAGTACGCCACTCGTCAGATCGTCATCGTAGGTATTTGCCGGGTTGACGCTGAGAGTGTTGGAGGTGGCGGAGTTGCCGGTGCCGCCGTTGGTCGAACTGACAGCGCCGGTCGTGGTGGTGTAATTTCCGGTGTTCGCGCCGGTCACGGTCACGGGGACCGGCAGGCTCCCTGCAGCGGATACCGAGGCACCGGTGAGGGTGATGGTGTTGCCGCCGGTGATCGTCAGCGTGCCGCCCCCGAGACTGGAGCTGCCGTTGGTCACAGTCAAGCCAGTGGGTAGCGTGTCCGTGAAGGCAACACCGGTCAGCGTTGTGCTTGCGTTCGAGTTGGTGATGGTGAAGGTCAGGGTGGTGGTGCCGGCGACCAGAATTGACGTGGGGCTGAACGAGGCTGCGATCGAGGGCGCAGACACCACGGTGAGGGTGTTGGAGGTGGCGGTGTTGCCGGTGCCGCCGTTGGTGGAACTCACATTGCCGGTGGTGGTGGTGTACGAGCCGGCAGTTGCGCCGGTCACAGTCACGGGGACCGGAAGGCTGCCAGCGGCGGCCACCGAGGCTCCGGTTAGAGTGATGGTGTTGCCGCCGGTGATCGTCAGCGTGCCCCCGCCGACACTGGAGCTACCGTTGGCCACCGTTAAGCCAGTGGGCAGCGTGTCTGTGAAAGCGACTCCGGTGAGTGTTGTGCTCGTGTTTGAGTTGGTGATGGTGAACGTCAGGGTGCTGGTGCCGTTCACCGCGACGGACGTGGGGCTGAACGAGGCCGCGATCGAGGGCGCAGACACCACGGTGAGGGTGTTGGAGGTGGCGGTGTTGCCGGTGCCGCCGTTGGTGGAACTGACAGCGCCCGTGGTGGTGGTGTACGAGCCGGCAGTTGCGCCGGTCACGGTCACTGGGACGGGAAGACTGCCAGCGGAGGCCACCGAGGCACCGCTGAGGGTGATGGTGTTGCCGCCCGTGATCGTCAGGGTGCCGCCCCCGACACTGGAGCTACCGTTGGTCGCCGTCAGGCCAGCCGGCAGCGTGTCCGTGAAGGCGACTCCATTGAGCGTTGTGCTCGTGTTCGAGTTGGTGATGGTGAATGTCAGGGTGCTGGTGCCAGCGACCGGGATTGACGTGGGGCTGAACGAGGCTGCGATCGAGGGGGCCGAAGTCGTCGAGCCAAGATTAAACTTCGTGACGAACTCGGCACCGGAAGACTGGTAAGCACCTGAGGTGGCCGGGAAATTGGTGGAGAAGACGTTGCTCGCAACATAGACATTGCCCGAAGTGTCCAACGCAATGGCCTGGACGTTATCGGTGTTATTGGTCCCGCTCAGGTAGGTGCTGTAGACCAGCCCGGTGCCGGTCGTGTTCAGCTCGGTCACAAATCCCGCTTCGTTGGCGGAGGGATTTTGTTTTGTGGTCTGGTAGGCCCCGGCAGTGGTCGGGAAGTTGGTCGAATCCGCAGCGCCCGCGATAAAGGCATTCCCTGAGCTGTTCACAACGATGCTGTAACTGTAGTCGCCGGAACCATCGGAATTCCCGCTCCCGCCCAGGTAGGTGCTGTAAACCAGTGCGGTGCCGGTGGGATTCAGCTCGGTCACGAACGGGTCCGCAGGCCCTACTCGTGTGCTCTGGAAGGCACCGGCAGTGGTGGGGAAGTTGGTGGAGTCGGCAGTTCCTGTGACATAGGCATCACCCGAGCTGTTCAGCGCGATGGCGACAGCAACATCGCTGATACTACCTCCCAGGTAGGTACTGTAGACCAGCCCGGTGCCGGTGGTGTTCAGCTCGGTCACAAAGGAATCTGCGGACCCGCTTTGTGCGTTGTTCGTGGTCTGGTAGGCACCGGAGGTCGTGGGGAAACTGTGAGATGAGGCTGAACCCGTGACATAGGCGTTCCCCGCACTGTTCACCGCAATGCCGAGGCCCGCATCGCCGTCAGTACCATTATTGGTCCCACCCAGGTAGGTACTGTAGAGCAGGTTGCTCCCGGTGCTGTTCAGCTCGGTCACGAATCCGCTACCGTTTTCGCCCGAGGGATAGCTCGTCTCGAAGGCACCCGAGGTGGTCGGGTAATTGCCATACGTTGTGCCGGTGACATAGACATTGCCAGAAGCGCTCAAAGCCAGCGCAGCAGGAATGGATTCGGCTGTGCCCCCCAGATACGTACTATACAGCAGGCCAGTACCGGTCGAGTTCAGTTCGCTCACGAAGCCGTCGAAGTTGCCGCTACTGCCGTGATTGCTGGTCTCGTAGGCCCCAGACGTGGTGGGGAAACCGCTGTCAAAGGCTCTGCCCGCGACATAGGCATCGCCCGCGGCATTCACAGCGATGGCATTACTCTGAGCCCCGCTACTCCCACCCAGGTACGTGCAGTAGAGCAGGGCCGTGCCGGTGGCGTTCAACTTGGCCACGTAAGCATCGCCGTCCGCGCTGATACCAGGATTACTGGTCTGGAACGCTCCGGAAGTCGCGAAATTGCTTGTCTCGCTGTAGCCAGTGATGTATGCGTCACCGGAGCTGTCCACAGCGATGCCGAAGGGTGTGTCATAATCCTGCCCTCCGGTGGTCCCATCCACGGCGGTGCTGTAACCCAGGATCGGGTCGATGACCAGCGGCAGGGACGTGTTGTAAGCCCCCACCTGGAAGCCAACCTGGTTCTGGCCGAGAAGAACAAACTTGCCTGCGACCGATTGCTGAACGCCGCCGACGGTCTGGTAGATCACCGGTGCGTGTTCCATCACATTGCCGCCTGCCGTGCTCAGAATCAGATTCCCGTGGGAATCGAGGCTGACGCTGTTCGTCCCCTGCACGTCGAACCGGATCACGCCAGGGTCGGCCCCCGGCGCGACATCGAAATCGTACTCCAACTGCTGTTGGTTGCCGTAGTAGACCAGGTTGATGCCCGGGTAGACATTCTGGTAGGCGACCTGGCCATAGTTGGGGACGTTGGTGTGCCAGTCGCTGGGATTGTTGCCGATCAGGTAGTTGGTGGTGCTCGCCTGAAGGCCCTGTCCCTCGGCGGTCGCCTGCGGGTTCGACCCCACCAGGTTCAACGCCAGCGCCACCCCAGTGGTGGCGGTAGAAGTCGTCGAGGTGCTCGGCTGTTGCAGGTTCAGTACAGATCCGGTGGGAGTGAGGAAGAGGGTGTAGCCGTTGCCCTGTGACAGGTACTGGACCTGGGGTGCGGTCTGTCCCTCGTTGGCCACGAAGCTCATCGGCAACTGGTCATAAGCGCCGAGGAGTTGCTGCTGGGCCGGGGTCAGACCGGAGGTGGGCGTGGTCCGATCCTCAAGTTCCTCGATCCGCCGCCCAAACGCTCCGCTGACCATGCGGATAGGGGCGGTTGCTTTGGTCCGCAGGGCACGAGTCAACATGCGGCGGAAGAGGTTGAGGGAGGGCATGGGTCGTACCTGGTGTGCGTCGTGGGGAAATCAGACAACCGACGTTGTGGTTGGGCGTGGAGATTGCCGCGCGACTTCCCGCGGCGGAGCGAACCGACAGAGGCCCTCCGGAACGCAGGCAAGCAAATCCTTTCGCGGCCAGCACCCAGAGCCGAGAGAACACCACACCACTATCCCTACTCGACAATCGAACATCGAGCAAGGGAAGGAACCCAAGAGTTTAGGCAATTTGGGGGAACGGAGCCCCCTGGTCAGACTGTGATGATTGTGTCGCCTCTACACTCCCGTTCGAGACGGCTCCCTGGGATTGGGTCGGGGCTGTGGCCTTGAGTCACCCGGAATTCGTCGTCCGAGTTATTCGGGGGCGAGAATGTCGTCGATGGCAGCCCGCGCGCTGTCGGCGAGGAAATCGCGGTACATCCGGAACCGATCGCCGAACACGGCTTCCGCCAGCTTGCCGTCGAGCCGCAGCGTGCCGAGCAGGTTGAGCGCCTTCTCCTCGTCCCAGAGCGCCTCGGCGTAGACGACCCGACGCCCCTCGCCGTTGGTTTCGCCGAAGAGCCGGGCGAAGTACTGGACCGATGCGTTCTCGGCCCGAGCCGTCTGCACCCCTGGCACAATGACCGTGAGTGCGGCCCACTCCTCGGCAGTCATATCCTTCTTCCACTCCATCACTTGCTGGTGTGTCGCACGTAGCTGCGCCCGTACCGCCCCCGTGCCGTTGGCCACCACGTCGGAGCGCGATGCCCGGCAGAACTTCGTCAGGTCGTCAGCGGACACCTTGCCATCCTGCAGAATCTTGGCGGCCAGCGCCTCCGCGCGGGCGAGGAGCCGCTTCTGTCGGGCCAGCGTGTCGGCGTCGAACCCGCATTTCTCCACCACCGGCCCTACCGCGGCCACCAGCGCCTGGAACTCTTTGAGGGCCTTCAGCCGCTCTTCGCTCAGTGGTCGTCCCGGTTCCTCCGAGAGGAACCCAAAGAGGGCGAGGGTCGTGTGGGCAACGCTCTTGAGGGCGTGGTACTCCGCGGGAATGGCGGTCACCACGGTTCGCTTGCCGTTCTTGCGAAGAATTAACTGGTCGCCGGAAACGATGATGACGACTGGGATCGAGGCCAGTTCCCGCGCCCGCGCGCCGGCGTACATCTTGCGGGAAGCGGTGTTGAGGGCCTCCAATTCCTCCGGCAGTTTCATCGCCTCGGCGGGCGGTTCCGTGGCCGGGGCTCTCGGTTTCGCAGGCGGCGGCTCGCCGTGAGAGCCGAGCGCTGCCACAGCTGCCACAACGACCCCGAGAAGCCACCGTGCGCGCATGTTCTGTCTCCGCTGGTCCGTCGCGTTCCGCCGACCTGGTTCCCACAAGCCGTACCTGGCGACCGTGGCCGCTTCGGACCCATTGTGCGTTGCGGACAGCCCCGGTCAAGGTGGGCGCACTACCCGTGCCGCCGACCAGGCAAGGCGAAGTGATTTGCCGGATCTGAACTGCCAGCCCGGACGCACCCGGATTGGCAACCTTGCGTTTCGGCCCGTTATGCGAGTCCCGCGATGGTACTCTTGAGTTGTCTTGCAAGCATATCGTCGTGCTTTCTGGTCAGCTTGTCTACAGGATGATAAACAAATAAGACGGCAGGAAAGCAAGCAGACATACCGTCAGACTTGCTGACCTGATGGCGGACCATCTGTCTTGCAAGCAGGTCAGCAAGCTGGCATCTCACTCACTCGGTTGGCTGGCCGGACGGCTGGAACGGCTCGATTCTGCCTATGCGACGCATAGCGGTTCAAGGGGTGCCCCCTCTCGGCGCGAGACTTGCATAATTCCCGTTGCCCCGGACTTGTGTTCGGTGGCGAGGGTACCTCATCGGGAGTGCTATCATGGCAGACGGCATCAAGGGGAAGATCGAAGACGCTGGCCAGGCGGCTAAGGATGCAGCGACCAAGGCAGGGCAGAAGATCAAGGATGGGGCCAAGGTGGTCGCCGACAAGACTGCCGATGCAGCGAAGGCAGCCGGGCAGGCTGCGAAGGATGCCGGGCAGAAACTGAAGGACAAGAGTGGAGCGTGACGCTCCGGTGCAGCCTGCATCCACTTCGCTTGCCCACATCAAGGGAGATCCGAGAAATGACGAGAAGCATTCTGCTCAAGTCGGTGTTCGCCTTCGCACTCGCCCTCGGTGGAGTCAGGGCGACTCACGCCCAACAACCGCCTCCTGCACCCGCACCTGGGACTCTGCCAGTGTCCAACTCCTACCGGGCCAAGGAAATCCTCGGCTCGAAGATCAACATTCAGGACAACATCTCGGTTGGCACGGTCGAGGACATCATCTTCACCGATGCAGGTGAGGTGGAGTATTTGATCGTCGAAAAGGCTGGCCAGTTCGTGACCATCCCTTGGTCCGCCGCTGTCTTCAACTTGACGAAACGGACGGCCACGGTGAACATCACCGTTGATCGATATCGGGCGATTCCAGCTTTCACCGCGACCACCTATCCTCAGTTCTTTGCTCCAACGTACCGGGCGGAAGTGTACAAGTATTTTGGGCTCACGCCTGGGCAACTGCGACGCATGGAGCGGCGTGGGGAGATCCCGTAACAGTTGGACTTTGAGCAGATAAAATTTTGGCTATAGGACCGGTGTTAAAATGCTGTCAGATATTGGATAGATTCCGCCAGCCGGTCATCCGGTTGGCATTTCACGCCCTGGAGCCCAGTCAGGGACTTGCCGTTCTGAGGTCGGCGGAACTTCCCGCCGACCTCCTCGGCCAAACCCAGCCCACCAGACGTTCATCGCGGGCCTCTCAACTGATGTGGGTGCCTGTCGACCCCCAGTCATATTCCCGTCTTCACCAGTTAACCAGCACGAGGATTGTAGCCGCGATCACGATGCTCATGACGATCACCACGATAATCCTCGGCGTGTGGGAGGGAGATGCCGTTCGTGGGGTGGGGACCGCGGATCGACGAAATTGGAGCAGGCGATTGCAAAAAGGGCATGGTGCGAGTTCCGGTATGACACCATTGTCCATAATCGCATCGATGGGGAACGAGCTTCCGCAGTGGGGACAGGCCCGTGTTGGTTGATGACTCGACATGTCTTTCAAAGTGATTGAGCCAAGGCAGTGAAGCGCAACTCGTGTAGTGACCGGCGTGAGTAATAAACCCCAGCCAGGCAGGGAACCCAGCTGGGGTTCACAGGATCCCGAAGCTGAATGGGTTAGCGCCACTCTGGCTAAGTAGGCGGACTGTGGGTTGAACTCCCACCGGAGTTATTCACCCCAGTGACCCTGTACCCCCCTCGAAAGGGTGGCGTAGAGATTGAACGCAACTTGTGTGCCGGGATCCCCCTCGGCCCTGCGCCTCCTCGGCAGCTACACCCGCCCCCGGTCAACCGCGCCGACCTCGTCGCTTGCAGCTACCGCCAGACACTCTGCCGGGTGATCGGCTGGGCCAAAGCTTCGTTTCCTTGGGCAGTGGTCATTCATGCGGAGGGGAGAGGCAGTAAGGGGTAGTGGGAGTAACGAGCCCTCAAAAGGGTGATCAGTGCCGAAACGCCCGAGGTGCTGATATACTGGCTCGGGGTCAGCCAGCGGACGGTCTAACTGTGGCGGGAACGCTTCAAGGCGAAGGCCCCGTCGCCGCCGAGGAAGCCGACCCCAACCGAACGCCAGGCGGAGTTGAACGAGCGGGCCAGCCGCCTCGGCATGGAGCCTCGGCGATGGGAGCGGCCGGGGTGGACCCCGGAGCAAGTGACCCTGCTTGGGACTGATCACGACTAGGTGATCACCAAGCGGCTGGGAAGACGACGGCAGCGGTAACGAGGAGGCCTGGCGGGAGGGGATCGCGGCCTACCAGGACCGGCGGAAGGGGTGAAGGGTCTTCATTGGCTCAACCCCGGGGAAATAGCCCCATAAACGGGAGGGGAGGGCGAGACGCTACCGGGAACTCGAACGGAGATCGGGTGGCAGATGCGAAGCCTGACGCTCCCCCCTGGACGGGCTTTCACTTCTTCCCCGACTTGCCCCGGATCACTACTCATCTGACGAGTCATCACTACTCTGACATTCTCCAGTTCTGATCCGCTCCCACACCTCCCATCGGTGAACGAGAAGTTCTCGACCGGCCACAAAGCCCAATCTCACTCGTCCACCGGTGATCTCCAATACAGTGACAGTGAGCAAGGGGTTCGTTCCGACCGATTCTCCGACTGCCACCGACTCCTGGCATTTCCGGGACACGATCAGCATGGCTCGGCCTCCGAAGGAAAACTGCTTCGCCCGCCTATCAATGAACGCTCTCGCATCAAGAAAGCAGTGACAACACGGCAAATTAATTGACTGACAGAAACAATTTTATTAATTGGAAGTATCTTGGTTATCAATCGACTCATGGCAATATGACAGGAAAAGATTGACCACTTCTGCCCCGGCACAAGGATGCACAGATCGACTCCAGGGGACTCCCTGCCCCCGCCAGCTTGAACTTGCCCAGCTTCGTCCACCCGCTCACCCAATTAACACCGCGGGCGACTCAGCCGCTTATGACGTTGCGCCTGAATCTCTCAGAGTATCTGCTCTGAGTCAGGGACGGTGTCAGGGGGATCGGTGGGAAAGTGCGGCACAATGCGGAAAACCTTGTGAGGGAATACCTGACGTTCCGAGGGGTGAGTGGCCATCAACAACAACGCCCCGGGGAGCCCGGGGCGTGTCGCGACCGCGATGGGGACACCCATTAACTCGCGGTGGCGTGTGGTTTGACACTTGAGCCGACGTAACTGAACGTCGAGTTGGCGTTCGTCCCGAGAGTGGTGATGGCCGCGATGCAGACGACGACGATCAGGGCGAGCATGACAGCATACTCAACCGCGGTAGGGCCATCTTCCGCTTTCAAGAATGCGACAAGGGGACGAATGAAGGTGTGCATTGTGTGGAGTGTTTGGCGAGGGCGGGCGAGAATCTGGCAGCCCTGATATTTAGCTCACGCCACGAGGCCCTGCAACCCGCACATGGCGCAGTCATGACGGTTTTGGGGGCAATGGAACCGTTGAGGTGACCTCGTAATCACAAGCGGGGACCGGTGGTGATGCAGACAAGTTTCCCAGGAATGAGCACCAGGTTCGTGTCCCGTCAGTGACCAGTGATGACCCACATCGGGGACAGCGGATTGTTCGGTCGACGAGATGCCGCGGCCAGATTTGAGTCTGGTCGTTGTGCTGAGGCATGGGGGCACCTCCCAGAACAGGACCAGGCACTCGCCGCGATCAACGAGAAGCTTGTGGAAGAAGGAATAGAACCGCTGGCCTGGGGGTACCCGCAGCGCTGATATCGCCCATGCGTCAGCATAGGTGTCATAACCTACGTCTGGTAGTAAGTCAATACTTCAAGACGACCGATCAGAATTCGTACGCTTCCGTACAAAGTTCCCGGGGTTCTGGAGATGATTCCAGTAGGCCCTCGAGCAGGTCGAAGTTGGGAGCCCTCGGCTCATGCCGGCTTTGCGGTCAGCAAAACCGGCTCATCAATCCCAAAGGTGCAGGCGGGGATTGGGGACGATCCTGACCTTCTCCCGATGAAGCCACACCACATGTAATCGCAGTCGGTGATCAGCCTTGAGTGGCATCGAGGGCAGCGAACGCCCTCCCCATCGACGAGGAGGATTCGGGAGATCGATGTGTGTTCATCCAGGGTGGCGACCATGAAGGGATCCTGTCGGGCAATGGTGGAGGGTCGTTCCCGCGACAGTGTCAGCTATGAGGACAACCCCAAACACTCGCCGGGACCGCCGGGATTTCCGATGCTTCTGTGAACTCCAGTCAGGCGGACAGCGTGGAGGGAACGATCCTTCCGAGTTTTTCACATCATCACGGTACTTCTTGCCGTCGGCCGGTCACGATCGGAGATCTCGACCCATCTCCACTCTGTGGTGTCCCTTTACGACGAGCGGAGCCGGAATGAGAATCCAACCCCCTGTCTTGGGATCGATCGCTCCTTCGGCGTGGGGGTGAGCTTCCACGGTTGAGCCTCAAGCGGGGTGGTTGGGGGTCAGTTACATCTCGGCGATAGCCTTCCTGACTCGCTCCAGGGCAGAAATCCCCATCCTTTGCGGTCGGTTCCTATGGCGTCGGCGGGGCGATCCTGCGGTCCGGGCTGCCTCGCAATCCGCCAGGAGCTGCTGAATCGCGGCGGGTTCGATCCGGTAACTCGTTCCCAAAAAACGACATGCGCGGCGAATCCGCCGGCCTTCCACGAGGTGTATCTGCACTTGTCGACCTTGATGGGCCGCCAGGTGGTTCGCGACGGGGTATATGGTTACGAGCTTGGTGACAGGGATTTGTGGGAGCGTGCCAGGTCGGCTTGAAATCGGATCGCGATCAATGAATAGGGGCGCCTGAAGTTCAAACAATTGCCTATATCGTGGGGGCACGTTTTCAACGTGCNNCACGTTGAAAACGTGCCCCCACAACCTTGGAGACGGAAGCGACTCTACCCCAAAATCAAGGGTTGAGGACGCACTAGTGGTGAGCGATTCAGCACTAGTGCCGAAATTCGACCATCAAGCGTGAAATATCACTCAGCGATGTCCCAGTCGCCACTGTGGAACCGGTTGCGTCGTGACCGCGCTGGTTATCAGACGTGGATACGCTGGCCGTCTTGGCACAGCCCTCCGGGGTTCGACCAGGCCGGCCAGACGTAATTTCATGGGCACCTCGCTGCTCAACGGAAGGCATCAGCCACGATCATCGGATCGCTCTTCTCAAGCGGAAGCTGTGCGACTTCCCACGATGGTCAGAACGATGCCAGCCGCCAACGCAATGCCGCCCACAATCGGGTTGAATATGATCGTGTGCGGCCTCTTGACGTCGATGGCGAAGAACCCGACGTCCGCCGCCCGCTCTGTGGTGAAGAACGTAAAACTGGGGACTGCCAGGGCAACCACGCCCAGGACGATCAAAATGATCCCAAGCACTGCAATCGGTCGCGTACTCATGAGGAAGCTCCATCAAGGAAACGGGGTTGTTGACTCGGCCTTACCATGCACATGCAATCGTGAATCCAAATGTGAGCAGAGTGCCAAGCGTAAACATCACGATCGCTGGCATGACTGGGTATTCAGAATCTGTCTCGATCCGTTGCACGTTACACCTCCTGTCATACGTATGGGCGAACGGTCGCACCTTATCGGCTACCGCCACATCCGGGCATCAAAAACGCGATCAGGACGAACGGGAGGGGAAGGCCCAGGAGCAATGCCGCCAGGCCATAGCGAATCTTTCCAAACCGGCTCGGCTGGTCGTTCTGCGCGGTCATGTTGTTTACCTCGTCATGAGGGTTGTTCGGGGTGACACGGCCCAATGCCGTGTTGCTGATTGCTCAAGTGAGAAGCGAATCGCGCGCCGGATGCGGAAATGGCTGGGAATGTGTCGCAGAATGCTGGAAACGTCTTGGGCAACCGTGGAGATGATCTCTTGCTTGCGAAAGATGGGAAGCAGAGGGTCCGCCCGTGTGCAGAGGAGAAGCAACCCCGACGATGAAGTGGAGGAGAGGACCCCGCCCCAGGTTTCGCCGGTGCTGTGTGTCCGGAGTTTGCCCACACTCGACGACGGGCAGGTTCTACCCCAGGGGCGGTGGGAGGTTCAAGACAAACCCCTGCAACTGCCATATGCGAGCCGGGGGATGCCGCCAGGGACATTGCTGCCAGCCGTTGCGATGAGCGCAGTATGTTGACCACTCAACCCGAGTTCCGCGGCAATTCGCTTGACGACAGTGCCGTGATGCAACCACAATCAGTTACTCGGTGGAGGGAGCCGAGGGACTGACCGCGATTGCTTCTGGGGAGTGTGGATGCTGGCGGCGTCTTTGGCGCAAGCGGGTCAGGGTCACGATGAGGTTGAACACAATGGACATCAAGAAAAGTGGCTCACAGCCTTCCGGAAAGGGACCGGCAGATTGGTTCACCGGCACGGTTCGAATCGACCCGCTGTTTGCAGCACCCGATCCGGGGCGTGTGACCGGGGCCAGCGTCACCTTCGAGCCGGGTGCGCGGACCGCATGGCATACACATCCTCTGGGGCAGACCTTGATCGTCACTGCTGGCTGCGGCTGGGCGCAGCGCTGGGGCGGGCCGATCGAGGAAATCCGGCCCGGTGATGTGATCTGGTTTCCACCGGGCGAAAAGCATTGGCACGGGGCAACGCCAACGACGGCGATGATGCACATCGCGATCCAGGAGAAGCTCGACGGCAAAGCGGTTGACTGGATGGAACAGGTTCCCGACGAGCAATACTGCAAGTAAATCGGACTTGGCACAGTGGGAAGGAGATGGGCAGGGGTGTTGAATGTCGTGATAGCTGGTATGTGTGGGAAAGGCGTGGGGCTAGCAAGAATGGCGCAAGCCCGTTCATCCGATGACCCCTCGGGAGGCGATTTCCGGCTCGATCACATCTCTCCAGCGATCTGGACAGATCCTGTGGCAGAACTGGGCGTGCGAATGCGCGGAGATATCCGTCTCGACACGTTGCCAGTCATTGTGGTCGTCTCGGACCTTCTTGCAGTACGAACACATCGGGAGCAACCCGGACAGTTGCTTCACCTGATTCAGGGCATTTTCCAGCTCACACACCCTCGTTTGGGTGGGTGAGCTCCTGAAACGTCCAGGCCAGGAGATCGGACTCAGCGTAACCGACGATCTCGCATAAGGTGCATTCACCCGCAGAAATCGACCGTCGGGGGCTAGCGGGCACGTAAGAACGCGAAACGTCGCGACGAGAGCGGGTCGGGGGTGGGGTGAGAACCGGTCATGATGTGTTGATACGAGGCGGGACGCCCGGTAAGGCAGAGGCCAGGAACTGACCTACCACGATCATGGTGGGTGCCACGGGCGGCTGGTCCGCCCGTGTGACGCCTTCACNNCCGCCCGTGGCACCCGATCCTACTGGTAGAATTCCTCTCAACAACTGCCTCAAAACAAAGCCCCCGGCCGGGGCGGAACCGCACTCAGCGCCCACCCCGGCAAAAGGTTGGCGTGCAGCGTGGCCGCACCGGTCGGGGGATTCGCAGACACTCTGCTATCGGATCGGTACGTTCACACGATCACTGCCGATCCCAACCTCACCGTCACGCACGATCCCGGTGTCTGCTACGACCAGCAGACGCGGCACAGCTCGCCCCATTTGCCACCCGCACGGACTGCGTCAACTCTCGCAGGTCGGCGATGGGTTTGGTGTGGACACTCATCGGATAGACCTTTCGCGTTTGATGTAGCGCACTCGGAATCCCTTCGGCTTCCATGCTTCCTGAGCCATCGGTAGATTTTCCATCGGATAGCTCGGCTGGTGATCCGGCACGGTCATTTTGGTCTTGCTTAGTCATGCCCAGTTGCTATCCTCACGCTCTTTCCAGGGGGGGGGGCGGGGAGATGGCCTTTCGCGCAATCTGTGTTGCTTTACTGCTCTCATGCTTGCCAAGCGCGGGGTGCGGGACAGTAGCAAACCTGGTCAGGCCGGGACCCGAGGAGGGTGGGAAGAGCCCTTTCGGTGGAGTGAGAGAAGATGTGGCGTGTATTAAGAAGGCGACAAACGGAGAACTTGGCTTCAGGACACTCCCCAAGTCGGACTCGGAGCAATATCCACAGGTGGTACTCATGCTATTCTGCGCCGCAGACCTGCCGTTCAGTCTGATTGGCGATGTCGTGACGTGGCCTTATGCGGTGGCGTACTCTTACATTAATCAGCCAATCCCGACCCCACCGGTGACACTCACTAGCCCACCTGGGACACAGGCAATCCCTACCCCACCTGCGACACTACCAATGCCAACGCCAATCCCACCTGGGACACAGCCAATGTCACTCCCCATCCCATCAGTGACACAGGCGACGGCTGTAAGCCAACCCATGACTCCTCCGTAACTGATGTTCAGCCGTTCGAGTCAGGTCATTCAGTCACCCCTACCGGCATTGCTTCTACTGGCTGGAGTTGCGGTGACTGGCGGGCTGTTGCGGCGGGGTCCTGGCGTAGGCCTCCGCGAGAATCCTCATGTTCAGACTGGCCCTCCCCAAACCTGTGGACTCTGTCCGATACCGTACCAGCAGTACTCACGACTGGAGGCGTGGAGGCGACCAGAGCGAGGCGATCACGGAGGGCAGGTGATGCGGGTCGACGGGCTTGACCAGGTGCAAATCAAATCCAGCATCACGGATTCGTTCGCAACTCTCCTCATCGTGCATTGCGGTGACCGCAACCAGCTTGAGTTGAGTACGATCTACCCCCTCCCGCAACCGAATGGCCAGTTCGTCCCCATCCATCCCAGGCATGTGGAGATCGATCAGACAAATGCCCGGCAGGAACCTGGCTGCCAGGAGGAGGGCGGTCCAGCCATCGTAACAGGCCATTGCTTCGAACCCCACGACTTGGAGCAGGCTGACGGTCGAGTCGGCCACGTCAGGGTTGTCGTCCACGTACAAGATGCGCGGGGGTATAGCAGTACTGGTCATGTGGTCCCCCTGCGGCGTGTCCGACGCCTGTGGCCGGGGGAGGGATCGCCGGTACGGTGTACAAAGGGCGCTGCGTGAACTGGCAGCAATTCATGCGCCGGAGATGAATGTGTCGTCAAGCGCGTACCCTCAGCACGACTCAAAGTATTGGGGAGGAAGGAGAAAAATCACGTCTCAAAAGCCCTACCACCTCTCTGAGATCTCGGTGGGAGCAGGCCCTGTGCTATCGTTTGCGCGGTGGCGTACAAACTTACGGGACCAGTCACAGACACGAATCAGGTAGGGGGTGAGTCCGCGTCAAGACCTGAGCGAACTGAGTGAGTTCATGTGGGAAAGAGACCGGCCGCTGATCCTCCTGACTGTCGCCCATTCAGTCAGGGAACCGCGGCCGGTCTAGGTGAAGTCTGTACCTGCGTTGCGTCGCGGATCAAGCCAGATCGGCCCCTTTCCCGGCTGAAATCTCCTCATCTGTACGTTTTCGTACACCGTCTACCGCCGATACGAGCTACGATCCCATCCTAACCACACTCGTACCTGCTAGCGGACCTTTGGGCCGGCCGGAGCAGATAGGGTGATGGGAGTCGAACTGCTGGCGCGTCAACCCAACAATCCCCTTTGCCAGACCAATTGATGTTCACGAACCAACATTATCTTCGTCACCTCTTGCGGCCGGAACACTACACGTCCGAGTCGCACTACCGAGCTGAATTAGACCATCTATTCCTACCTGCGTGGCATCCCCTGGCGACGCTTGGAGACCTCGCCCGCCCAGGTGACTTCCTGACGTTCGATCTGCTCGAAACCCCGATCCTGCTTCGCAATTTCGACGGCGAATTGCGTGCTTTCCTGAATGTCTGCCCGCATCGCCACAGCAAACTCACCGAGAAGCAGCGCGGGAATAGCCCGCGGCTCCGCTGCCAGTATCACGGTTGGGAATACCACCAGGATGGCGGGACCGGGAAGATCCCAGATGCCCGGGCGTTTCGACCGTGGGATCGGGAGAACTCCTGCCTGCGGAGGTTCCGGGTCGAGACGTGTGGTGATCTCGTGTTCGTCAATCTGAGCGACACGGGAGTGACACTCCGGGAATGGATCGGCCCGCTCTGGGAACTGTGGCAGAGTTATGGTGGGTCGTTCCGGCATGCGGCAACGTGGGAGCAAGACTTCCCGTGCAACTGGAAGGTGGTACTGGAGAATTCGCTGGAGTCGTACCACATCCCACAGGTCCACCCAAAGACCTTCAAGGACTTCTCCCCGGAAGACATCTCCTGGCACGAACTCGATGAGAAGTTCACCTCGTACAAGACGATCCCGCCGAACGATTTCGCCAGCAGAGCCCAGGCCTGGATCGCCCGACGCCTTGGGCATCCGGTGACGAACGAGTACTGGCATCGAAACCTCCACCCGCACACGACCGGTGCCTCGTTGGACACGGTCCGGATGATGCAGTGCGTGTTCCCGACTGGCCCGACGACGTGCCGCTACCGGGCCATCTTTTTCACCCTCCGTGGCCAGCGCCGATCACCGTTCGCTTGGGTTCTCTCCCGAATACTGCGGTCGATCGCGACATCCGTGGCGAAGCAGATTTTTGCTGAGGACGCCACGATTTACCAAGGGGTGCAGAAGGGGATGGCAGCGAGCCCGCACACGGGAGTGATCGGGACGCGGGAGGAGCGGATCTATGTCTTCCAGAAGTATGTCCTCGACAAATGCCGGGTGCGACGCGAGTTGCCAATAGTGGAAGCAACCCATGACCGATAGCTTGAAATCCCCTGAGGCAATGCACTCCCGCCCGCCGATCTCATCGAATGTCGATCAGGCGGACTCTCCCACCACGGACATGTCGACCTGGATCATGGTGTGGGCGCGGTGCTGGAAACGGAACCGCACCTGGCGTTTACCCCCGCGGTGGGAACCGGCCGACTGGTATGACGAGGCATTGTGGTCTACTTTACACGCTGGCTTGCTTACTGACGTAGACATTTCTCAATCAGATTCCAACTCCAAGCTTGGTGACGATCACTAGCCCCGCGGGGTACGGGTGCAGGGCCTGCCGGATCATCTGGTTGGTGACGTGCGGGCCGTAGAAGTCGGCGGTGTCGATATGGTTCACATCGATCCAGTGCTGCCCGACAAGGTGTACGCGATTGGGTTCGAGAAGTCAATAATTGAAACGAAACCTGCAACGTGTGACGGCGTCGGGATGGATGGCGGCGAGGAGCAACTACGCCCCCCCGTCCCCAACTTCATGCGAGTCATGGACCGGGACCATATCCGCCGGAAGGACCGGTACCACGGGAGTCAGGGTCCGGTCGCTGAACCATCGCACCCAGAAAAATGAGACCGGCGGCAGAAAGAGGCCGTTCAAGGTGTCCCCAAGAAGCACGAATACACATCGTTGGGACAGTCCGCCCCGGGCCACCACGGGGGGGACCGACCCACGTGGCGGCCTGGAACGGCTCCCCGAACTTGAAAATTCCCACTCGAAACTCGAAACTAGTCCAGCGATGCAACCACTCGACACCCGCGCTGCCGTTGGCGAGCTGGCCCAGGATCTGGGCTGGTTAGAGAACTATTGTCGTCAGCAACCCGAACTGGCCATGAATGCCGGGACGCTTCGGCTGGCGTCCGCCCTCACACGGAACGTGATCGGTCCGTTTCTCGACGATCAGCCTGCCATGCCCTTGCACATCGCGGTCGTCGGTGGGGCCGGGGCCGGGAAAAGCACGATCGTCAACTTTCTCGCGGGTTCAGTCGTCGCCGAGGCGAACCCGCAGGCCGGCTACACTCGGCACCCAACAGCGTACTTGCCCGCAGGCCCTACGTTCCCTTGGCCGAGCTATATCGGATTCATGGGTCCGCTCAACCGAATCAGCGAGGAGAAGCCTGCCGACCTGGATCAGGATGTGTATCAGGTGAAACGGCTCCCCCCCCCGGCCGCTGGGGGGCTCGATCCGCTCTCCGAATTCGTGATCTGGGATTGCCCGGACATGACCACCTGGGCGTCGGCCGGGTATGTCTCGCGGTTGATGGAGGTCGCTGCCCTCGCCGATCTCATCGTCTACGTCGCCTCCGACGAGCGTTACAATGACGCTGTCCCGACCCAGTTCCTGCACTTGCTCGTGAAGGCCGGGAAAGCGGTTGTCGTCGTCCTGACGAAGATGCGGGAAGGAGATGCCGGGCCACTCGCCGATCATTTCCGCCGAGAGGTTCTCGGGCGGCTCCCGAAATTGCCAGGCGGAACCACTCCGGCGGTCCCGGTTCTCGCCTTTCCTCAACTACCTCAGACGGTACGGTCCGATCCGGCGGGAGCTGGAGCGAAATACCGCGTCCCACTGTTGAACCAGATTCTGGTGCAGTGCGAAACCGCGGTTGCTGCCCGGGCACGAACGGTGACCAACGCTGCGCGATATCTCAGCACCGCCGGCGAGGGACTCCTGGATGTGGCTCGCCGCGATCTGGCGGAATTCGATGCCTGGAAGGGTGCGGTTATCGCGGGGGAGGCCGAGTTCAAGGACCGCTATCGAAGGGAGTTTCTCTCCGGTGAGCAGTTCCGCCGGTTCGACCGGTATCGGGAGCGATTGATCGACCTGCTCGAACTCCCCGGTGCTGGGCGGATGCTGGGAAATGTGCTCTGGGTGCTGCGGACCCCCTACCGGTGGACGCGGAATACCATCGCCAGTATGGTCGTCCGCCCGGACATGCTGAACCTTTCGGAGCAGACAGTCCTGTCCGCAGCCTTGATGGGGTGGCTCGACAAACTCCAGGCGGAGGCGTTGGCGCGGGCCGGGTCGCACATGGTGTGGAAGGGGATCGCCCAGGGGTTTGAAACTGGCCTGGGAACTCAGGCGCGCGACAAGTTTCAGCAGGACTACCGGACATTCGAGTTGAAGGAGACCGATGAACTGGAACATGCCGGGCAGCAGATGGTCGATGCGCTGGAAAAGAACCCGGCAGTTCTTTATGCTCTCCGGGTTGGGAAACTGGCGACGGATGTGATGGTGGTCGGCGGAGTTTTGATCCTGACCTGGGTTCCGAGCTGGTATCACTTGCTCCTGATCCCGCTCGGCGTATCGGCGACGCACCAGACAGCGGAGCTGGTCGCTCGTGGGGCCGCCGAGGCCGCCCGGGCTCGCGTGCGAAACCAGCGGGAATCGTTGGTCGCCTCGGCACTGGCCGATCCCCTGGCCGAGTGGCTGGCCGGTCGACCCGCGACCGGGGGAACTTCCTTCGAGCGGCTCCAACAGGTGTTAAAGCGGGTTCCCGAGACCATCCATCGACTGGACGAGCAAGTCGCGGCCCGGGTGGCGGGCAGCATCCCGCTCGCTGCCTCCGCCCCAACGCCTCCGCCGGAGCATCCGACCGCATGAACCCCTCTCCAGACCCGGTGGTGGCCGACAACCCGCCCCTGCCCGAACCTCCCCCGGAGCCCCTTCTGCGCGCTCTGGCGCCCCGGCTCCGGGGACTGGAGAGACAACTCCGGGGGTGGCTCGATGCTCCGCGCCGGTTCCCCCTGACCATGCTTCAACGGGCGGAGATCGAGGGGCTTGTCGGTGACCTCGGACGACAGGCCGATGCACTCGATGTCGAACGGCCGCTGCTTGTTGTGATGCTGATGGGCGGGACGGGGGTCGGCAAATCGACTCTTCTCAATGCGATTGCAGGTAGCCCGATCGCCCAGTCGTCGTTCACCCGCCCGACCACACGCGATCCGGTCGTCTACTTCCACCACTCGGTCCGGTCCGACCGGCTCGATCCGGCTTTGCGTGTCTGCCGGTTGGCACAGCACGACCGCCCCGGGCTGGAACAGAAGGTGATCGTCGACACCCCAGATCTGGATTCGAATGACCTGGCCAATCGCGACAAGCTGCTCGCCTTGCTGCCGATTGCGGATGTGGTCCTTTACGTCGGGTCGCAGGAGAAGTACCATGACCAGCTCGGCTGGGATCTCTTCAAAGAGCAGCGGCAGCGTCGGGCGTTTGCGTTCGTCCTGAACAAGTGGGATCGGTGCCTGACGGGAGAATCGGGACTGCGGCCCGACGAGGATCTGCTCGCCGACCTGAAGGCCGAGGGATTTGAAAACCCTCTGGTCTTCCGGACCACGGCCCAGGCCTGGGTTGACGCAGCCAACGCGACAGGGCCAGGATCGACCCCAAAACCCGAGAACCTGCCTCCGGGTGAGCAATTCGCGCTCTTGCGGAACTGGCTCGAATTGGGCCTCACGCGGATCGAGATCGAGTCGGTGAAGGCCCAGGGGGTGGGGCAGCTATTAACCCACCTTGCGAGGGTTGTCGAGGAGGTCCGACCGCCCGACCTGTCGGCGATCGCCGGGAAAGTCCAAACGGGGTGGGAGAGCGCTCTGGCAGACGAAGCCGGGGTCCAGGCGGATGTCCTGGTCGGAGCGCTGGAGCCCTACCAGACCGAGGTCGAGCACCACTTCAGCGTGGAGGGCCAGCAGCGATTTCGTGGCTTGATGGCGGCGTATCTCCGCCTGACCACCCTGTTTCGATACGCTGGGAGCCGCCTTCGCGACCGTCACCCCATCACTGGCCGGTTGCTCGGTGGAAAAGTCGAGACCCCGGCTGAGTGGAACCTGGGAGTATTTGCCCAGGATTGCACCCGCGCGGCTGGGGAGCGGGTTCTGGACCAGCGAACGACAGCCCTCGTCAACCGCCTGTTGGTGGAGGCCGATCATCGGGGTTTTCCGCTGACTCTGTTGAGCGAATCTACCGCGGCAGTGGGCCGCCTGGACTGGCGCGAACGGGTCACCCGGGCGGTGATTGATGCCCTATCTGAGGTCGAACGACAGGCCACCCATCCGACCGGCTGGCGTCGATGGGTGCGGGGCACCCTGGGTGTGCTGGCAAATGCCCTGCCCGAGGTGTCACTGGTCGTCACTGCGGGAATCATCCTGTGGAGTTTCATGGTCTACCAGCACGTTCCCGATCTGTTCCAGATGTTGCTCATCGCGATTGTCCCACTGACAGTGATCATTGTCCTCCACGTCCTCATCCTGCTGGTTCTCCCCATCCGCTGGCCCGTGATCCGCAACGAGTTCCGGGGACGGCTCGAAACCGGGTTGGCTGCGGAACTCGGCCGTGTGTACCTGCCGATCCCGGGTGAGATCGCAGCAGCACTCACCGCCGAGCGGGAGCAGGTGGAGAAGCTCACCGCGGAAACGCGGCAGATCAGCGAATGGCTGGCCCAGCGGCAACAGGCGGTCCGGGTGTCGGAACTGTACGGTCGGTGAGGGAGTTGTTGGCTAACAGCTAACAGCAATTGCTTTCATCCCCTGGTTCCCACGGTCCTGCCCTCTCGTTCCCACGGTCCTCCGTGGGAACGCACCCACCGGACGCTCTGCGTCCCGATCAATGAAATGAGTGATCATCTCCAGTCGATAGTGACCTCGATCAAACCCGGCAATCCCGCATAATTCCTGGCACTCGAATACCGCCAATGGACGGGGTCGTCAACGTATCCACGCTTCACTGGGTTCCGATGCATGTAATCCAGTTTTTGAGGCATCATTTCTTCATTGGCGATCTCCTTCGGATGGCTGCCTTCTTGCCAGAGTTGGTAGGTACGATCTTTCTTGTGGTGAGCCTTTTCACCCTGGAGTTGCCGCAGGATCGTCCCAGCTTTCTTCTCTTCCAGAAGGTCGATGATCTTCCTTGCCGTAAAGGATTTGAAATCACCAACTTCTTTGGCGAGTTCGTTCCCCTTCGCAATGAAATGAAGGTGGTTTTCAAGAATCACGTATCCGAATAAGTTCATCCGCCCTTCTCGCTGAAGGAATCGCCAGGAGTCCAAAAGGATCTCAACACTCTCCGGTCGGGTGAACACCGGGAGCCAGCCGACGATGGTACAGGTGAGAAAACTCGGGGCTCCATTTTCAAAGATTCGGTATCGCGTGCGGGTCATGGGAGTTGATCCAGACGGGACGCAGAGCGTCCAGGGGGTGCGTTCCCACGGAGGACCGTGGGAACGAGGGCTGTATCAGACTATTGACGATAAACGATAAACGACATTTCTCACTCAACACGACACCATTCCCCTGGTTCCCACGGTCCTCCGTGGGAACCGTTCTTCCCCCGCTCCGCGGGTGTGGGGCAACACGCCGGGGACAACCTCTGCCGAATCTCCGATCACGCCTCCGGTCCATCCACTCCACGACGCAGAGCGTCCAGGGGGTGCGTTCCCACGGAGGACCGTGGGAACGAGGGCGGAAAGTCCCGAGATTGCTCCGTGAAATCACAGGCCCTGCAAAGCCCCCTTGGCACGGCAAGCTCAAGTCGGTTTCGGAGGTGGTGTCGGGGCCTGGTAGGGCGGATGGCCCCTGGTGATGTCCCATCCCAGGAACTCCGACAGAGACTCCACCGTGCTGTCGATCTTGCTCGGGTCCAGCCCCACTTTCGCCGCAGCGTTGTTGATGTGATCACGCGGGATCGGTTGCAGGAGGTCGAGATAGGGCTGATCCCCATCCAGTTTCTTGGTTAGGACGATTCGCCCGAAAGGAGAGTGTACCCATCCGAGCAGGTCGTAGAATCTGTTGTTTGGCCTTTTCGGCCTCGTATCCCGGAACTCAGTGAGAAGGTGCCTGACATCCGAGTCCTCTCTGAGACGGACCAATCTACCGATATTCCAACTCATAAAATCTTCGTACCACATCGTCCAGTCGTCGGAACCAACGTAGGTTTTCCAGAGATGTCTTGCGTGAAATAGGAACGCACGGGCAACGGCTGTTCGTACACCCTCAGAACGCTCCTCCGGCACATACAGTCGATTCGCTGCCGGCTTAGGAGCTAGTTCTCCGTATGTGTCGACCGTCACGCTCAGGCCACCACCAGTCAGCTTGTGACGTAGCGCGTAACCACTCGCGGCAGACCATGTCTGAAAACCGCCGGGCGATTCGATGCCAAACAGGGCAAGGTTGTACACTTCATCGATCCTAAAGTACACATTATTTGACAAACCATCTTTTTGCCACATCTTTGCCAGTTGATATCGATCGCGGTCCAACAACGATTCAATTACGTTTGGATTTACCTCATAGGATTCAACCAATCGGGGCCGTTTCTGTGCGATTTTGATTACCCAATCGATGTCGCCAGCCGCGAGGTCTAAGAATTCTTGATCTGTAGGGATAATCCGGTCCCCATATTGCCGTCGCAATTCTGCCCGGATCGCAGAACTATTACTCGGGTGTGTCCGCAGTTCAGCTAGGGCTTTCGTCAGCTTTTTATTGAACGATGCCGATCCTCCGGCCGCTCTTACTAAGAGGCTTTGCACAGCGCGCAAGAACTCTCCCAGGACTACCAAATCGTCCTTCAGCACCAAATCACCTCTTCGCACTGCCAGACGTCCGGCATCAGAGAGAAACCAGATCGCTCCCTGACCACGAATCAAGTCTCCATACGCAGCTAGAGAAAGAATGGACGGTGCCAGCTCGAGCCTGTTGGAGTTCCTGCCGGATACATTCGGCAGTTTGGGTGGCACACGGTCCCATCGCCTTGCTTCCACCACGCGGGGTGAGGGGCTTGTTGGATCGGTCAATGTGATCGGGATCTCTTGATTGACCGCGACAGCGTCGAGTGTTCGGTACACAAAATCGTCTGGTGATTTGGATGGATTCCTGCGCCAGCCGTCCCGCAAAAAAACGGTCACCTTGGTGCCGGAACACCGGGGCGGGGAGTCCAATGACGGGTCGGACGGGGAGTTGTACGGGATCTGCGGGTCAGGCGGTCCCTTCAACCGCTCGATGACGAAATACTTGCTCGGGCCATCAATGGCGATCTTGAGGGGCTCACTCCCGTAGCGGTAGGTTTCCACCTCGATCCGATCCCCACCCAGGAAGCAGGACAGAAATCCAATTCCAAACTGAGAGCAGGCTTCGAGGTGGATCCCCTTCTGAGCCAGCCGCTCCCGTTCCGCCTGAAAGTCAGTGGAGGTGTAGAAACTCTTCCCGACCCGCATGAAGTAGTTTTCCACCTGATGCAGCGACATCCCGACGCCGTTGTCGCGGAAAACGATCCGCGGCACTGCGTCACGATCACTCGGATCGGGTTTAGCGACCGAATGGTCCCACACCTGGATTCGTGGGACGTACTTGTCGCCCATCCCCTTGTCCTGGGCGAGCGCTCGCTGATACCGGCACGCATCCAGCGCGTTCTGGAGCAGTTCCCGCAAAAAGAGCGTCTCGTCCGGGTACAGACTCTTGTCCATCAGCAACTGCATGATCCGGTCGTACTCCAGTTGGAACCGGAACCCCCCCGCGACCATCTGGGGGTTCGCCATCTGGATCTGATACCGGTCCACAACCGGGGCGAGGTTCAGCATGTATCGCCTGGCGTCTTCCTGGGGGAACTCCCGCACCAGGCGCGTGCATTCCTGTAACTCGCGGTCCACCCAGTCCAGGAACTGGTGGACAGCAACGTAATCCGCTGGCGTTGCACACTTGGCCACGTACTGCACCCGATGCTCCGTGACGTTGACCCCCTTGATGCAGAGGTGCTTGTTCCACTCCTGGACCGACAGGGACTCGGTGAAGTGGATCTGGTGAAAGGCGGATAGCGGCGTGCGGGAGCGGTCGAAGTCGAGGATGTCCCCCAGCCGGAGGCAGCAGGCCAGGTAGGCCAGATTGACCCGCGTCTTGCCGACACCGTCTCGGCGGTTCAGTTTTTCCACGCACTGTTCCCGTCGGAGCGCGTCACGCGACTCTCGAACGCCCCAGTTGTGGCTCTCACACAGGTTGCCCACCTCCAACGTGAGGTCGATCTCACGGAACCGAAGCCGGTCCTTCAGGTGCGTTCGGATGTAGCCGTGGACCCGCTCCGCATGACGCCGCCGGATGAACTCCGCGAACAGCGCATCATGGATCGCCTGCGCTGTCACCGTGCGGCCTGCCGCCTTCGCTGCCTGCGCGACCTTGAGGCGGTCCCGGTGATGCCGGAGGAACTCCTTGCAGTCAGCCGAGTCAAGAATCGCCTGCTTCTCGTGGGCTTGTGAGACGAACATCCCGACATCGTGCAACAGGATGGCCAGCCACAAGTACATCAATTCGACGGCGTTGAGCCCGACGCGCGACGACCTACGCCCCCCGACACGCGGCAGGAAGCTGTGAATGTGGTCGGCGATGTTGAGCAGGTGCTGGATGTCGTGGACCGTGTACTGCTGGAAGGTGTGTTGAATCCAGCCCATGTGAGGTCCGACTTTCTCGGCGACCTCCAGCACCATCGCCTTGAGGATGTCGATATCCGATTTCGAGACGTCCTCGAAGCCGGCCAGTTTGTCAAACTCCTGAAACAACGGATTGCGATTCACTTCGTCTCGGTGGAGCGACATGACGAACCCGTCCGGTGCCTGGTGGGGGATGGCAATCCGATTGCCCCGGCCTGTGTGCTAATCAAGTGGATTATAGCAGGTTGGCTCCGGTTCGCTGCTTGTCCGGAGGCCTCGTTTTGCGATCCGGTTGCACAGGGTGGGGCATGTTTTCCGGGAACGTGATGGGTTTTCAGCCTGAAGGGCTGAGATTCCTCAGCCCAGGGCAACGCCCTGGGGAGACGACCACCCACCCTCTTCCAGCCTGAAGGGCTGGGATAACGTCGCTGGCGATCGTTCTTCCAGCCCTTCAGGCTGGAATCAAAACCCTTGGAAACCCAGGGCGTTGCCCTGGGCTGAGAGATCTCACCCCTTCAGGCTGAAGAGTGGCAAACATCGCTACCG
>PLDW01000400.1 GCA_003136315.1 Gemmataceae bacterium | reverse complement strand
CTTTCTTGCCGGGTTAATATGGTTGCCTGGATTCGTCGCGCCAGCATCGAAAAACCCCTTGGAAATGAGGTTTTCTGCTGGGAACCGAGATCGCTGTAACGGGTTCGGCGAATGTGTACATACTGATCGTCGCAAACCTAACCTGGATAACGACTTCGTAGTGCGGTAGCCCTGCGGTTCTCCCTTGTGATCCGTTCAATCGGCCGCATTCAAGGGGGATGTCATGGCGATTAACCCCCAAGCTCTCGACTCGTTCTCACTGTTACACCCGGGTGGGTGGAACTTTGTCCTGGTCCGGCTCAGTCCACGCCCGACCCTGTGCCAGATTGCCGGAAGGTCAGCTCAATCCCCCCGTGAACTCAGCCACGCTACCAGACGATGATCAACGGGGCGATCCTCCCGAACGGATTGACCTTGCGCGTCACTGTTCAGGCTCGGAGTTGCGGGGAACCGTAGATTCCTCCGCAATCGCCTGGCTTCTCAGGCTTCCGCACGGCACAGTCCTGATTGAAATCCCATTTCCTCTCCGACGTCTTCTTCCCGTCGCCTCGTTGGCACCCGAGTCCAGCCCCTATAACATCCTGGTGTCGGCCCGGTGTGTTTGAACACATCTCCTCGCGGAGTCCTTCCCATGTTGACTCGCGCACAGGTTGCCTTATCGATGCTCCTTCTGGTCGGCTTGGTGGTCGCCACCGCCCAGCCGGACAAACCCAAACCACCCTCTGCGACAGTCAAATCGGTGGTCAGGGTGCCGACCGGGGTCGTTGCCATTGCCTCACTGAATGTGGCCGAGGTGTGGGACCACAAAGCCTTCGGGCAGATCCGCGAGGCCCGTGGGAAACTCGAATTTGCCTGGGCTGTCCAGTCCCTGATCGGTGTGACCCCGGCGGATACCGAGCAGCTAACGGTGTTCTGGCCAACAATCGCTCCGGACGCCCCGTTCGTCCTGGTCACTGGCCGCAAGGCAGTCGATGCGACCGCAGTCGCCAAGACCCTGACCCGACCCGGTGCCACCCTGCCCAGGCCGGTCCCTGGGGGGAAGATCCTCGTCGCACCCGGTGCCGACTTCGCCTACATCTACCCTGTCGATGCACGCACTATCCTCCTCGCTCCGCAAGCGGTCGGTCCCACCCGAATCGAGACCATCGCGGGCCTTCTCCCCGGCCTCGCGACAGTCGGACGTGACCACACCCTGACAGTTGGCCTGGATGCGAAGATCCTGGCGGGACTGCCGCTCCCATTCGGTGGGCCGCTTGTCGAGTTCGAGACCGCAATTCTGACGGCCGATCTGGGGGTCGAGAACGCCTTCGCAACGCTCACAGCAAACTATCCGACCGCGGACAAGGCCAAGACGGCCACACCGATCCTGCGGGCGAAGGTCGATGAACTGGCCGCCTGGGCGAAAGAGCAAGAGAAGCAGGCCGAAAAGCGGCAACCTGGTGGGAACGCGTACCCGGCCCCACTGCTGGACTGGATCGCGACAACCCTCAAGGCCACCAAAGTCGAGACCAACGGGTCGACGGTCGTGGCGAAGACGGAGATCAAGCTAGAAGAGGCCGTCTCCCGCGTGATGAACGCCATCCCGGACGCGGCCCTCGTCCCCCCGCGTGGATCGTCCGTCACCGAGAACAACCTCAAGCAGATCGGGCTGGCGATTTTGAACTACGAGAGCACGTATGGGCACTGCCCCGGGAACAGTTACGACAAGGACGGGAAACCGCTGCTGAGCTGGCGAGTCCATATTCTGCCATATATCGAGCAGACCAACCTGTACACGCAGTTCAAACTCGACGAACCGTGGGATTCCCCGAACAACAAGGGGCTAAGCGAGATTGTGGTGAAGGTCTATCAGGTTCAGGGCCGGCCTGCCGGGCAGCCTTCTGACACGTATTTCCGGTCGTTCATCGGACCAAAAAACGTGAAAGGCGATTACCGGCCGTGGTTGATTGAAGGCGATAGCAAGGGACCAAAGATTGTGCAGATCACCGATGGGACGTCCAACACGGTGTCGGTGGTGGAGGCAGGTGAGGCGGTCCCGTGGACGAAGCCCGAGGATCTGCCATACGACGGAATTCAGGCACTCCCCAAACTCGGCGGGCCGAATGGCTCTTTCTCCGTGGCGTTCGGTGATGGGAGTGTGCGCACCTTCCGCCGCAACTCACTCAACGACACCACCCTCCGCGGCATGATCACGATTTCGGGTGGCGAAGTGCTCAGCCTCCCCAAATGAGGAGCCGCTCACGTCGCCGAGGCCGTTCCCACAACCCGGCCCCGTTCCGCCGGGTGGAGTGGCCCCACGAACCCCGCTTTGGCTCGACCCGCAACGGTTGGAGAGTCCTGGCCGAAAGCGGCTTGAAATGGAACGAGGGCGGCCGATCACCGAGATCATTGCCTGAGCGATCGAGTTGATCCTACTCCCTAAACCCGGTCGCAGTGTCGCATCTGCGGAACCACGGTGAGACGGGCACATGGGAGTACGACGCTCCCCCTTGCTTTTTAGGGAAGGGGGTTGGGCGGTTAGGTTCATTCCATTCTTTGCCAAAGTGAACCAGGCCGTTCGGGCTTTCTGTCGCTTAGAACGTGTCCAAGATCAAAACCGTGTTGTTCGCCAAGCGTGCGAATAGGAGCAAAACGNNCTCGTTGCTGGACAACTCCTTAGCACTCCTCATCGCCTGCCGGCGGCCTTCTCTGGCATTCCCCACCCCGCTCACGCATACCATAAGAAGTAACGGGGATGTAACTCCCGCTCCCAGTGATCGTCACTTGTCGCGGCTGATGCGTCTAAGACATCACCGGGCGGCTGTTCGCTGCCCCTCCTTTCCCGGTCCGAGGTCCAGTCGCCATGAAACGGTCGAACCGCCTGGCCACTTTCGGTGTGGCGCTGGTGTGCATGGCCGTCGGGGTTGCCATCATGGTCACCACCGACATCGCCGCCCAACCCCCACGCCCCCAACAGTGGAAAAAGGTGGAAGACGCCATCGCCAAAGGACTCCCCAAAACTGCGATCCAGGAACTCGAACCGATCATCGCGTCCGCGCTGCGGGACAAGGCTTATCCCGAAGCCATCAAGGCAATCGGCAAGAAGATCGTCCTCGAAGGAAACATCCAGGGGAACAAGCCGGAAGAGAAGATCCTCCGGATGCAGGCGGCCATCGCCACCGCGCCGGCCGAGATGCATCCGGCGATGCACGCGATTCTTGCTCACTGGTACTGGCACTACTTCCAGCAGAATCGCTGGCGGATCGTCCGCCGGACAGCCGCCGGTGATGCGACCGGTAACGACGTCACCACCTGGGATCTTGCCCGCATTCTCACCGAAATCGACCGCCAGTTCGACCAGGCCCTCAAGAACGAGAAAGAGCTGAAGGCGACTCCCATCGCGACCTACGACGCCCTTCTCGACAAGGGCGACATTCCTGACACTTTCAGGCCAACTCTCTTCGATTTCCTCGCGTTCGATGCGCTCGGCTTCTACGCTGCTGGCGAACAGGCGGGTGCCAAGGCCGAGGACGTTTTCGAACTTTCTCCGGGCAGCCCCGTGTTCGCCACGGTCGACGAGTTCCTGAAGTGGCAGCCGAAAACTACCGATGGCGATTCCCGCACCTTGAAAGCGGTCCGTCTGTATCAGAACCTGCTCGCTTCGCACAAAGGCGATGCCAACCCCGCTGCCCTCCTCGATACCGACTTGCACCGTCTCCGGTTCGGGTTCAACAAGGCGGTCGGTGAGGGCAAGAACGAAGCCTACGCGGCCGCACTCAAGCGATTCGTGGATGCCAACGCCGACCACGAACTCTCCGCAATCGCGCGGTTCCAGTGGGGTGGGGTGGTCAAGGACCAGGGCGATTTCGTGAAGGCCCGCGAGATCGCCCTGCCTGGGAAAAATGCCTTCTCGAATAGTCCCGGCGGGAAACTCTGTTACAACCTGATCCAGGAGATCGAGGCCAGGAGCGCGCAGGTCACGACCGAACGGGTGTGGGCCGACCCTCAGACCGAAATTCGTATCACCTACCGGAACCTCACCAAGGTTTACTTCCGGCTGGTGAAGGCCAATTACACCGATCGGCTCAAGCAGGTCCGGTGGCGTCCGGAACAACTCAACCCGAATCAGCAGAAAGCCTTGCTCGGCGAGAAGCCGCACCTGACGTTTGAGTCCGACCTGCCACCCACACCGGATTACAAGGAACGGACCGAGGCGATTCCCGCCCCGAAGGGTCTCGCTCCCGGGTTTTACTACCTGATTGCCAGCGCCGATGCCTCGTTTCGTGAGGTCGATAATGTGGTGACCTACACCGATGTCTGGGTGTCCGACCTCGCGCTGGTCAACCGATTTGAGCCTGGGACACTCCGGATCGATGGCTTCGTCCTGCAGAGCACCAGTGGCGAACCCATCAAGGGGGCCAAGGTCCAGCTCTGGCTCCGGAATAACAACACCGGAACCTGGGTTCCCGGCGAGACCACGACGACTGACAACAACGGGTTGTACGCCCTGACCGGGAAACAGCAGCAGGGCCACCTTGTCCTCGTCACCCACAACGACCAGCAACTCTCCTCGGCCCACGAAACGTACCTGTATGCCCAGAACCTCACCCCCCGTCCGGTCGAACAGACGGTTTACTTTACCGACCGCTCACTCTACCGACCCGGCCAGACGATCCAGTTCAAGGGAATCGCTCTGCTGGTCAATCAGGAGAAAGACAGTTACACGGCGACTGCTGGCCGCGATCTCACGGTCATCTTTAACGACGCGAACGGCAAGGAGATCGCCCGTCAGCAGGTCCGCACGAACGACTACGGATCGTTCACCGGCAGTTTCATCGCTCCCCGCGATCGGCTTGCCGGCCGGATGCATATCCACACTCTCAATGGCCCCCCCGGCCAGGCCATTGTGACGGTTGAGGAATACAAGCGGCCGAAGTTTATCGTGACCGTCGAGCCCCCCAAGGAACCGGCCAAACTGAACGCCGAGGTGAAAGTGCCGGGCAAGGCGACATCCTATGCCGGGGTTCCGATCGGTGGGGCGAAAGTGAGTTACCGGGTCGTCCGTGAGGTCCGCTACCCGGCATGGTTCTTGGAATACTGCTGGTGGCGGCCCGTCCCGCAACGGCCTGCCCAGGAGATCGCCCACGGCACCCTGACGACCGAAGCCGACGGCTCGTTCACCGTCCCGTTCGAGGCCAAACCGGACGCGACCGTCCCCGAGAAGGACGAGCCGACGTTCCGCTACACCGTCTCGGCCGACGTGACCGACACCACCGGTGAGACCCGCTCCGGTTCGCACAGCGTTGAGGTCGGATACGCAGCGCTGCGGGCCGCGGTCTCTGTCGCCGAGTGGCAAACCGCGGACAAGGATGTGAAATTCTCGATCAGCACCACCACCCTGGATGGCATCGGGCAGGAGGCCAAGGGGACGCTGAAAGTGTACGGGCTGAAGCAGCCGGCCAGGGTCGGTCGGCCCGAACTGGACAGCGGCTACCGGTATTTCCGCGGCGACGCGAACAAGGAGCCGAAGCCGGACCCGGCCAAGCCAGTGAGTTGGGAACTCGGTGACGTGATCCACATCATCGACTTCACCACCGATGGGAAAGGCAAGGCCGAGGTCGTCGCCAAGTTGCCGGCCGGGATCTACCGGGCGGTCGTCGAGACGAAGGACAAATTCGGCAAGGCCGTCTCGGGCAAATCGCAGGTCCAGGTTCTCGATCCATCAGCCAACCGGCTGAACATCAAGGTGGGGGATGTCGTTTCGGCTCCAGCGTGGTCAGTCGAACCGGGGACCGAGTTCACCCTCTACTGGGGCACCGGGTACGACACCGGTCGGGCGTTCATCGAGGTCGAGCATCGTGGGAAAGTTCTCCAGGCCTTCTGGACCGAGCCGGCGAAGACGCAGGCGATGCTCAAGATGCCGGTGACCGAGTCCATGCGGGGCGGATTCACCGTCCGGGTCACGTTTGTCCGGGAGAACCGGGCGTATCTGACCAATCGGCACGTTGATGTGCCGTGGACGAACAAGAATCTCACCGTGAAGTGGGAGACGTTCCGCTCGAAACTGGAACCCGGGAAGAAGGAGACGTTCACCGCCGTGATCACCGGGCCGGATGCCAGGCGGGCGGTAGCCGAAATGGTCGCGGCCCTGTACGACCAGTCACTCGATGCCTACCTCCCCCACGACTGGATCCACCGGTTCGGAATCTTTCGCCAGGATTACGGACGGGTCCAGTCCCAATTCGAAAATATCAGCCATCCGCTCAATTACCTCCAGGGGCGATGGCCCGTTGATCACAAATCGGTGAGTCTGGTGTACCGCGGATTCCCGGGTGACCTGACCCAGGATTACTTGCGCTACGACTACTTTGGCAAAGGCGGCGGAGCAGGCTGGGAAAACGACATCATGATGTATCGCCGCCGCGGCGCGATGTTGGCAGAGAGCGAGGCCACGCCACTGTCTGCGGCGATGGCCCAAAGCGCTCCAGCCGGTCCTGGCGGGTTCGGCGCTGCGATGGACGGGGCAATGGCGGAGAAGCGGGAATCCAACCGAAACTCCTTCGGTATGGCTGGGACCGACAAAGCCGGGGCTGGCAACCCGGGTCAACCCGGTGGCCCCGGCCCAGATCTGAACGAGGTCGCCGCGCGGAGCAATCTTAACGAGACCGCGTTCTTCTTTCCGCAACTGGTCAGCGACGGCGAGGGAGTCGTCCGGATGGAGTTCACCATGCCGGAGGCCCTTACCAAGTGGAAATTCCTCGGGTTCGCTCACGACAAGGAACTCCGCAGCGGCTTCCTCACCGATACCGTCGTGACGGCCAAGGATCTGATGGTCCAGCCGAACCCCCCGCGATTCCTCCGCGAGGGGGATGTGATCGAATTCCCGGTGAAGGTGAGCAATCAATCCGCCACCCGCCAGAGTGGAAAGGTCCGCTTCACACTCCGGGATGCCCGAACCGACAAGCCTCTCGATGCCGAGCTTGGAGTCACTGTTCCCGACCAGGGGTTCGACCTGCCAGCGGGGGAGTCGAAGACGTTCGCCTGGCGGATCACCGTTCCCGAAGGGACCGGCCCGCTGGCGTTCAAGGCCGTGGCGGCCAGTGATCGACTCTCCGACGGCGAGGAAGGAGTTCTCCCCGTTCTCAGCAAGAGAGTTCTGGTCACCGAATCCCTCTCGATGCCGATTCGCGGGCCAGGGACTAAGGAGTTCGATTTCGTCCACCTGCGGCAGTCGGCCGGGTCGCAGACCATTCGCAATCAGTCGTACACCGTCCAGATGGTGTCGCAGCCAGCCTGGTATGCGGTCATGGCTCTCCCGTATTTGATGGAGTACCCCTACGAGTGCTCCGAACAGACGTTCAACCGGCTGTACGCCAACAGCCTGGCCCGACACATCGCCGGGAGCGATCCGAAGATCCGCAAGATCTTCGACCTGTGGAAGAACACCCCCGCCCTCGATAGCCCGCTGGAGAAGAACCAGGATCTGAAAGCGGTGTTTCTCGAAGAAACCCCGTGGGTTCGCCAGGCGGTCAAGGAAGGGCAGTCGCGCAAGAATGTCGGTATCCTCTTTGACGACAACCGGCTCAATGACGAGACCGGGCGATTGACTCGCAAGCTGGCCGACATGCAGAACGCGGACGGGATGTGGCCGTGGTTCCCGGGCGGGCCATCCAACGAGTACATCACCCTGTACATCGCCACCGGGTACGGTCGACTGCGGCATCTGGGAGTGAAGCTCGATGCCGCTCCGGCGGTCAAGGCGACGGCCCGGCTCGATGCCTGGGCCGACGAGAAGTATCGGTGGATTCTGGCGCACTCCAAGCCGGACGACAACCACCTGTCCCCGGTCATCGCCCTGTACCTGTACGGCCGAAGCTTCTTCCTCGCGGACCGCGCTGTGGCCAACGAGCACCGGCAGGCGGTCGACTACTGGCTCGGGCAGTCGAAGAAGTACTGGCTCCAACTGGCCAACCGTCAGTCGCAAGCACACCTTGCGCTGGCACTCAAGCGATTCGGGGACAAGGAGACGCCCGGCGGGATCATGGCCTCCATCAAGGAGCGGTCGGTGTCGACCGAAGAGATGGGAATGTTCTGGAGGGATCTAGAACTCCAGCAATGGTGGTTCCACGCTCCGATCGAAACCCAGGCGATGATGGTCGAGGCGTTCGACGAGGTGGCCAACGACCCGAAGGCGGTCGAGGACTGCAAGGTCTGGCTCCTCAAGCAGAAGCAGACCCAGGACTGGAAGACGACGAAGGCGACGGCCGACGCCGTATATGCACTGATGCTCCGCGGCGACGGTCTACTGAAGTCGGATGCACTGGTGGAGATGACAGTCGGCAATCATCTGATCGTGCCGGAGAAGGTGGAGGCCGGGACAGGGTTCTACGAGCAGAAATTCTTGCGAGGAGAGATCAATCCCTCACTGTCGGCAATCACATTGAAGAAGACCGACGCAGGGGTGAGTTGGGGGAGCGCCCACTGGCAGTACCTGGAAGACCTGGACAAGGTGACGGCAGCCGACGCCGGACCGCTCAAACTGGAGAAACGGCTCTTCAAGCGGACATTCACCAAGTCCGGTCCGCGGCTGGATCCATTTGCCAAAGATCCGCTGGGTGTGGGGGATGAGGTGGTCGTGCGGGTAGTACTGCGGACCGACCGGGACATGGAGTATGTCCACCTCAAGGATCACCGGGGGAGCGGGACCGAGCCGGTGAATGTGCTGTCGAAGTACCGGTTCCAGGATGGGCTGGCGTACTACGAGTCGACGAAGGACACCGCGACCCACTTCTTCATCGACTACCTGCCGAAGGGGAACTATGTGTTCGAGTACTCGGTTCGGGTGCAACTCCGGGGCAAGTACCCGACCGGGTTTGCCAGCATCCAGTGCCTGTACGCTCCCGAGTTCAACAGCCACTCGGAGAACATTAACCTGGAAGTGAAGTGAATTGGCCAAACCCAGGGCGTTGCCCAAACACCCAGGGCGTTGCCCAAACACCCAGGGCGTTGCCCAAACACCCAGGGCGTTGCCCTGGGCTGAGGGATGTCAGCCCTTCAGGCTGAAGACTTCATTTGTTGGTTTTCACCCTGAAAGGGTGAGATCTCTCAGCCCAGGGCAACGCCCTGGGTCAGATGAAGACTTCATTTGTTGGTTTTCACCCTGAAAGGGTAAGATCTCTCAGCCCAGGGCAACGCCCTGGGTCAGATGAAGACTTCATTTGTTGGTTTTCACCCTGAAAGGGTGAGATCTCTCAGCCCAGGGCAACGCCCTGGGTTCCGGGGGCAACGCCCTGTGTTCCGAGGGCATCGCCCTGTGTTCCGAGGGCATCGCCCTGGGTTCCGGGTGCAACGCCCTGGATGTGATGGGCAACTTCCGCGGCCGTTGTGTACCGAATCCCGATCGCTATTCCCTCGTCCTTGGCTTTTGCCTGGAATAGCCCGGCGGCGGGGATGTCGATCCCGGCGCTGGCGTCCTCGGCGAGCCACACCTCGAAACCCGCGAGCCGCAGATCGCGGGCTGCGTAGAAGCAGCAGATATTGGTGGCAATCCCGCACACGACAACCGTGACGATCCCGCTGGCTTTCAGGAACCCGGCAAACCCCGGGTGCTGGGCGGTGACGGCGTAGGCCTCGAAATCGCGGTCGTAACCCTTCCGCCAGATGGTCGAGAAGCGGTCGGTGTGCAGGTCGGGAAGGAACTCCGCCCCCGGCGTGCCGGCGACACAGTGCGGAGGGTAGAGGTTATCCCGCTGGCCAAGGAACGAGCAATGGTCTGGAGGATGCCAGTCCTGGGTCGCATCAACCCGAGCGAACGGGAGGGCGAGCAGGGCATTGACCGCGGGCACAATCTCGGCCCCCCCTGGAACGGGTAGCTCGGTGGGGCATAGGTCGGTAAATCCTCGCTGGACGTCCACAACGAGGAGGGATGTGGCGTTTGGTGAGAGCGTGGTCATGGGGGAAGTGTATTCAACCGGGGCGGGGAGCAAGGGCTCCCCGCCCACCTGGCGGGTCACTTCTTGATATAGCTGCGGTGGATGACTTTCATTCCTACATCCCGGGATTCGACGAGGAGGGTCGATCCGTTGTCCACCTGGTTCGTGTTGAGCTGATTTCCGTCCGGGTTGACCGCCTGCGGAGTGGATGAGGTTTGGCGACCCAACCTCTCAACAGTTGCGGGATTACTGTTCGTGTTCCTAGCCCTCATCGACCTGCCCAGAACAACAACGACGTTATCTTGAGCGGGGTTCGAGGGGTTCACCACCTGGGAAGTGGTCGAAGTGTGGTTTGTGGGAGGCTGCGGCTGTGACGTGGATGATACGACCTGTCCTGCGAGTCTCTCCGGCTGAGCCATCGGATCAACCCGCAAGGTGCTGGAGGGAGCAGCGGATCGGGCCGCCGTTTGGGAGAAGGGATCGCCTTCGGTCTGGGTGTTCACCACAGCGCGAGCGGCCTGTTGAACCACCCGATCGTTGAGGATCTCACCACCCTCGATTTGAACGACTCCAAGGCGGTCGACACGACCATCAGTTTGACCGACGCCTAGCTCGCGAAGGCTCTGGAAACCATACGCCAGGGTGTTTCTGGATGAAGAGTTTCGTGCCAACTCGGACGACCGCTCCTGACCATTGATCGCAAGAGTCGCCTCGCCTGCCTTTCCGCCCATCGCAAGGAATTCCTCGACCTCTTCGACCGCTGGTGGGCGCGGGCTCACACCGGTGGATTTCTCCGCCAGTGCCTCGATCGACGCCGCTTTGAGGAGCTTCGGCCAGGCTTTCTGGAAAAGCGTGGCCGATCCGTACACCTCCGCCGAGGACACCTTCCCGTTGACCACGAACACGGCCCCGACCACTCCTCGCTTACCCCCGGCACTCCGCAACGCTTGACGATACCCGTCGACCTTTGCCTGAACGGCCGGGTTCTCCAGGGCCAGTTGCAGGCTTGTCGGCGACGCCGCGGCGTTCACCTGGACGCCGAGGGATTTCGTCAGTTTGTCCTGGTTGACCGTCACGTTTGCCCAAACCGCGGTCTGGTTACCGGAGGCGTTGGCCACCTTGAGTTCGTTCCCGACGGCGTAGTTATCGGACACTTCAAAGTGGCTCGCGGCCTCGGCTCCTCGGCCTGTCCAGCGGTTGTGCTCGACACAGTGGACCCTGACCGGAACCTGCCCAGAGGTCGGCGGCAGCAGCATGTCAGAAGCGATCACGCGATCTTGCCTGCCGCCCTTGATCATGTCGCCAGACTGGACGAACAGGTCGTGGTCGGGCGACAGATTCTCGACCACGAGAGTGTTCACGCTGCCGGTCTCGTGGACCACCGCCCAGTTGCGTTCGAGGGCTTCCTGAAGAGTGACCACCCGCGTCGTGTCCACCTCGTCAGGTCCGCGAACGAAAAACACAGCCAGGTTTTCGTGGATGAGGGGCTCGGACACCCGGAGTGTGTTGGCGGCCAGATCGCCGGACGGATGGAAACCCCCTGTGGAATACCACAATCCGCCCAGCGCCAGTCCGATCACACCGATGGCGATGTACGATCGCTTCATGGCCTGTCTCCTTTCGGGGCCGCGACGACGGGAGCGGCCCAGGGTACACGAACGAAACGAGGTGCTCTGATGATTCTAACACCCGTAGGGGCGGACTGTGAGCCCGAATTGACCCGGGAAATCTTTGTTACTCTTACTGTGGCAAGGACGCTGATCAGAGTGGGTGATGGCAGACCTTTTGGTCTGCCGCTCTCAACCCTGATCCACTGTATTGCCGAAGTGGAAGCAGAAATGGGAATCGATACAAGCCTGAAGCGCCAGCGNNGGCGCTTCAGGCTTGTGAAAAACGGGGGAACAGAGGGGGTCTGAACACAAGCCTGAAGCGCCAGCGAAGGACAGCTTTCTGGCGCTTCAGGCTTGTGAAAACACGCACCGAAGCACTCACTCATAGATCGGGCAAAACGTGTGGAACGCAGCCTCCGCGAAAACACCCGGGTCGTTGAACCGGCGGTTGCGGTCCAGCCCACTGATCGCGGCCATCTCCTCGGATGTCAGCTCAAAGTCGAAGATGGCCAGGTTCTCGGTCAGTCGATCGAGCCTCGCTGTTTTCGGAACCACGACCGTACCGCGCTGCACGCCCCACCGCAGGACCACCTGGGCCGGAGTCTTGCCGCATCGTGTCGCTGCTGCGCGCACGACAGGTTGCTCCAGAACCGATTCCGATGGTTGCGCCATCCCCAGCGAGTAGTAAGACTGGGCACCCAGTGGCGAGAACGCAGTCACCGCGATCCCAGCATCCCGGGCGAATCGCAGGAGCTTCTCCTGGGTCAGATAGGGGTGCATCTCGACCTGAAGAACAGCCGGTGGAATTCGGGCGGTGTTCAGCAGATCGCGGAGAAGCGCGGTGCCGTAGTTGCACACCCCGATATTCCGGACCAGTCCGTCATCTACAAGTTCCTCCATCGCAGCCCAGGTCTCGGCGAGCGGTACCCGGGCAAATACCATCCGCGGCTCCGGAACGGCCGGGTCGAAGAACCACTCGGGTGGATAGCGTTTCTCAAAAGGGACATACGCCAGCGCAATGGGGAAGTGAATCAAGTAGAGATCGAGGTAGTCGAGACGGAGGTCTCGGAGGGTCCGCTCGACCGCCAACCGGACGTGCTCCCGGGCGTGGTACGTGTTCCACAGTTTTGAGGTGATCCAGAGATCCTCCCGGCGGCAGAATCCAGCGTCGAGAGCAGCGCGGAGTCCCGCCCCGACCTCGGCCTCGTTCCCGTAGTCGCAGGCCGAATCGAGGTGGCGGTAGCCTACAGTAATCGCCTGCTGGACGAGATCGGCGGCCGCCGCCTTTGGAACCTTCCACAAGCCGAGGCCAACGAGTGGCAGCTGACCGCCAGGAAGGTCATTGGTGGGAGTGTTCATAATTATTCATGTGAAGTTCGCAGTTCACAGTTCGCAGTTGAAAACGACTGCAAACTGTTAACTGCGTATCACTCGATCCGCACCAGAGCGTCGTGGGTGATGGACAACCGTCGGGCCTTACCCCCACGGTCTGCGGGGAGAGTGAGGCCGGCCTCGAATCCATTCGTGGTGGTCTCCAGGGTGATCGGGCTGGCGAGTGGGGCAGTCGGGTTAGTGAGCCCGAGATCACCAATCGCTGTGGTGTATTTCCCCTTCGCCTTTCGGTATTCTCGCTGGGCGTAATACACCCGGTGCAGGAGGTCGCGCGCGGGCCAGTCTGGGTCTGGTTGGAAGGTCGCCTTGCCTGGAGAAGCGGAGGTGAACTGCAAATACCCCCACCGCTCCGGGCGGTGCATGTCAATCACCCCCTGTGGCGACCAGACCCAGTTGTGCTCGGGCCGGCCTTTCACCTTCTGAGTCTTTCCACCCACCAATTCGGTGTCCCATTCCACTCGGGAGAAATTGATCCGCCATCGATCACCGCCTCGTGGTGGGACCGGTGATTGGCTCAGTTCCTTGAGCCCGGCGAATGGCCAGCGGATTTCGACTGTCCACCCGCGGTCTTTATCAGCGGGGTTGTTCAGGGTTCCATCCACGCGGACAGCCGTCTTCAGCCCAGTAATCTCCCAGGCGTTCACCGCCCGCCCGCCGTCCTTGTACGGCTTGGTCAGGAGCAGATCCCAGGTGGTGTTGAGGGCGTTCAGTTCGAGTTCGGCGTACAGGTGGTTGTCCCCGTCCGGGTTGAGAAACACTTCAAAATCATTGTCGTTGAAGATGACGGAGTCATGTTCGGTGAGGGTCGCCCACACATCTGGCTCTTCGAGTTCTGCGAGGATGTACAGGGCCGTATCGTCCCAGAGCATCTTCGCCCGCGTTTTGAACCGGGGGGCCGGCTTCTTGTCTCCCTCGATATCGGCGAACGGGTCAGTCCAGGGGGCTGCCTCCCAGGCCTTGTCATCGGGCTTCCCATCAATCACGATCGGGCCAGTGGCCCGGTAGCAGACGTATCCCCTCGGGTGGGGGTAGGCGACGAGTTCAGAACCTGGGGCGGGGTCGGCCGCTGCCGGGACAGTCAGGGGGATCAGCGTCACCAGGACGAGGCACGCGCTGGCGGCAATTCGGGACGGAGCCATGACCATCCGGGGAACTGAGGTGGGGACGCCCTGACGGGGGCGGGTCAGCCGATCATTTCCTTCCATTTCTTCACCCGAGACACGTCGATTACACCGTCCCGCTTGCCGGCCGCACAGGCGGAGGCTCGGACCGCGTACCAGTCCGGGCAGACCCCCTTGAGCTGCTTCATCTGTTCCGGCCGGAGTGACCCGCCGATGGCGGTCTTCATCCCAACCCGTCGAGCGCTCTCGACCACGTTCGCCAGTTCGGTGGGGGAGAGGAAGTCGAGCAATGTCTTTCCGTCCTTTCCCCAGGTGTCGAGCAAGACCGCCCGGAACCGGAATCGCTTGGCGAATCGAACCAGTTCTGTCACGGGGACGGATTTCGCACGTTCCCAGTCCGCGTACGCAACAGCCACCATCTCCATCCCGGCCGGGAGTTCCCGACGGGTGTCGAGGAGGTCTTCGCCCCAACCTGGGCTAGGGGTGTATCCGGCCAGCCCCCACTTCACGTAGGCGAGCTTCAGTTCCAGGTGCCAGTGGGCGACCGTGAGAGCGTTGGCGGACCACTCGCCAAAGGCAGCGCTCACCGGCACCCGCCCCCGAACACGGTCGACCACCCCGGCCACCACCTCGGCCTCGGCCATCCCAAGAGGCCCCTTGGTCGGCTCCTTCACGTCAATCAAGTCGGCCCCGCCCTCAAGGGCAGCGTCGACCTCGTCGGCCGACCGCACACTCACCAGAAGCCCCGTTCGTGTTGCGTCGCTCATACGGTGCGATTCCTTCCCTGGCGTTCCCCAACGCCCGCCATCTGGCGGCGTCCATTCATCATCTCCGACTTGGATCGGATTTTCATCCCCGATTGCTCCAGATCCGGCTGAGTCCCCCTTGGGAACACCCACACGGTGCCGCATGTCCTGGCGACTTGTGGGTTTGCACAAGGGTTACGGTGATGGGACAGATCCCGGTCGGACGATCGAACCACCATCTCAGCCTGGAGGAGCATTCACTGGCCCCTGCGCCTCCACCAACTGGCACGCTTGTGGCCAGTTCTGCCCGGTTCTCAACATTCTGGGGTCTTGGACAGTCTTTTGCCAAACCGCAGGGCCTGAGCTAAAGATACTTAGTATTGTGGACCCCGTCCGCGCCAGCACCAGTCTGCCGCGGCCAATGACCCCTTTGGCCCCTGCCATGCCTGTCCGTCTGGTCAGCCAGGAAGAGCCGCTCCCGGGGTACCGGCTGATCGAGCGTCTTGGCAGGGGCGGGTTTGGAGAAGTGTGGAAAGTCGAAGCCCCGGGTGGGCTGCTCAAGGCGATGAAATTCGTCTTCGGCGACCTGGATGCGGGGGATGAGGAGAGTCGGCCAGCCGAGCAGGAGCTGAAAGCCCTCAAACGTGTCCAGTCGATCCGCCACCCCTACGTCCTGTCTCTTGAGCGGTACGATATCCTCGAAGGCCAGCTCATCATCACCATGGAGCTGGCCGATGAGAATTTGTGGGATCGATTCCGCAAGTGCCGCAGTCAGGGCCTTCCCGGTGTTCCTCGGGATGAACTCCTCCGCTATATGGAGGAGGCGGCTGAAGCCATCGACTTGATGAACAATTTCTACCAGATTCAGCATCTGGACATCAAGCCGCAGAACTTGTTCGTGGTGTTCAACCACGTGAAGGTCGGGGATTTTGGCCTGGCAAAGCTATTGGAGGGGGTGCGGGCGACGGTGACCGGTGGGGTCACCCCCGTGTACGCTGCGCCGGAGACGTTTGAAGGATATGTCAGCCGATACTCCGACCAGTACAGCTTGGCGATTGTGTTCCAGGAACTGCTGAGCGGAACCCGACCGTTCAACGGGGCGAATACCCGGCAACTCCTGATGCAGCACCTGAACGGAACCCCAGACCTGAACCCGCTCCCGCTTGCCGATCAGCCGATCATTGGCCGCGGACTGAGCAAGAAGCCGGATGACCGGTGGCCGACGTGTACCGAAATGGTCCGGGCGTTGAAACTGTCCGGCCTTGCGCACGCCCCAACGACCCCCCCTACCGCAAACACCCCGCCGGGCCGAAGGCAATCACCGGCCACACCCAATACAGTCACCGACGACACGCCGGGCGAGTCCTCCCTGGCCACCCGGGTCCAGTTCGGCGGATCAGGACGGCTGGGCACCGACCCGCTCAAGGGATCGTCCTCGAATGGGTCTGGCGGAACCTCCGGAAGTGGCTCCGGGTTGGTCGTAACCCCAATGCCCCCGCTAGTTACCGTCGGTCCGAACGGGAATCTTGCCCCCCGTTTGGTGACCCCATCGTCCGGGACAGCCGGGTTGACTCCGGCGGTGACTCTCCAGCGGCCGCAGATCTTCCAGACGGGGCGGATGAACAGTCTGGGAATCGCCCCCCCGGAACGGATCGGGGATGGGGTGCTCTTCCCGGCTCTGATCATCGCTGTCGGGCATCTCGGTCGAGTGGTCGTCGAGCACCTCCGTCGGGTGGCGCGAGATCGGTATGGGTCGATCGAGAAGCTACCCCATCTTCGGTTTCTGTACGTCGACACTGATCCGGATGTGGGTGCCCTCCAGAACGGACCGCAGGAGATCCCGGGTGGGTTCGCCCCACGCGAAGTGGTCGTTGCCCGACTCAACCGTTCTGTTCACTACCTCCAACGCGATACCCTTCCCCCAGTGGATCAGTGGCTCCCGCCCGGAATCCTCTACAAACTTCCCCGCAGCCCCGGGGCAGCCGGCGGGGTGCGGGCCTTCGGTCGACTCGCCTTGTTCGACAACTATCGCCTGATTGCCCAGCGGGTCCGGCAGGACGTTGAGACGTTCCTGACCGACGACCCGTTGACCAAGGCCGAGCAGGCGACCAAGCTCGGGCTGCGCACGAACCGTCCCCGAGCCTATGTCGTGGCCGGGCTTGGTGGTGGGACCGGCGGGGGGATGTTCATCGATCTGGCGTATCTGATCCGCCAGGAACTCCGGTCAGTCGGCTACATTCGGCCGGAGGTCGTGGGGATGTTCCTCGTCCCCCCCGCGGATAAGACCGCCCCGCGGAACGCCGCACTTGGGAACACCCACGCTGCGCTCACCGAACTGTACCACTTCCAGGCCCGACGGACGAAATACCAGACGACGTTTGACAAGTCCGAAGCTCCGGTCGTGGATGGGGATGCCCCGTTCGCCCGGGTCGCCGTTCTCCAACTCCCCAAGGCGGTTGACCCGAAGGGAAGGGCAGAACTCGCGGTGCGTGCGGCTCGGGCCATGTTCAACGAGATCCTGACCCCGGCCGGACGGGTCGCCGACGAGGTTCGTGACGTTTACCGGAATGCCTTCCCGTCCCTGACTCCGACCTGCCAGACATTTGGCCTGTTCCGCCTGACGTGGCCCAGGCCTGAGGTTCTGGCGGCTGCCACCCGACGGTTTGCCCAGCGCTTGATCCAGCGCTGGACGGCCAAGGACGCGACCACCCTGCGCGATCCGATTGCGGCCTGGCTGGACCGCCAGTGGGCCGACCGGAAACTCGGGTTCGACCAGGTCATCGAGGGGTTCAATGCGGCCGCCCGCTCGGCTCTGCGGGAAGATCCGGAGAAAGTGTTCGATGCGTTCGTCGACCCGCTCCGGACCCGGACCCCGTCCGGGTCGAAGCTGGATGCGGCCGCCGCCTGCTCCGTCCTGGAGCAACTGATCAAGGTGGTCGGCAAACCCCCCTGCGAGGACGACCAGACCAAGGGATCGCTCAACGAGATCCTGGCGACCCGTTTCCAGGAATTGACCAAGGAGGCAGAGGGCCAGTTAGCTTACATGGCGGTCACGTTCATCGAGCAACCCCAGTATCGGCTGGCTGGGTCGGAGGAGGCAGTTCGGCAGATCGGGGAGCGACTGAAACGGCAGATCGATGTCCTGGAACCCGTCTTGCAGGACATGGACAAGGAGGTCAAGACGACCTTTGGTAAGCTCATCCAAACGATCGGGGGGCTTGGCAGTTGGAGGGGAGGAACCCCAACCGCGGAGGTACTCGATCTGCTTCGAGCCTACCCACGGGCTCGACTCCGACTCCAGGTCCTCGATTTGTGTCTATCGGCTTACCGGAAGTTGCTCGGGGCGACCCCCGAGTATCTCCGGGAGATCGGGATGTGTCGCGCTGGACTGGCCGACATGCACTCCGCTTTGGCCGCGGTCGCCGGAGCTGATATCTCGACCGGCCCAGGCAAACTCATCCTCCCGGAGGGGTGCCTGACACTCGATGATGCCGCGGACCGATTCCTCGCCGGGGTCAACCCGGAGGACATCCTGGTGTTCGATCAGTCCGTCCAGAAAGAAACCCATAAGAAATTCCGCGGCCTGGCCGCGGTCTGCCTGAAACCGGCCGAGAAAGGTCCGCAGTTCCGGGAGATGCTACTCACTCGGGTCCGGGAGTTCCTGGATGCGAAGCTGGATGCGGCCGACCCGGCGACGGTGTTCTTCCGGAACCGGACAGGGGGGCCGATCGACCACCCCTTGATCGCAGAGGCGTATGAAGAGGCTGGGCCAAACTTCACCGGGCTGTTGGGGGGGAAGCCGGACGAGGTGAATATCCTGGCGGTTCCCCCGGGATCAGATGGGGATCGGTTCCGGGTGGTCGTGGCCGAGGCTCTCCCGGGAATTGAATTCACTCCGGCCCCGCTCCCCGACGACATCGCGTTCTACCGAGAATATCCCCGACTGGACATGGCTGCTCTCCCCCATCTCGGGGACGCCGGCCGGGACGCCGCACAGGTTCTGGCCGCCTCCGACCATCCGCCTCACGCCCGGGTCGATATCACCTGGTCCCCGCCAGTGGAAATGTGACCCTCCCTACCCGCCGATGCGATCTGCACACCGTTGAACTGTCTCGTCACTGTTGCCGCCCAGCCTCCAAACAACGCCCTGCGTTGCCTTAGAACCACCGGACAAAACCCACGACTGGGAGGCGGAGGAGAGTCAAACCGCCTTCCGGCTCCCCCTTCCTTCTTAGGGAAGGGGGTTGGGGGGTTAGGTTCCGACTCCGGCTCCCCCTTCCTTCTTAGGAGTTGTCCAGAAACAAGACCGTGAAATCTGGTGGCACGGGCATCTTGCCCGTGTCGGCTCAGCATGGCCAGGATGGCCATGCCACAGAGAGTCTGGTGGCACGGGCATCTTGCCCGTGTCAGCCCAGCATGGCCATGCCACAGAGAGTCTGGTGGCACGGGCATC
>PLDW01000012.1 GCA_003136315.1 Gemmataceae bacterium | reverse complement strand
TCGATCAGTTCGAGGCTGCCGTCGGGCAGTTCCCGGGCCAGGGCTGCCCCTGCGAAGCCGACCTCGGCCAACAAGCCCTTGAGGGCGTCGGCCTGGGCTTTGGGATGAGTCCGCCAGTTCTTCGGCGATGGCCGAAGTTGTGAGGCAGGAACCCGGCGGAGTTCCTTGACACGGTCGCGAATGTTCATGGGTCGCCCCCGGCCGTTTTGGTGGGTTGTTGGCCACGATCAAATCTACCCTGGTGGTTGTCGGGATCGCAAAAGGTGAGAAGGGACGACGGGGTCCATCCTGGGAGCGATCGGTCGACCGCATTATCGCCCCGCTACGGGCTCGACCGCTGGAGTCGAACTTTGTCTCGACCTGACCGCAGATCGCGTCTCTGGCGACGGCTGAGACTTGCGGCGAACCTCTCTCCGGCACAGCGTCGGTGGCAACGGCACCTGATTCACACAGAATCGACACCCCAACCCATAGACCCTGCCGAGGGTCTTGGGGGGCCAGGTCGTTCGTGGTCCGTCGGGCGAGATCGGACATCACCACCCGGTGCTGGGATAAGCTCGGGAGAGCGCTCATGGGGCATCCCCCTTCGGTTCCCCTGGTCCTGTGATGAGGATGCGGGCGAGCGCTGCCCGGTCAGCCGGTGAAAGATGGTTCAACAGGGGCAGGAGTGCAACGACGAGAGCCGAAGGGGGCTGTTCGGAGGTCGTTTCCTGGGAGTTGGTGCAACCGCTGGTGCAACCAAACGGCGGAACCGCAGAATTGCCTTGATTTCCAGTGCTTTCGATGGGGTGCGGTTTGGTTCGGGACCAAGAGGTCGCAGGTTCGAATCCTGTCAGCCCGACTCGCCGATGATCGCACGAAGGATCACGGCTCGACTGCTCAGCAAAGGCTGGGGCAAATATCAGGCCGATGCGCACGGTCTGGTAAGGGGTAGCGATTTGGGGTATAATGCCACCGTCGCGATTCCTGTCTCGAACGGCTGGACCACAACCAGTTTTCGAGACGCAGCCACGGCCGAGGTGTGATGCCCTTGGCCGTGGCTTTTTTCGTATCAGGGCTGCCCGACTTGGTTCGGGACCAAGAGGTCGCAGGTTCGAATCCTGTCAGCCCGACTGATTTTCTGGATGATGCAAGTCTCACGAATTCAGGCATTTGCGACAAATCGCAAATGCCTTTTTTGTTTTCTCCTCGCGGATCGGGTGGGCACAGGGTGGGCAATGTGGCACCCGCATTGGGGCCACGTCGCTGGACTCACCCCGAACAATACCCGTGAGGTGAATTCATGGCCTGGCTTGAGACCAAGGGCGATTTATTCCGCATCCGCTTCCGCTTCGGCGGAGCAAAACGTCTTTTGCCTCTGCATTCATCCGACCGCCGGGAAGCTGAGGATGCACTGGCACGGTTCAAAGGCAACTTGCGGCTGATCGAGCGCGGTATCATCGACCCACCGCCCGTGGATGCCGACTTCGGGGTGTACATCATCTCCGGTGGCAAGCTCAAGGGACGGCCCTCGCAGTCGCCGTCACTGGAACGAATCACGCTGGCAAAACTGTTCGATACTTACCTGACTTCGTTTCCCAGAGGAGCCAAAGAAGTCCGGACCTGGAAAACCGAGACCACCCATATCGGCCACTTACGAAGGTTGCTCGATACCAATCTGCTTCTTTCAGAAGTCAGCACCAAAACGCTCCAGGCTTACATCGATGCACGAACCCAGGAGAAGGGCAAGGCGAAGAAGACGGTTCGCCGTGAGACCATCCGTAAAGAGATCGGCACCTTTTCCTCGCTTTGGAACAAGTGGGGAATCCAGCAAGGCTACACCGATCGGCCGGCTCCGGTGAAAAACCTGACCTATCCCAAAGGCACGGCCAAGCCGCCGTTTCAGATTCGCGAGCAGATCGAACGCCAGATCGCGTTGGGGAAACTCTCCAAAGTGGCAAAAGCTGAACTGTGGCAAAGCCTGTTCTTAACACTTCCCGAGGTCGAAGTGAGGTCACGCCGCGGTTTGCGCGGGGATCGGTGAAATCCCAGCAAAAACCCTTGAATTCCACTGGATCGCTTGAGGTTTCTTGCTGAGTTTGTGGCCACAAGGGTGAAATCGCATCTCCGGAAGATTAATCTTTCCAAGGACTTGCGACGTTCAATCTGCCCGGCGAGTGTCGTCTCTGCAAACCGCGGCGTGACCTCGGTCGAAGCGTTTCTCGATTACATTCGTGACCTCCGGCAACAACCCTACGTCTACCCGATGATAACGTTCGCAGCGCATACTGGAGCCCGCCGAAGCGAAATCCGAAGGTCGCTGGTCACGGATTTTGATTTCGCTTCCAGGACGGTGATGATTCGCGAGAAGAAAAAGGACTCGGCAAAAGTCGAAACCTACCGCACCGTCCCGATGACACCACGGTTGGAACAGGTCATGCGGGATTGGTTCGCCAAGCACCCGGACAACCCGCATGCCATCTGTACGCCCAGTGGCCGGTCGATGAGCGACCACTACACCACCAAACTTTTGCGTCACGCTACCGCCGGTTCGGAATGGTCGCTAATCCCGGGGTGGCACTGCCTCCGCCACAGCTTCATCAGCAATTGCGCCGCACGTGGCATCGACCAGCGACTGATCGACCATTGGGTAGGGCACTCGACCGATGCGATGAGGCGTCGCTATAGCCACCTGTTGCCTGCTGTGTCGCAAGCGGCAATACTTTCCGTATTCGGGCAAAAGATTTGATGACGTAAACTATCGGAATACTCGTCAGTCGATCCGGTGGTTGCGGCTACTGGTCCCGTAGTCCTTGCTCAACGCAAACCCCGCACCCATAAGGATTTGCGGGGTGTTTCGTTTCCAACGTTCCATCGATATTGGGCTGGGGCGCAGGGAATTGGGGGGACAATGTGGGAAAACCGCTTGGGCGAGAATGGGGGGGGTATTGCTGGGGGAGATTTGGGGACAGCCGGATTTGGACTGGAAGTGATCGAGAAGATCATGCCGAGTTGCTGGGGAGATTCGGGGACATCGCTTTTGTTTGAATGGCTCTTGTCCGGCAGAATCCGGGTCAGCGGGACTTGAACCCACGACCTCTTGGTCCCGAATCAGTGGAACCAAGCAGTCAGGAACGCAAGAACTAGCCATTCCAGAGGTTACAGATTGCACACATCCCACAGTTTACACGCTATCGGCCTGAAAACGACCCCAGTTTGCACATTTCGCACAGAATACCGGGTGCCCCTCTCGATTTTGGCATTTCCAGGTTTCAAGCTGGGAAAGCACTTGCGTTGCCAAAGGCCCCAGGCGTCAAGTGCCAAAATCGAGAGGAGCACCCAATAGTGTTCGGCACGAGAATTGAGTAGACGGGAAGTGGGTGAGTGCCGCCGGTTCCGGCCCCGTATTAACCCGGCAAAAAAGA
>PLDW01000490.1:16698-33618 GCA_003136315.1 Gemmataceae bacterium | reverse complement strand
AAGTTGGCAGCGACGGTCAAGGCGGGTGGAGTCAGCGGTGGAACGAACGCCGCGCTGTTTACGGGGAAGTTGGCACAGGAGCGGGTATTCTCTTACCAGAACCAGAACTATGTGCTGTGGGTGGCTCAGGAGAACGGAAAGACGAATGTCAAGGTCGCAGCGCAGAGTGGCGGCGGGTACAAACTGATTGGGGTATTGACCGCCGCCAGTTTTGACAACATGGGCATCACCGATCCGAATGCACAACCGACAACCCACCTCAATGCTCTGGTGAGTGCGGCAACGGCCCTGTATCAGGCGACGAAGCCGAACGGTCAAGCCCCTGCCAAGGGAAAGTTCCTGAGCCTGCGGCAACTCCAGGAGGCAGTGACCCAGGCCGAGGACGTCGTCCTCACCGACATCCTGGCCAATGCTTGCAAAGCGCTCAACGCTGGCTGTTTCGCGGCGGGGACGAAGCTATTGACCCGAACCGGCTGGCGGAACGTCGAGGATATCCAACCGGGTGAGGAGGTACTCTCCCGTGACGAGAACGACCCGGCTGGGGAGCCGGATTGGAAGATGGTCGAGGCGAAGTTCCAGCGTACCGGGTGTATCCTCCACCTTCACGTCGGCGGGGAGGTCATCCGGACCACACCAGAACACCCGTTTTATGTTGAGGGCAAGGGTTGGACCCCGGCAGGGGCCTTGCAGCCGGGCGATCGGATCGCTACACTTTCGGGTGAATGGGTGGGAGTGGAGGAGGTCTTCGATACCAGGTTGTACGAACCGGTGTACAACCTGCGGGTGGCCGACTGGCACACCTACTTTGTGGGGGATGAAGAGTGGGGCTGGGCTGCGTGGGCACATAACAGTTTCTGCAGTCTCAGAGGCGCGGATCAGACTTACGCAAGCCTAGGGCAGCTATATGCACTAATGGCACAACAGGCATTTGCTGAAATACCAAAGATTTATCAGGATACAACTGTAGCGGTAACAGAAGCCACAGTGGATGGCATTAAACAGTATGTCTATTCGGTGTATGGACCTGATGGGGCATTCCTTGCTGTCGAAAGACACGTGCATCAAAGTGGTATCAAGGGAGTTGTTGTTCATGCTACTGGAGCACACGCGGAAATCTATCTGTATAATAATTACGCGACGACTAGCGCATTCGCTAATGCGATCGGCATCTCGAACTATAAAGGATGCTGTCCAACTTGCAAACAATTTTTCCTTTATCAGGTAAATTTTAGAAACATATGGTGGCCAACAACAAAGGCATAAACAATAACCACTGAGACAAACTAATGAAATTTATCAACTATCAGCATGCAAAAGATGCTGTTAATTCTATGCGATCGAAACCAGGAGGCGTTAAAGAGCTCGCAACAAATATCGTTATTTTATCAGATAAATTTACACTAGAATCTATAGTAAAAATGTGCAATGAAAATGATCCGGTGTTAAGATGCGAAGCACTTGATCTACTTTGGCGAGTCGATCCAAAACTCGCTATCCTCCAAATTCCCAAGTATCTCAGCGCAGATTTACAAGCTGTTCGACGAGTAGCCTGTGAAGTTCTTGAAGATATAGCAGATTTCTCAACAGAACATTTATTACTAAATCACTTGGTTAACGAAAGAGAGCCAACTGTTCGGTATGCTGCTGTAGCTGCGCTCGGCGCTGTAGGCACAAGAAATTCTATTCCTATTTTGTATAATATAATTCAGTCTGATCAATCTACCGACTATGAAGGCCGACAAATCGGAGATCTTGCAATGGAAGTAATTCAGTTGATCAATGCAAGAGACTAGCGGTTTATGCAATCTACCTCCTAGATAATACAGTCGATAATATCAATTTAAATATAATCTATATTATAATAATAGTCAATACTTGGTATTAAAATTAATGTGGGTAGTATGGCAAAGAGGTGGAGGGAAACAATTCGTCAGTGGCCGTGAAATACGACCAGGGGCACCAGTACCAGGTGAAGGGGTGGGTGACGGACGCGGCCGGAATTGATAGCACCCACATCTCGTTCCTGGTCGTGGTCGACCAACCCGCATCATATGCGAGCCAGAACCCACCCGGGATCCACGGCGGCATCCCCGTGAGGAATGCCGTGTACGGCACCTTCTACGATGCCACCCAGGGCGAACCACCAGTCGGGTACAACGAGTTCGGCTATCAGCCGATTGTGTCCAATACGAGTTGGGCCGTCGAAACACCCGAGACCCTAACCTACCAGCTCGACACCCCGTCGCTCCAGTTCGCTGCGAACAATCACGATCAGGTGGCGTACAACTTCACCATCACGAAGTACGACGTGTCGGCGTCCTCGCTTGGGGGTTACTCTCTCGATCAGACCTCCTACACCTCGCTGCAGCAATCCGACCCATCGATCATCATCCCCGGCGAGTTGGGGGGTCGGCAGGTGGTCGTGCTGTGCCAGGCGGTGCTGTTGCAGAACAATCAGGTGGTGCAACAGAGCGACTTCGCCGAGGTTCTGCTGCGGACATCGATCCCCGCGACCACCTGGCAGCAGATCAGCAACGCGACATCGGGGCTCTACAGCCTGGCCGAGGCGTTTGGGGACTCGGCCAGCACTCTGCTGACTGCCATCAGCAGCGGCAAGGGTGAGTTCCTGACAGCCCTGAGTACCGGTTTCACGGGGGCAGTGACGCAGTTTATCAAAGAGCTGCCCACGACTTTGGAAAAGCAACTCGAACAGTGGCTGTTTGGGCAGATCGACAACAACAGCCTGGCCGGATTCAACTTCAGCGCTCCAGGTGCCCTCCAGGCGTTTTTGCTGCAATATTCTGGTCTGACGTGGAGCCACGTGTACCAGGTGGTTCAGCAGCAACTTGGGGCAGGGAACCTGGAGGCGATTGAGCAGGTGGTGAACTGGTTTGGCGGTACCCAGCCGCTGGACCCGACGAACCCCAACAGCATCCTCACCTTCTTCAACGACCTGGCGAGCAATGTGTCGAATCTGCAGGGTGTGCCCAGTTTGAGCAACCTTCTGACCGATGCGCAAGACGCGCTGACCAACAAGGCGGAGTCGATGCTCACAGGGGTTTTGGCCCAGGTGGCGGCCAAGTTTGTGCCGGGTGTGGGGTGGGTGACATCGTTGTACAACGGGCTGAGCTGGCTGATCAACAACCAGCAGCAGTTGACGGGGGTGATCAAAGCCTTCACCGATAGCCTGAACGCCCTGGCTGATGGGGACTCGGCGGAGTTCCAGAAGCGGTTGCTGAAAGCGATGAACGGCCTGGTCGGCCCGCTGCTGAACATGGCGATGACGCAGTTTGGGCTGGGTCAGTTACCGCAGCAGCTTCAGAAGGCGGTGTCGTTCATCCCCACCAAGGTGGACCAGGTGTTGAAGGCGGCCATCGCCAAGTTGGCAGCGACGGTCAAGGCGGGGGGAGTCAGCGGTGGAACGAACGCCGCGCTGTTTACGGGGAAGTTGGCACAGGAGCGGATATTCTCTTACCAGAACCAGAATTACGTGCTGTGGGTGGCTCAGGAGAACGGAAAGACGAATGTCAAGGTCGCAGTGCAGAGTGGGGGCGGGTACAAACTGATCGGGGTATTGACCGCCGCCAGTTTCGACAACATGGGCATCACCGATCCGAATGCGCAACCGACCACTCACCTCAATGCTCTGATAGGCGCGGCCACGGCTCTGTATCAGGCGACGAAGCCGAACGGTCAAGCCCCTGCCAAGGGAAAGTTCCTGAGCCTGCGACAACTCCAGCAGGCGGTCACGCAGGTCGAGGACGTCGTCATCACCGACATCCTGGCCAATGCATGCAAGACGCTCAACACTGGTTGTTTCGCGGCGGGGACGAAGCTATTGACCCGAACCGGCTGGCGAAATGTCGAGGACATCCAAGCGGGTGAGGAGGTACTCTCCCGCGACGAGCACGACCCGGCTGGGAAGCCGGATTGGAAGTTGGTCGAGGCGAAGTTCCAGCGGACCGGGTGTATCCTCCACCTTCATGTCGGCGGCGAGGTCATCAGGACGACGCCTGAGCACCCGTTTTATGTAGAGGGCAAGGGCTGGACCGCTGCGGGTGCCTTGCAGCCGGGCGATCGGATTGCTACACTTTCGGGTGAATGGGTGGGTGTGGAGGAGGTGTTCGATACCAGACTCTATGAGCCAGTGTACAACCTCCGTGTGGCTGAGTTTCACACTTATTTCGTGGGAGGCGAGCAGTGGGGGTTTGCGCCCTGGGCTCATAATGCGTATCTGCCCGGAGCGGAACAAGCATACGCGCAAGAAGGATACACAGATGTGCGCAGGGCGTTGTACTGGCGAAATCAACTCGATGTTGACTACCAGCGTGGTGTGACTGTGGCGGTAGGCCGCCTGGGCAACACGGAAATTGTCGTCTTGTATGCCAATAGTGGTAATCTTGGCCGACAGGTGCCGCAAGCTGTGATCGATGAGTTTGCTCAGACAGTACGGAATTCCGGTGCGATATTTTATCACGCTTATGGAGCGTTCCACGCGGAGGAAATATTATACGAGATGGCCCCAGGAGTGAGAGCAATCGGTATCAGTAATTCAAACGGTCCATGTGGGGCGTGCATCCACTATTTCACAACGCTACAAAACTTCCGTAACATCTGGTGGCCGCCTATTCCATAAGATGCCATGCAAATTTATCTTAGCTTACACTGCTGACTGTCAAAATAGCATTTATTGTTAGATTGATAGTCATATCCTCCGTCAGAGATTATTTGTTATATTATATTTATGTGTGATTTATGAGTATTGATGCTTATCGTGAACATTTTCTTAGCGGAAAGCCTCAACTCATTGCAACAGCAGTTGCTCAACTAGCCTGTCTTGCGAGTGAAAAAGCAAGTGAAATATTAAGACAGTTAATTACTGACATACATCCAAAAGTACGAGCTCGTGTGGCTATCGCTGCGCATGAGATCAACTTGCCCAATGTAGAACAACTTGTATTGCCTTTGCTAGACGATCAACAAGACTACGTTCGTTGGCATGCGTGCGAGATATTGCATTTTCGAGCATGTCGAAATGCATCTGCGAAACTACTTGGGCTTATGTCTCATGATGTAGATCCACTTGTCAGAAATAGAGCTTCAATTGCATTAGGTACTATTGGATCTCTAGATGATGTGCCTGTTATGGAAAAAGCAGCGAGCGCTGAACATGACGTTGATCATGAAGGGAGCCCGATATCGCTTGCAATTGCTCGCTCAATTCAATTGATCCGCGAAAGATACACAATCAAGTGATATATATAATTAAATTTAATTATATATTAAAATTACTATTGTTAATTTAGCCAATCGTACATGGCATGACCAGATAATCTATGCACATTCAGGCCAAATCAATTATTTATTACTTAGTCGAAGTAATTGACAATCACTCACTGTACCCAGCCGGTGGACCCGACGAACCCCAACAGCATCCTCACCTTCGTCAACGACCTGGCGAGCAATGTGTCGAATCTGCAGGGCGTGCCCAGTTTGAACGACCTTCTGAACCAGGCGCAAACGGCGGTGACCGGCAAGGTGCAGTCGAAGCTCCAGGGGGTTCTGGCCCAGGTGGCGGCCAAGTTTGTGCCGGGTGTGGGCTGGGTGACATCGTTGTACAACGGGCTGAGCTGGCTGATCAACAACCAGCAGCAGTTGACGGGGGTGATCACCGCATTCACCGACAGCCTGAACTTCCTGGCTGCGAGGAAATCGGCGGAGTTCCAGGTGGCGTTGGTGGACGCGATGAACAAGTTGGTCGGCCCGCTGCTGAACATGGTGATGACGCAGTTTGGGCTGAGTCAGTTACCGGTGCAACTGAAGCAGGCGGTGTCGTTCATCCCCAAGGAGGTGGATCAGTGGCTGAAGGCAGCAATCGCCCAGTTGGCAGCCAAGGTCAAGAATGTTGGCGTCAGCGGTGGAACGAACGCCGCGCTGTTCACCGGCAAGGTGGCACAGGAGCAGACATTCTCTTACCAGAGCCAGAACTACGTGCTGTGGGTGGCCCAGGAGAATGGCACCACCAAGGTTAAGGTCGCGAAGCAAACCCTTGGCGGGGGGTATCAATTGGTCGCGACGATCAACCCCATGTCGCTGCTCGGCAACCACGCGGCGGCAGTGTTCGGGGCCCTGGCGTCAGACGCCCAGGCCCTGTACACGGGGGCCAAACCAATCCCCGGGCGGACACCGACCAAGAACACCATGCCGGTCCTGATGCAGCTCCAGCAAAAAGTCGTCGCCGACGAGAACCTGATGAAGGCCGCCATCCAGGCGAGCGCCTGCACAGCGGTGGGCACAGGCTGCTTCGCGGCCGGGACGAAGCTGCTGACCCGTGGTGGGTGGCAGGCTGTCGAGAATATCCGGCACGGCGACTCAGTCCTCGCCCGTGACGAGTACGACCCAATGGCTGAGCCCGATTGGAAAGCGGTCGAGGCGACATTTCGGCGGACTGGCCGCATCCTCCACCTGCATGTCGGTGGCCAGGTGATCCGGACGACCCCGGAGCACCCGTTCTACGCCTCCAGTAAAGGGTGGACGGCGGCCGGTGCATTGCAGCCGGGGGATCGGATCGCGACATTGTCGGGAGAGTGGACGATGATCGAGGAGGTGTTCGACACCGGCCTGTACGAACCAGTGTACAATCTGCGAGTCGCCGACTGGCATACGTACTTCGTGGGCGACGACCACTGGGGCTGGGCGGCGTGGGCCCACAACACCTACGCCTTCCTCAGTGGTCTGCAGGTGGCCCAGGGTGTGATGCAGGAGACCAATACCCCGTTCAGCCTCACAAACGCGATGCAGAACGCGAACGCAGCGCTGATCATCAACGGCATCCGTAACGCCGGGAAGTACGGCCTGATGGGGGACCAGGGGGCATTGGTGAGCCTGCTGGCCTACGAACTTCAGTCCGGCGGGGGGGTGTCGCCGGACCCTGGAAAGGTGCTGACGACTTACCAGAACACGGCCTGCGTCCAACAGGCCATGCGGGCCGAGAATGATGTCCTCAAAACGGGTTCCGGCGGGCTGGAAGGGTCCACCACACTCCCTGGCGGCGGGTCGACAAGAATCTACAAATGGATGGCATACATCTACCGGGCCCCGACTGGGTCGAACCCTGGCTATTCCAACGCGCTGGCGTATAGGGCCTACCGCCAAACCACGGGGCTGGGGAATGTCGACGCGCGGGGGGTATCGTATCAGGGGTATCTGGCGGAGCGGGCGGCGATCACGGTGGCCACGAAGGCAGGTCGAATTCACGCCCACCACATCGTCTACAAGGAGGGCACCGGAACGGCAGCGCAGGCCGCCGACAAGGAGGCCAAGGACATCTTGTTGTACTACGGAATCAATCCATACTGGGATCAGGCGAACCTGATGTATGGGGGCAACCCGGGCGGGCATTCCGGGGACATCATTATTGCTCTCGACGCCCAGCTTCGCGCGGTGTTAGGCCAGGCCAACGGCCAGGATCTGGTCATCGCGATACTCAAGCAGGCGGCAAACCAGTGGTTTCAGATGTACGGCTGACGCAGCGCACGGTGGTATGGCCCACGAAACGGGCTTGGCTTACCCGAGCCCAAGGATCGAATCCACCACCCAACAGCCGCGGGTGTGGGGGCCGGGGCCGCGGCAGTGGGCGAGCACCCGCTCGTCAACGCAACCGGTGTCCTGAAGGGCGTCGGCCAGGATCGGCAGCCGGTCCAACGCCCGGTCGTCGTAAATGCCACGGGCCAACCCCATAACCACTGAGGTGAGCCAGTCACGGTCGAGCGAGATCAAATCGGTCGGGCGGCCGAACAGATCTCGCAGCAGAGCAACGTGGGCAGCCAGCTCGGTGTCAACCCGCGCATCGTATGAAGCGCATGCTTCAGGCCCGGAGCCAGTTGTATCAATCGACCCAGCCGCCTCTGCCGTGGTCGGGTTAAAGTATCTTGCTAATTCCCACAAGTCCTCTCGTGAGCCCTCGGGGCTGCTCGACTTGGCCATACCGTCGACCGCATTGTTGAGCGATTCATAGATCAGCACCGCCTCTGGCGCAATCTGCTCAATTGGCACATTTGGGTACTCAATCATTCGCTGCGTTGCGATTTCGAGCAGCATGGCGCTCGGCCGGGCGCGTTTGCCGATCAGCTCGACCAGGCGAGGGTCGTACTGCGGCCACATTCCCGGCTGGCAGATGTCGACCTCGGGCGGATCGTAGTCGTCGGGGAAAGCGGCCAGCCTGGCGGCCTGGGCCTCGTCATCGCTGGCTGTACCGTCGGCGTATCGCTCGGCCACCTCCACCACGGCCCGCATGGCCGGCAGCAGGTGGGGCCACAGTCGGCGGCAGCACGCCACCATAAAGAGCCGCAACTTCCTTGCGGAAGCCGCCTGGAAGAAGCTGTCCGGCAACTGATCGGGCGTGCGGATCGTAGCCCACTCCTCGTCGGTCATTTACGTCCCTCATTGCGAGTCATTGGATCGCCGAACGGTGTCCGCTGGCCACCAGCCTGATTCAGCCGGCGCTACCCCATGCTGAGCACCCAATCCACGACCCAACAGCCGCGAGTGTGTGGGCCTGGGCCGCGGCAGTGGGCGAGCACCCGCTCGTCTACGCAACCGGCGTCCTGAAGCGCGTCGGCCAGGATCGGCAGCCGATCAAACGCCCAGTTGTCGTAGATGCCACGGGCCAACCCCACAACCACTGGGGTGAGCCAGTCACGATCAAGCGAGATCAAATCTGCCGGGCGGCCGAACAGGTCTCGCAGCAGCGGAACTTGGGCGGCCAACTCGGTGTCAACCCGCGCTTCGTATGAATCGCATGCTTCGGCCCCGGAGCCAGTTGTATCAATCAACGCGGCCGCGGCTGCCGTGTCCGGGGAGATCCCGGCTGCGAGTTCCCACAATTCCTCCCGTGAGCCTTCGGGGCCGCTCGCCGCCGCAACCCAGTCGACCGCATTGTTGAGCGATTCATAGATCAGCTCCGCGTCTGGCGCAATCTGCTCGATTGGCAGATTTGGGTACTCGATCGTTCGCTGTGTTGCTATTTCGAGCAGCCGCCCGATCGCATCCGGGCGGCCGCCGTTGCGTTCGATGATCAGCTCGACCAGGCGTGGGTCGTACTGAGGCCACATTCCAGGCTGCCAGATGACGACCTCGCGCGGACCGTAGTCGTCCGGGAAAGCGGCCAGCCTGGCGGCCTGGGCCTCGTCGTCGTTGGCTGCGCCGTCAGCATATCGCTCACCTACTTCCACCACACCCCGCATAGCTGGCAGCAGGTGGGGCCACAGTCGGCGGCAGCACGCGACTATGAACAGCCGCAACTTGCGTGGGGAAGCCGCCTGGAAGAAGGCATCCGGCAACTGTCCCGGCGTGCCGATCGTGGCCCACTCGTCTTCGGTCATCATGGACGGCTCCCCAAGCAATCGGGTGGTGCTCGCGTTGGTCGCCAGTCCCGAAGCCAGTGCCAGAAAGCGTACCAACCGACGGCGCGGCCCATCGTGGCACCTCAATCGCCCCGGCCATGATAATCTCTGCTTTGGTCTTTCAAGAACTCCTTCTCCAATCCGACTACTGCATTCAGGTGGTGTACAACTTCACCATCACGAAGTACGACGTGTTCGCGCTCTGATTTGGGTGTTACTCTCTCGACCAGACCTGTTACACCTCGCGCGGGTGCCACGGGCGGACTCGCCGCCCGGGGCACCCGATCCCGCTGGTCGATTTTCTCCCTCCGCCTTCCTGACCATACAACCGTCCCCCCTGACCGTTCCGCAAAAGCAACAGCGTTAACCCAACTTCACACTTCATCCGGATCTTCAGCCCCTGGCCGAAAATCGTGTGCTACGGTTCGGATGATCTCGATCCTGCCCTTCCCCCTCCGCCTGGGGCTGCCCTGATGTCCGTCCGCATCGAAAGCCAGGCTGAGCCAATCCCTGGCTACAAACTGCTCGACCGACTCGGCAGCGGCGGGTTTGGAGAGGTCTGGAAAGCCGAAGCCCCCGGCGGCATCTTCAAGGCCATCAAAGTCATCTTCGGCGATCTCCGCAGCCAGGACACCGACCTGATGCGCTACGCGGAGCAGGAACTCAAAGCCCTGAAACGGGTTAAGCAAGTCCGTCACCCTTATCTCCTGGCGCTGGACCGCTACGACATCGTCGACGGCCGACTGATGATCGTCATGGAACTGGCCGACTGCAACCTGTGGGACCGGTTCCGCGAGTGCCGCGACAAGGGCATGCCCGGCATCCCACGCGACGAACTTCTCCAGTACATGACCGAGACAGGCGAAGTCCTCGACCTGATGGATGGCCAGTTCGGTCTCCAGCACCTGGACATCAAGCCCCAGAACCTGTTTTTGCTCTACAACCACGTCAAGGTCGCCGACTTCGGGCAAGTCAAGGATTTGCAGGGGGTTATGGCGAGCGTCACCGGTGGAATTACACCGGTATACGCTGCCCCGGAAACATTCGATGGCATGGTGTCCCGGTTCTGCGATCAGTACAGCCTCGCCTGCGTCTACCAGGAGTTGCTCACCGGTCAGCGGCCGTTTGATGGGTGCAGCATGAGCCAGTTGCTCATGCAACATATCCAGCTCCCGCCCGACCTCAATCCGTCACCCCCTTGTGACCGCCCCGCGCTGAACCGGGCTCTCGCCAAGAAGCCCGACGATCGATGGCCGTCCGTCTCCGCATTTGTCCGGGCCCTGCGGGAGGCCGGGGAGCCGTCCGCCCGACCATCCACCGCGTCGGTCCGGACCGACGCAGGCGGGACATTCTCCGACCGCACTGCCACCACCGGGGATTCGACCGCGAACCTGGGTCCACCAGGCGGGATCGCAGCGCTGTCGCTCGAAACCCCAATCCCGCGGGGGCTGTCCGAGACCGATGGGTATCCCGCACTGGTCACCCCCGCCCCGCCCGAGGTCACTGGCCCTGGACCGCTTCGTCCGGCTCTTGTGATCGGACTCGGACAGGCGGGGTTGCGGGTTCTCCAGCGGCTCCGGTTCGACCTCGCCGAACGATACGGACCCCCCAGCTGCACCCCACTCGTTCGCACCCTCCTCATTGACACCGACCCGGATACCCTCGACGATGCCGCCCTGTCGCGTCCGCAAGAACGGCTCGCCGGGCTCCTCCCGGAGGAGATTTACGCAGCGAAGCTTCATCGGGCGGGGCACTACCTCAAGCCCCGACTCAATGGCCGCAGCCTGATGGAGGGGTGGTTCGACCACCAACTTCTGTACCGTATCCCCCGCACTCCCCAGACGATGGGTCTGCGGCTACTCGGCCGGCTCGCCTTCTGCGACCACTACCGACCGCTGATGGCCAAGATCCACACGGAACTCGACGCCTGCCTGGCCCCCGACGCCCTGCACCTGACGGAACAGCGGACCGGGCTGCGAAGGCGAACGAACCGCCCACGCATTTATGTGGTGGCCGGCACCTCCGGAGGAACCGGCGGGGGGATGGCAATCGACATTGCCTACGCCGTTCGGACCCGGCTCAAACGCATGGGATACGAAACCGCAGACGTGATCGGTGTCCTCATCGTCCCCCCCGCGGACGCCTCCCTCACCCCCCCGCAGGCACTCGGGAATACCTACGCCACGCTCACCGAGTTAAATCACTTCTCTCGACCCGACACCACCTTCATCGCTCACTACGACGACCGGAACGGGATCGTCCGCGAGAAGGAATCACCGTTTAACCGGTGCTACCTGCTGCCCGGGTCGGCCGCTGGGCTCAACCCCACCCGGAACACCCCCCCGGGGAGCGGGGTCGTGGGTACCCCGCGGTCGCCGACCCCAACCGGGATTCCAGGCCCTGGCTCGCGGTCCCGGGGATCGGAATCGATTCCGAAGCCGGGGTCTCGGATCACTCCAACGGGTGCCGGAATCCGGCCCCTGGACCAGACCCAGGCCGTCCTCAAGCCGTACTCCGACGCGGCCGACCTGCTCCGACTTGATCTGTTCACCCCACTGGGGCGGACCGCGGATGAGATCCGGGCAGCGAAGCTCACCGAGACCCCCCAGGCAGGCGTCTGCTTTGGGACATTTGGGCTGGCCACATTCGACTGGCCACGGGCTGAGGTGGTCACCCGAACTGCGACTTTGATCACACGGACATTGCTGGAGAACTGGCTCGTCCCGAACACGAAGCGTGCCCGAGAAATGATCCCGACCTGGGCTGCGACCCGGTGGACACAGTTTGGGCTGGACCCGGATGCCGTTCTCGGCAGGCTTCAGGCGGCTGCCGAACAGGTGATCGGTGCGCGGATCGAGGATCTCATCAACGCAAACACCGAACCGCTCGTTCCGCGCGGGTGGCTCGGCCGACTCCCCGAGCCCGAAAAAGTCGCCGTTGTGGTCGACCGGATGGTCAGACTGTTCGGCCCACCGGCCTCGCCGGGTAAGCGATCACCGACCCCGATCGAGGAGGCCGGCGGACAGGCTGCGATCCAGGCTGGCAGCGAATATGCCCTGGAACTGCGAACGCTCGGGCAGGGGCTCGTCGAAGACCCGCAGTTCCGGCTGGCCGGGGCCGAGGAGGTTCTCCGGCAATTCCTGGCAACCACGGATCGGTTGCTCGACAAATACACCCAGGGCGCAGCAGACGCGGACAACAAGGCCGTAAACGGCTACGAGCGACTGATGCAGTACACCCACTACCAGAAGGGGATGAGCAAGCCGACCGGGGCCGAACTCGCCGACGCCCTCCGCCAGTTCCCGCGCACACGCTACCAGTCCCTCACCTACCGCCTGCTCTGCCAGGCCTACCAGATGGTCAGGGACACTCTGGCCCTGCAACTGTCCGATGTGATTGCCTGCCGGGAACGGATGCAGGCGGTCGCACCCAGTCCAGACATTGCCCCGGCCGACGTGATCCCCGGTCCGCGGCGACTGATGCCCCCCGGCTGCCTGGGAGTCGAGGACGCGGTCGAGCGGTTCCTCGGCGTCCTCAACGAAACCGATCTGGCAGAAATCGACCGTCGGGTCCAGGGCACACTGGAGCCGGAGTACGGCGGGTTGTTCCAGGCCTGTTTCCACTCTGGAGAGGGAGCCGAGGGGGTCGTCGCGGCACTGCGCGAGGAGGCCCGTTCGTACCTGGACGGACGACTTGGGGAAGTCGATCTGGGGGTGATGTTTGCGGAGCGATTCCGCAGCCGGCAACTCGCCGAGGCAGCGGTCGGACAGGCGTTTACAGACGCCGAGCCAGACTGGGTCGGGAGCGGGCCGTGGTCGCGAGAAGAGGTGGTGGTGCTGGGAGCCCCGGGCGGGATTTCCGGACAACCGGTGCGGGAGTTGGCCCAGCGAGCACTCCCTGTCGCCGGCCTGGCAACCTCCGAGAGCCGGGACGATGTGATCATCTTCCGGGAGTATCCCAGAATCCCGCTGGCTGCGGTCCCGCACCTCGGGCCGGCAGGATCAACTGCCTATCAAAACTTGCCGGAGGCGAATCAGTGCAGCCTCCACGCCCGACTCGACGTCACCCGCTGGGCTGACGTGGATAAGGATTGAGTCGACACGTCACATTTCGACAGCATCTCCGATGCGGGATTCGCAAGTTGTGGTCAAGTCGGCAAGACCCTACGCCATAAACCGTGCGGGTAAGATTCGAGTATTGTTGATGTGGTTCAACAGGTTTCGAGGATGATTGCTACCTTCCTCAGCTTGCTGACCACAGCCCGGCCGTTTGTCACCCGTGGTGGGCGTGTGGTTCAGAGAGTTCTGCCCAGCGAGGTCACCTGGTCGTCTGTGACGGAACAATCGATTCTGCCGACTGGGAAGATTTGATGAAGGCCGAAAAGCTCTCTGCTTTCTCTGGTCCCCCCCTCTTATCCTGAGACCATCTTCCTGCGTGTTGCAACACTCAGCGTGAGGGGAAACCCTCTCGTGCGTCGCCCTTTTCCCAACGTGACGCTCCTCGCCACCGTCGCGACGGATCAGTCTCCATTATCCGACCGCCAACGGAGAATGCGCCAATGACTCGCCATCGATTGGGGCATACGAAGCAACCGAAATGGACTCAAGCGTTCAGACAGCGATTGCTGCGCGTGGAGGAGTTGGAAGCTCGCGATGTTCCTGCCGCGTTCACGCCTGGCGACCTCGTCATCTACCGCGTCGGGGACGGGACGGCGAGTCTTGCGAACACCGGTAATGCAGTGTTCCTGGACGAGTATTCCCCAGCCGGCACACTGGTCCAATCGGTCGCCTTGCCGACGGTGGTCAGCGGCTCAAACAACCCTCTCGTGGCCAGTGGAACGGCCACATCTGAAGGACTCCTGAGTCGATCCGCGAACGGCGCGTACATATTGCTGACTGGTTACGACTCGACGATTCCGGCGAGCAGTAGCCTCCCTGGGACGGCCTCGGCGACCACGAACCGCACAGTCGGTGAGGTGAGCGCCGCCGGAGGCGTCAACACCACCACCATCTTGAGCGACTTCGCATCGGGAAACAATCCGCGGAGCGTGGCCAGCCCGGACGGAACGAATTTGTTTGTCGGAGGAGCGGCCGGCGGGGTTCGGTACACAACCCTCGGGGCGACTACCTCGACTCAGTTGAGTACTACTGTCACGAACATCCGCGCTGTCGAGATCTACGATGGGCAACTGTACGTTTCCGACTCCTCGGGGTCGGCGGTCCGCATCGGAACCGTGGGGACAGGCACCCCAACCACGTCCGGCCAGACGATCACAAACTTGCCCGGCTTTGAGACTTCCACTGGCAGCCCCTATGCGTTCTTCTTCGCCAATCTGAGCGGCACGGGCAGCGGTCCCGATACTCTCTACGTTGCCGAGGATACGACTGGCGGCGGGCAGATCCAAAAATACACGCTCGTCAGCGGGAACTGGACAGCGACAGGGACCGTCGCGGCCACGGCGATCCGGGGCTTGACCGGAGAGGTAAATGGCACAACCGTCACCCTCTACGGCACCACGGGGGCAAGCACTGCGACGGGTGGCGGCACGCTTTACTCGTTCGTCGACTCCTCCGGGTACGATGGGACCATATCCGGTACCGCGACCAGTCTGGCAACGGCAGCCACAAACACCGCCTTTCGCGGCATCGCCTTCACGCCAGAGAACCTCATCCTGAGTCCGGGATCGCTTCCGGACGCCACCCTGAATATCTCCTACAGTCAGACCCTCACAGCCACGGGGGGTGTCTCCCCAACGTTTGCCATCACCGCCGGCACGCTGCCGACGGGCCTGACACTCAATTCCACCACCGGGGTCATCAGCGGCACTCCCACTCAGGCCGGAACATCCACATTCACGGTCACGGCCACCGATGCAACGGGCGTCACCGTCAGCCAGGGCTACTCGATCAACGTGGATGTCCCGACCACGACGGTCGTCACAGCCAATCTGAACTCCCCGCAGGTGTATGGGACTCAGATTACATTCACTGCGACAATCACAGCGGCCAGCGGCACCGCCTCACCCACGGCCGGCAGTGTCGATTTCTTCGACAACGGTACCTCCATCGCGCATGTGACCACGATTTCAAGCACCGGCAGTGGATTTGCCACCTTCACCTACACGACTTCGGCCACCCAACTTCAGGTCAACGGCGGCTCCGCAAACACGATCACGGCCACCTACAACTCCGGCACCGGCTTTCGCGGTAGCTCAAGCTCGGGCTCGGGCAATGTCTCGGAGACCATCACTCCGTTCGGCCTCACTGTCAGTGGGGTGACGGGCAGCAACAAGGTGTATGATAGCACGACCACAGCCACCCTGAACACCGGCAGTGCAGCCCTCGTTGGAGTGTTTAGTGGGGACACGGTGACGCTGGGTACGAGTGGTGCCACCGGGACATTTGCGAGCAAGGATGTCGGGACCGGAATCACCGTCACCACATCCGGGTTCACACTCGGCGGAGCCCAGGCAAGCGACTACAGCCTGACCCAGCCGACGACCAGCGCGAATATCACCCCGTTTGGTCTGACAGTCAGCGGTGTGACAGCCAACAATAAGGTGTACGACAGCACGACCACAGCCACCCTGAACACTGGCAGCGCGTCCCTAGTGGGGGTGTTCAGTGGAGACACGGTGACACTGGGTACGAGTGGTGCCACCGGAACGTTTGCGAGTAAGGATGTGGCCAATGGGATTACGGTCACGACCACCGGCTTCACCATCAGTGGAGCTCAGGCCGGTGACTACACCCTCACGCAACCGACCACCAGCGCGAATATTAATCCGTTTGGTCTGACGGTCAGCGGTGTGACAGCCAACAACAAGGTGTACAACGACTCCACTGCCGCCACATTGAACACCGGTAGCGCGGCCCTCGTTGGAGTGTTTAGCGGGGACACGGTGACGCTTGGTACGAGTGGAGCGACCGGGATCTTTGCGAGCAAGGATGTCGGGACCGGGATCACCGTCACGACCTCCGGCTTCACACTCGGCGGAGCCCAGGCAAGCGACTACAGTCTGACGCAGCCGACGGCCAGCGCGAATATCACCCCGTTCGGTCTGACTGTCAGTGGGGTGACGGCCAACAATAAGGTGTACGACAGCACGACCACAGCCACCCTGAACACTGGCAGCGCGTCCCTAGTGGGGGTGTTCAGTGGAGACACAGTGACACTGGGTACGAGTGGTGCCACTGGAACGTTTGCAAGTAAGGATGTGGCCAATGGGATTACGGTCACGACCACCGGCTTCACCATCAGTGGAGCCCAGTCCGCTGACTACTCCCTCACGCAGCCGATGACCAGCGCGAATATTACCCCATTCGGTCTGACGATTAGCGGCGATCACAGCCAACAACAAAGTGTACAACGCCACTACCACGGCGACCCTGAACACCGGTAGCGCGGCCCTCGTTGGAGTGTTTAGCGGGGACACGGTGACACTGGGTACGAGTGGAGCGACCGGAACGTTTGCGAGCAAGGATGTTGGGAGTGGAATCGCCGTCACCACTTCCGG
>PLDW01000490.1:0-16632 GCA_003136315.1 Gemmataceae bacterium | reverse complement strand
CCGTCACCACTTCCGGATTCACACTCGGCGGAGCGCAGGCGAGCGACTACAGTCTGACCCAGCCGACGACGAGCGCGAATATTACTCCGTTTGGTCTAACGGTGAGCGGGGTCACAGCCAACAACAAGGTGTATGACAGCACGACGGACGCCACACTGAACACAGGCAGCGCGGCTCTCGTCGGTGTGTTCAGCGGTGATACGGTGACGCTCGTTACGAGTGGTGCTACCGGAACGTTTGCGAGCAAGGATGTGGCAACTGGGATCACGGTCACCACTTCCGGATTCACACTCGGTGGAGCCCAGGCCGGTGATTACATTCTCACGCAACCCACGACGAACGCGAATATCACTCCGTTCGGCTTGACAGTCAGTGGTGTGACGGCCAGCAACAAGGTGTATGACAGTTCGACAAATGCCACACTGAACACGGGCAGCGCGGCTCTCGTCGGCGTGTTCAGCGGTGATACGGTGGCGCTCGATACGAGTGGTGCCACCGGAACGTTTGCGAGTCAGGATGTCGGGACCGGGATCACCGTCACCACGTCGGGATTCACACTTGGTGGAGCCCAGGCTGGTGACTACTCTCTCACGCAGCCGACGACGAGCGCAAATATCACACCGTTCGGATTGACGGTGAGCGGAGTGACGGCCAGCAACAAGGTGTACGACAGTACGACATCAGTGACCTTGGATACCAGCGGTGCATCGTTGGTGGGTGTGTTCAGCGGTGACATGGTGACACTGGGTACGAGTGGTGCGACCGGGGCGTTCGTGAGCAAAGATGTTGGGGCCGGGATCACCGTCACCACGTCGGGATTCACACTTGGTGGAACCCAGGCCGGTGACTACTCCCTCACCCAACCCACGACGAGTGCGAACATCACACCATTCGGCCTAACTGTGAGCGGTGTGACGGCCAGCAACAAGGTGTACGACAGCACGACGGATGCCACCCTCAACGCGGGTGGCTCATCGCTGGTGGGTGTGTTCAGCGGTGACACGGTGACGCTCGGTTCGAGTGGTGCCACAGGGACATTCGCGAGCAAGGATGTCGGGACCGGGATCACGGTCACCACTTCCGGATTCACACTCGGTGGAGCCCAGGCCGGTGACTACTCCCTGACGCAACCGACGACGAGCGCGAACATCACACCGTTTGGTCTGACGGTGAGCGGGGTGACGGCCAGCAACAAGGTGTACGATAGCACGACGGACGCCACCCTCAACACCGGTGGTGCATCGCTGGTGGGTGTGGTCAGCGGTGACACGGTGACGCTGGGCACGCCTGGTGCCACCGGGACGTTCGCCAGTAAGGATGTGGCGACTGGGATCACGGTCATGACCTCCGGATTCACACTCGGTGGAGCCCAGGCCGGCGACTACAGGCTGACGCAACCGACGACCAGCGCGAACATCACTCCCCTTGCCCTCACGGTGACGGCCACCACCAACACCAAGATTTACGACGGAACCACCAGTGCGGCGGCGACGCCGATCATCACCACGGGTTCCCTCCAGGGCAGCGACACACCCGCGTTTATCGAAACCTACGATAACCCCAATGTTGGCACTGGCAAGACCCTGACCCCGTCCGGGATCGTCAATGATGGTGATGGGGGTGCCGACTACTCGTACACCTTCGTCCCCGTGACGACCGGGGTGATTGATCCGTCCATCACCTCATCCACGACGGTGACCACATCGCAGGCAACCGTGACATACGGTATGCCCGTCACCTTCACTGCCACCGTGGTAACGAGTTCCGGCACACCGACTGGTAGTGTCGAATTCTTCGACGACACGACCAACACCGACCTCGGTGCCGGTACGCTCCAGAGTGCATCCGGTGTCACAGCCATCTGGACCTACACCACAAGCCCAACACAACTGCAAGTCACAACGTCGCCCGTAGCGCAGGCCATTCGGGCGGTGTACACCCCCACAGGGATTATCGCCGGCAGTTTCGGGACTTTGACGGGCGGGGAGACGATTACTCCAGCCGGCCTGACAGTGAATGACGTGACAGCCGCCAACAAGGTCTACGATCAGTCGACCGCAGCCACTCTGAACACAGGGAGTGCGTCTCTGTTCGGGGTCTTCAGTGGAGACTCCGTGACGTTGGACACGAGCAGCGCAACCGGAACCTTCGCGAGCCCTGATGTGGGGAACGGGATCACGGTCACGGTGTCCGGCCTCACTCTCAGCGGTGCCCAGGCCGGGGATTACTCCCTGACCCAACCAACAACCACCGCCAACATCACCCCCTTCGGCCTGACTGTATCCGGGATCACGGCCGCCAATAAGGTCTACGACCATACGACCGCTGCGACCCTGAATACCAGCAGTGCAGCGCTGGTCGGGGTGTTTAGCGGGGACACGGTGACGCTCGTGACCAGTGGTGCGAAGGGTACGTTTGCGAGCAAGGATGTGGCGACTGGGATCCCGATCACGACCTCCGGATTCACTCTCAGTGGAACCCAGGCTGGCGACTACTCTCTCACGCAACCGACGACGAGCGCCAACATCACCCCGTTCGGCCTGACAGTCTCCGGGGTGACGGCCTTGAACAAGGTGTACGATCACACCACGACTGCCATCCTCAACACGGGGAGCGCGGGATTGGTGGGTGTGTTCAGTGGTGACACGGTGACGCTGGGTACGAGTGGTGCGATCGGGACGTTCGTGAGCAAGGATGTCGAGAATGGCAGCACTGTCGGCGTCACGGGTCTCACGCTTGGTGGAGCGGAGGCCGCCGATTACACCCTGACAGAGCCGACAACCACCGCGAATATCACCCCGTTCGGTATCACGGTCACTGGTGTAACGGCCGAGAACAAGGTCTATGACCAATCCCGATCCGCCACCCTGAACATAGGGGGCGCGAGCCTGGTCGGAGTGTTCACCGGGGATTCGGTGACGCTCTCCACAGCCAGCGCGACCGGAACATTCGCAAGCTCGGATGTCGGGAACGCGATCACGGTCACCGTTGCGGGTCTCACACTTGGAGGAGCGCAGGCCGGAGATTACACTCTTACGCAGCCGACGACAACGGCGAATATCACCCCGGCCGCTCTCACGGTCACGGGGGTGACGGCGAATGACAAGGTATACGACCAGTCCACATCCGCCACCCTGAACACGGGGAGCGCCACCCTGGTTGGGGTGTTGATGGGGGATACGGTCACGCTCTCCACTTCTGGCGCAAGCGGCACGTTTGCGAGCCAGGCTGTGGGGACTGGGATTACGGTCACGGTGAGCGGCTTGACCATCAGCGGGATGTCGGCCGGTGACTACACCCTGACACAACCGACGACGACTGCAAACATCACGCCATTGGCAATTACGGTCTCCGGTGTGACAGCCAATAACAAGGTGTACAACGCTACGACCGCGGCCACCCTGAACACGGGCAGTTCGAGCCTGATCGGGGTTCTCAGCGGCGACACCGTGACACTCGGCACCAGTGGGGCAACGGGTGTCTTCGCTAACAAGAACGTGGGCACCGGGATCACCGTCCTCGTATCGGGGCTGACACTTGGTGGGGGTCAAGCCGGGGATTACACACTCACTCAACCATCGATAACCGCCAACATCACCCCGCGGTCTCTGACGGTGAGTGGGATCACCGCCAGCAACAAGGTCTATGACCAGACCACCGCAGCCACTCTTGGCACCGCCAGCGCAATGCTTGTGGGGGTGCTCAGTGGGGACACGGTCAGCCTGAGTAGCGGTGGCGCGACGGGGGTGTTTGCAAGTCAGAACGTGGGGACAGGGATTGCCGTCGCTGTCTCCGGATTGACCCTCGGTGGGACATCGGCCAGTGACTACACCCTGACCCAACCGACCACCACCGCCAGCATTACCCCGCGGTCTCTGACGGTGTCTGGTATCACCGCCACTAACAAGGTGTACGATGCCACCACCGCGGCCACCTTGAACACCGGAAGTGCGGCTCTGGTCGGGGTGCTCAGCGGGGACACGGTCACCCTGAGTACCGGTAGTGCGACCGGAACATTCGCAAGCCAAAATGTGGGGACCGGGATCACAGTTGGGATCTCCGGCCTGACTCTCAGTGGACCCCAGGTGGCCGACTACACTCTTTCATCATCATCATTGTCGACGACCGCGAATATCACTGCTCGTCCCATCACCGTCACAGCCGCAACCAACAGCAAGACGTACGATGGGACCACATCAGCCGCAGCCATGCCGACGATCACCATGGGGAGTCTGGCAACGGGCGACACCGTGACCTTCAGCGAGACGTACAGCAGCCGGAACGTGGGTAAGGGCCTGACATTGACGCCGCTGGCTGTCATCCTCGATGGGAACGACGGGAACAACTATACGATCACGTACGTGACCAACACGAGCGGCGTGATCGCTGCGCGTGCGATCACGGTGACTGCGGCCCCCAACAGCAAGACGTCCGACGGAACGACCAGCGCGGCGGCGGTGCCGACCATCACTTCGGGTAGTCTGGCCACGGGCGATACCGCAGCCTTCGTCGAGACATACAGCACCACCAATGCCGGAACTGGCAAGACGCTGACCCCATCCGGGACGGTCATTGATGGCAACGGCGGTCAGAACTATGCCATCACATTCGTCTCCACGACCACTGGCACGATCCTGCCGATGTCATCGATCGGAACCCCGCCCCCTGGCATGCCCGTGACGACATCACTGCTCGGGGCCACCCAATTCACGGTTGGTGCCGGTCTCGGAGGCAGTTCGGTCGTCATCGTCTACAATCCCAACGGGTCGGTCGCCTACACGGCTGACCCGTTCCCAGGGGTGACGAGCGGTCTGCGTGTCGCTGTCGGCGATTTCAATGGGGATGGAACCGAGGACGTCGCGGTCGGGACCGGCCCGGGAGTCCCTGCTGAAGTCAAGGTTCTGGACCCATCCGGGAACATCTTGTTCGATGTGACACCATTCGAGACATTCACCGGCGGGGTGTTCGTCGCCGCTGGAGACATTGGCGATAACGGGAAGGACGATCTGGTGATCACCCCCGATCAGGGAGGTGGCCCCCGGGTTTTGGTCTACAGTGGTGGAAACTTCAGCTTGATCGACAGCTTCTACGGGATCACCGATTCGAACTTCCGGGGTGGGGCTCGGGCAGCAGTCGGCGACATCAATGGCGATGGGTATGCCGATGTGGTCGTCGCGGCGGGGTATGGAGGTGGGCCGCGGGTGGCCGCTTGGGACGGGAAGTCGGTTGCAGCCGGGAATCCCACGAAGCTGTTCAACGATTTTTACGTCTTCGACTCAAGCCTGCGGAACGGGGCTTACGTGGCGGTCGGGGATGTAAATGGCGACGGTTTTGGGGACATTATCGCCGGAGCCGGGCCGGGTGGTGGCCCCCGCGTCACGATCTTCAATGGAGCCGATTTGTTGGCCGGGCAAGGGAGCAATGCCGGAGTGATTGCCAACTTCTTCGCCGGTGATCCGAACAGCCGCGGTGGAGTGGTGGTGGCAAGCAAAAACCTGGACAATGACTCGCTGGCAGACGTGGTCACCGGGCCGGGTGAGGGCGATGGGAGCGTGATCACTGCCTACGCCGGTAAGAATCTGGTCAGCGGGACGTACACTCCGCTCCTGTCGTTCGATGGCTCTCCCGCGTCCGACCTATTCCCCGCATATCTTGGCGGGGTGTTCGTCGGGTAAGACCCCGTCCTTTCTCCAGTCACCAATCGCGGTGACCGGTGGTTGACCGAGGGTTCCCTGCCCCCAGACCCAACACCGGGTTCTGGCCCTGGGTGCAATCCGCATTCGCGTTATCGTCGCATCCAGGAACCCGCTTGCTTCTACCGACCTCAACGACGAGAATGAGCAATGAGATTTCAAACTCCAGATTGAAGGTCAATCACCTGGCGTTCACACCACAGCTTCTCTCGTTCCCTGAGATTGGCGGAGGCCTCCACGATGGAACGGCTCAAGTTCGCGCTTTTCGTCGGGTTTGTTGCAGTCGGCTTCGGGGGGTGTTTACGTATCGGTGCTGACAGGTTCTCGCAGTATTTGGTGTCGAAGCGGTCTGCGGAGATGGCCACCTCCCGCAGATCCGACCCCGGTGAGGTCGAATTCTTCCAAGAGGTCGGTGCCTGGTCAATCGGGTTCGGGCTGATCGTAATCGCACTCTTGCTCAATCAATGGGTGTCGCGTGAGTTGGCCCCCCCACGCCTCCAAATGCCTCCTCTTGAGTCTGGAATCCCACCCCAAAACCCCTCTTGACACCGCTGGCTCCAGCGGTATGGTTCGCTCCTTTTGACCTGTGTGACGAATCCGGGGCGGGTCGGGGGACGGTCGGGGACCGCCCGCCGATCTGCCGCATGGGCCAAGGGGGAACTCGGATGCGATATCTGTTATGCGCGGCCGTCGCGCTGGCGGTGGTGGGCCGCCCGGCGACCGCCGGAGAGGTCCAGTTCAAGCCGATCGACACGCAAAAGTTGGTCGTTCAGCCCAGCAAGACAGTCGCTGCGTTGACCGCCCAGACGATCGGTATGGTGGGGAATGTGGCGGCTGGGTCGATCGACCAGAACGGGTATGTGAAGACGATCAACAATCTGTTTGGGTTCAAGCGATTTTTCGCACCCCCGACCCAGCCGGGTCGCAGTTCCCTCCCGACCCCGAGCATGTTCCAGTCGACCCAGTACAAGAGTTACAACACGCCAATCATGCCGATTTCGAAGCCCCGCTGAGTCGACCCGGGGTGACAAGGACGAGTTTAGCCAGTGCAATTCCGCCGTAACCCATGATTTATTCAAGGATTACGGCACACACGCTGTATCTGCGGCGTCTGACGATCCCGGGACTCATCTGCCACCCGCCGACTTTTCGGTGGGTGGTTGCCGTTTTAGCGGAACTTTCGGTACCGTCCGCGCGTTCAATAGGATATCGACGTCCGGGAGAAAAGGTGAGTGCTTTTGAGGACTCACCTCGAATTCGCTTGCCCGGCCGGCCAGGGTTTGGCAGAATCCATAATCTCGCCCACCCTTCGGGTGGTGAATGTGACGGCTCCCTCATCTCCCCACAGCGACGGAAATTGTCGTCGAGAGGGCTACAACAATGCGACGGTTCGTGCAAATCGGGTTCGGTCTCGCCTTCGGTCTGACAGCCTTGATGCCTTCGGCCCCTGCTGATGACCAGAAATCGGCAAGCCTGACAACGAAGCCCGCCACCTCCGAGAAGGGCACCGCGCCGGATTTTTCCTCGTACAAGTATGTGATGACCGTGTGGGGTGAAGTGGTCAAGTCGAACGAGTCGAACGTGACCCTCCGGGTTTACTGGGAGACCGTGGTCCAGACTTCAAACCGCGGAGCCCGACCGACTCTTTACAGCAATGTCAATCGAAATCACTACAACCCCTATACTATCCGCCGCCCCAACGTGCAGGTGAAGACAGAGCATCACGACTACACCATCCCCTACGTCCCGGAGAGCCTGGTGCGGACGAAAACCCTGCCGAAGAAGCTTGGTCTGGATGGAAAGTCAGTCCCATACACCGACGCCGAAATCGATGCGCTGAAGGTGCCATACTCGGCTGTGGGCTACCAGGCCTCGAAGAGCGATCTGACGCCAGGAACGGTCGTTCAGGTGTCGGTGATCCGGGACAAGACGATTCCAGCAGCCAGTGTCAAAGACAGCGACATGCGGGTGAAGTACGCAGTCATCTGGGGACACGACCCGAACCCATCGAAGGACATTACCCCCAGCAGCCCTGGCTCGGCCAAGCAATGAGTTCGGCGTAACCGGTCGGGCTCGGGGTTTTTGGGGGAATCGCCTGGGTTCCCAGGGCTTCCGCCCTGGGCTAAGAACGGCCGCCGCTCCGCGGCTCAAAACCCTGATCCTTCCGGCCGCAGACCGCAGGCTCTTAGGCAGTTGGTGAGAGAANNGTCATTTCCTGGCATCTGCCTTGGCCCCGGATGGGGCGTTCGTTCTTAGCCCAGGGCGGAAGCCCTGGGCACTCCCGCAACGAGCGCCGAACCCCACCGGTTACACCCAAATGAGGTCGCTTTCTGCCTGCGGGCCAGATCTTTGCCTTTGATTCGTCTCGCTCAAGGGCGGAGTTCGGCCGCGGCCTTCGCTGCTGCCGCAACGATCTTGCCTTCCCAGTCTGGGTCGTCGGGGTGGAATGGAAACGTCACCCCACGCGAGCTATTGACCACCGCACCAAGCCCATCCGACCGGTACCCAGCCTTCACATCTTCGGCGGTTCCACCCTGGGCACCGTACCCTGGAACGAGGAACCAGACGTTCGGGATCGCCTCCCGGAGTTCCCGCAACTCGGTCGGATGGGTCGCCCCCACCACCGCACCGACATCGCCCAGCCCACACACCCCGATGGTCGGGGCGTTCCAACTGGCCACTGCGGCCGCGACATGACGGTAGACCGGTTTGCCACCACAGACCAAATTCTGGAACAACCCCGCCCCCGGATTACTGGTCCGGACGAGGACGAACACCCCGCGATCCGCAGCCTTGGCTGCGGTCAGGAACGGCTCCACCGCGTCGCGGCCAAGGTAGGGGTTGATGGTGAGTGAATCGGCATCCCAGGTCGGGCCGAATGCTGCCTCGGCGTAGGCGGTCGCTGTGCTGGCGATGTCCCCTCGTTTGGCATCAAGAATGGTGACGAGCCCCTGATCTTTCGCAAACCGCAGAACGTCTCGCATCTCGGACATCCCGTCGGGGCCGAACCACTCGAAAAAAGCCGATTGGGGTTTCACAACACCCGCATGAGGCTTGACTAACTCGATCACCTTCCGGGAGAACACGCCCACAGCCCGGGCCGGGGACGGACAGGCCTCCCGGATCGCTTTGGGGAGCATCTCCCAGCGGGGGTCAATGCCCACGCACAGCGGACCCTTACGGCGGACAGCGTCGGCAAGGCGATCGGCGAAAGGGGGCATGGCGAGTTACCCAGCGCGAGGGCCAAGGCTTTCGGCAGGAATACTATACACGGTTTTAGGACTTGCCCACGTCGGGCTGCCACGGAGGGCGACCCCTCAGTGGCGGCCCGGCGTTGTACAAACACAAACTTTCGGCCTGGTTCCCCCGCCGAGCATGGGAACCAGGGCAGACGTTGTCGCTTCGAGCGAGAAGTGTAAGTTATCGCACAGACCTTGACTTGGGTGGTGTCCTCGAACCCCTCCCGGGGCAACACCGCTAATGGAACAACTCACGTGGCGATCAGCCGGGCATCCCTCAAGGTGGAATGAGGAGTCTGGAAGGAGGTAATCGCAGGAGGGAGAGGCCCGTGAACCTGACCATTTTCCAGAAGGGCTTGACCCTGATCGTCGTCCCGCTTGTCTTTGAAATGACATTCGTTCTCGTGCTCATTCAGTTCCAGGGCGAGCAGGTCGAGGCGGAACAGGGGGCCTCCCGCACCAAGGAGGTACTCGCCCAGACCTACGAGATCCACACGACCGTCAGCGAAGCCCGTGCCAGCGTCCAGGGTTACGTGATCACCAATGACCCGAAATTCGCCGAATCCTTCCGCGGTGCCCGCTCGGACATGCGTCGGCATTTCGAGGAGCTCTTCAGGCTCATTCAGGATAGCCCCGAGCAAACCGCACGGGCCGGGAAACTCCAGCTCGCCGTCAATACACTGTTCGGCTGGCTTTCCGAGAACGAGCAATTGGTCCGGAATGGTACACGCGAAGAACTGGCCGCCCGGATTCGGTTAGGGCGAGGCTACGAACACGTCGTGAACTTCCGCCGGGAGTTCGCAACGTTCCTCGCTGATTTGGAGCGACTGGATCGAGAGCGCGTCGCGGTTCTCGAATCCTCTCGAGATCGGCTGAACAGGCTGATCGTGGTGGGCATCGCGTTTTCCATCATCAGCTTTCTGGTCCTCGCTTTTGCCTTCCGCCGGGGAATTGCCTGGCGGTTCGCCGCCCTGGAGGAGACCGCCCACCGGTTGTCCACCGGAGAACCACCCCCGCCTCCGCTCCCTGGGGCCGACGAGATCGCCCGCGTGGATCGGGCGCTCCGCGAGATGGCCGCCGAACTGACCCGGGCCACGGACCAGTTCCGGGATCTGTACGACAACGCCCCGTGCGGCTATCACTCCGTCGACCCGGACGGAATGATCGTCACGATCAACCGGACAGAGTTGCAGTGGCTCGGGTATGAACCGGGTGAGGTGCTGGGGCGGATGCGGTTCGCCGACATGGTGAACCCTCCCGGTCGGGAGGCGTACCTGGCGGGGTTCGCCCGTCTGAAGGAGCAGGGGGCGGTTGGCGATGTCGAGATCGAACTCGTCCGCAAGAACGGAACATCCTTCCCCGTCATGGTGAATTCCTCTGCAGTCTACGATCCCCGCGGCCACTACCACCACAGTCGCACCACCCTCACCAACCTGACCGAACGGAAGCGGGCCGAGGCCGCCATCCGACTGTTTGCCGATGTGGCACAGAACATCCCGATCGGCCTGCTCATCTACCAACTCGACGGCGAAGGCGAGACTCCGACACTTCGCATTCGGTCCGCCAATCGCGTTGCGTCCCAGTTGCTGGGCGTCACCCTCGACGAGGCGGTCGGCCAGGCGGTCGTGGACGTCTTCCCCGCGATCCCGGCGGACCAACTCAACCGCTACACCCAGGTCGCGCAGTCGGGCCGGACCGACGACCTCGGTGAGTTTCGCTACGGAGACGCGCGGGTCGCGGAGCGGTGGTGGGCGGTGCAGGCGTTCCCGCTCCCCGAACGATCCGTCGGAGTGGCCTTCCAGGATGTCTCGGACCGCAAGCGGGCGACGGACGAGATCCGCAGACTCCACGCGGGTCTGGAGCGGCGAGTCACCGAGCGGACGGCCGAACTGGAGGCAGCAAATCGGGATCTGGCTCAAAAGAACACCGAGAACGAGATGTTCGTCTACAGTGTGTCCCATGACCTGCGGTCTCCCCTGGTGAACCTCCAGGGGTTCAGCAAGGAGTTGGAGAAGGGGTGCCGGGGGCTCGCCGAGGTGTTCGATGAACCGGACGTTCCGCCCGATGTGCGGGGCCAGGGGCAGAGCCTCCTGAACGGGAAGATGGCCAAATCGGTCGGGTTCATCCAGTCAGCGGTCTTGCGGTTGAGTGGGATTATTGATGCTCTGCTTCGGCTGTCCAGGGTGGGTCGGGTGGAGTACCGGAGGGAGGCCGTCGACACTGCCAGGGTGGCCGCCCAGGTGGTCGCAGCAGCGCAGACGACAATTGCCGAACGAGGTGCCACCGTCCGCGTCGGCGAGTTGCCGTTCGCCTGGGGCGATCGGACAGCCATTGAGCAGGTATTCGCCAACCTGATCGGGAACGCCCTGACGTACCTGGACCCCACCCGACCGGGAGTCATTGAAGTGGGCACCCTTCCCACTGGAGGCGCTGGTTCCCTGACCTACTTCGTGCGAGACAACGGTCTGGGGATTGCCGAGGGCCACCGCCAGAAGATTTTCCAGGCGTTCCAGCGAGCCCACCCCGGGGTCGGGACCGGTGAGGGGCTCGGCCTGGCGATTGTCGCCCGTGTGGCCGAGCGGCACCACGGCCGGGTCTGGGTGGAATCCCGCCCCGGAGAGGGAAGTACCTTCTTCATCACCCTCCCTGCGTCGCCGGGAACAGCAGTGTTGTAGCAAGGCGATTATCAGATTGATGAATTCGCGATCCCGGAGCGGAGTCGGAAGGGGGCTCTGGTTGATGGGGGTGCGGATCGGCATCTGGTGTGCTTTGCTCTGCTTCCCTCTTGAAGAAGCAACTCCCACCCCAACACGGGGGTGTCCAACCACTGATTTGGCTGGCGTCCGACCAGATCAGTGGCTGTTGGTCGTTCACTCTGAATGTCGCTCGATCAGGGGCTGAGTGTGCCGATTCCACTCGTTCCCTGTCCGAGGTATCGCGCGCCATCGAGTGCGGTTCAGTCTGTCCACTGCGGCGGGCTCAGGGGTATTCGCCACCCCTATGTGCAAAGGAGTGGCCAGATGGAGGAATACCCCCCGTCATGGGCAGCCGGGCCGCCACGGAGGGCGGCCCCTACACAGCATTCGTAGGGGNNGCCCTCCGTGGCGGCCCGGTGTGCGCAAGTCCCGAATGTGGGTACAGTATTCCGATTCCAACCTGAATTTTTCACTCGACTCGGACCCACCCTTCTGAGACAAGGGAGAGAGGTCAGAAAATTCCATCCCTTCGAGGAGACTTCCTGCCGCCGAATGCCTCATCGGCCGCGAGCCTGTTTAGAGGAGAACAGCAATGGCCAATCGCGAGCTGGTCATCTTGTTAGCAGAGGACGACGAGGGACATGCCTACCTCGTGCAGCAGAACCTGTTGGATGCCGGGCTGACCAACCAAATCGTCCACGTCCCGGACGGTCAGGAGGCACTCGATTACATTCACAGCACAGGCAACTACCAGAACCGTGTCCCAAATGGCCCGGTCCTCATCCTGCTCGACATCAACATGCCACGAGTCGACGGTCTGGAGGTTCTCCGCCAGCTCAAGGCGAACCCGAACACAATCGACATCCCGGTCATCATGCTGACGACCACGGATGACCCCCGGGAAGTGCTGCGGTGCTACGAACTGGGGTGCGCAAGCTACGTCACCAAGCCTGTCGAGTACGAGAGGTTCGTCGAGGCCATCCGCCGGCTCGGTCTATTTCTCGCAATTGTTCAGATCCCCCGAGAAGATGCTCGGCGCAGGAGCCCGTGATGACGTCCACGCCCACGATTCTGATTGTCGAGGACGACCTGGGCATCGCCGAGTTGGAGCGGGGTCGGCTTGAGGAGGCCGGTTACCGCATCGCCATCGCCGCCACCGCAGAGGACGCCATGCGGAAGATCCAGGACGGAGCGGTGGATCTGATCGTGCTGGACTACCAGCTGACTGGGGAGACCGATGGGCTCGACCTCTATGCCCGGATGAAGGCCGCCGGGCACAACCTCCCGGTCATCCTGGTCACCGGATTCAGCGACGAAGCGATTGCAATCCGGGCTCTCCAGGCCGGGGTCCGGGACTTCGTTGCCAAGTCCGTCGAGTATCTGGACTACCTCCCGGATATGGTCGAGAGGATTCTCCGGCAGACCCGGACCGAGCGGCGGCTTGCCGAGTCGGAGGCCCGGTTGGCCGGAATCATCGAATCGGCCAAGGACGCCATCATCGTGGTCGAGTCCAACCGGAAAATCAGCCTGTTCAACCCGGCCGCCGAGCGGATGTTCGGGTGCCCGGCATCTGCTGCCCTCGGCCGGTGGCTCACCGATTTCATCCCAGAGGAACAGGAGCCGGTGGCCGGGACGAGCGACATGGACGTGGGCTCCCTGAGCGCGAGACTGCGGGAAGGCACACAGGGCGTTCGTGCGGATGGAGAAGGGTTTCCACTGGAGGCGACGGTGTCGGTGGGTGGGACGAGCGGGAGGCGGTTCGCCACGGTCGTGATTCGGGACATCACAGCGCGGAAGCAAGCGGAGGCGGATCTGCGGCGAACAACCGAATTGCTCAAAGCCGTCGTCGAAGGCACCACAGACGCCGTCTACGTCAAAAACCGTGACGGCAAGTACCTGCTCTATAACGAGGCTGCTGCCAGGCTCATAGGCAAGTCGGTCGCCGAGGTGCTCGGGGAGGACGATACGGCGCTGTTCGATCCCGAGAGTGCCAGGCGGGTGATGGAACGCGATCGTCTGGTCATGGCAACCGGGACGATCGAGACAGAGGAGGAGACTTTGACAGCGGCCGGAATCACCCGCACGTACCACGCGATCAAGGGTCCGTACCGGGATGAGAAGGGGAGTATCGCTGGCGTCCTCGGGATCTCCCGCGACATCACGGACCGAAAACGTGCCGAGGAGACGCTCGCGCGAGACGCCCAGATCCTGGCCAGCGTCAGGGATTCGATCATCGTGACCGACCTCAACGGGATCGTGACCTACTGGAACGCGGGTGCGACCAGGCTGTTCGGGTGGACCGCGGAGGAAATGATCGGACGACACTACACCGACCGCTTCCCGGAACCGACACGGACCTGGATTGCGGACGAGATCAGTAGGCGGGCGACCGGTGAGGACTGGGTCGGGGAGTTCGAGGACTGGCGCAAAGATGGCTCCCGAGTGTGGATCGACGCACGGGTCAGCCGGATTGTGGACGTGGCCGGTCGTCCTGTGGGAATCCTCGGGGTGTCGCACGACATCACCGATCGGAAGCGAGCCGAGGAAGACCTGCGACTTCGCGACCGGGCCATCCGGGCCGTGGCCCAGGGGATCATGATCACCGACCCGAACCAGCGGGACAACCCGGTCATCTACTCCAGCCCGGGGTTCCAGCGACTCACAGGGTACACGGCGGAAGAGGTAGTGGGTCATAACTGCCGGTTTCTCCAGGGAAAGGACACGGACCCGGCCGCAGTGGCACAGGTCCGTGTTGCCATCCACGCGGGTGAGCCATGCACGGTCGAGCTGTTGAACTACCGAAAGGATGGGACATCGTTCTGGAACGAACTGTCCATCTCCCCGGTGCGGGACGAGACCGGCCGTCTGACCCACTTCGTCGGGGTCCAGACGGATGTGAGCGGGCGGCGGTCCCTGGAAGACCAGTTCAGGCAAGCGCAAAAGATGGATGCGATCGGCAGGCTCGCGGGCGGAGTGGCGCACGATTTTAACAACCTGCTGACCGTCATCAACGGGTACAGCGAAGTGCTGCTGGGGAATCTGCCGACTGGTGACCCCACACGCGATCTGATCCAGGAGATTCACGGCGCGGGAGAACGTGCCAGCGGGCTCACCCGCCAACTCCTCGCATTTAGCCGCAAGGCGATTCTCGAGCCGAGAGTGTTGGACCTGGGAGGCGTGGTCGCGAATGTCGAGCGGATGCTCCGCCGGATTCTCGGCGAGGACATTCAACTGGCCTTTGAGACCGATCGGGATGTCGGGATGGTCAATGTGGATCCCAGTCAGATCGAGCAGGTGATCTTGAATCTGGTTGTCAATGCCCGGGATGCCATGCCGCAGGGTGGCCGCCTCACGATCGAGATCCGCAACGCCGAGCTAGACGCGACCTACGCTCACCTTCATCTCGATGCTCGACCGGGTCGGCACGTCCTGCTGGCCGTCACCGACACCGGGAGTGGGATGGATGCGGCGACAATGGCCCGAATCTTCGAGCCGTTTTTCACGACCAAAGGCGAGCACGGCACAGGGCTCGGGTTGGCCACTGTGCATGGCATCGTCAAACAGAGCGGAGGCCATGTGGCCGTCCAGAGCGAGGTGGGACATGGGACCACATTCAAGGTGTACCTACCTCGCGTCGAGAGGCAACCGTCTGTGTCCCCGACTCGCTCGGACCGGTCCGCGCTACCCACGGGCAGTGAGACCGTGTTATTGCTTGAGGACGAGGAGGCGGTTCGCGAGTTGACCCGCCGCGTCTGCCAGGGCTGTGGCTACACGGTCCTGGAGGCCGGTGACGGGGCCGAGGCCATTCGGCTTGCCGAAGCGCACCCGGGGCGGATCGACCTGCTCATCAGCGACGTGGTCCTGCCCGGGATCGCCGGCCGGGAGGTCGCCGAGCGTTTGGCGGGCATCTACTCCGGGATCAAGATCCTGTTCATGTCCGGATACACCGATGACGCTGTGGTGCGCCACGGTGTTCTGGAGGCCAAGGTGGCGTTTCTCCAGAAGCCCTTCACCCCAGTTGCCCTGGCCCGGAAAGTGCGCGAAGTTCTCGACTCCCCCTGATACAGGAACCTGCTGAGGCGGCCTCATTCCCAGAGCAAGCATCGGTCTAACGGGAGGGCGAGGCTCCTGCCGAGCGTGAGGATGGTATAGCTCGGCAGGAGCATCGCTCTCCCGTTTATACGTCCAATCGTCTTCCCATAGATGCGACAGTCTGAATGGGTTCCTGTATGAGACAGGAACCCGCTGGCCGCGTTTGTGGCTGAGGCGATTGGGGGGAGGAGTGATTCTTCAGACCGGCTCAGGCAAGGGGCGCGGGGTGGACCATGAGGAAAAGGACCGGACGGCATCGAGGACGCTTGCCAACTGTTTAAGGTTGATCGGCTTGGCGAGCACGGCGAATGGCCCACGCTCGAATAACTCCCTCCTGGTGTACGACCCGAGATTGCTACTCACGAATGCACACGGGATGTCGGGGTTGATCTTTTGGAGCTCACTCAGTGTGGCCGGGCCATCTAACCCAGGCATCTGGACATCCAGCAGGGCCAGGGCAATTGTCGCTTGATGTTCCCGGTACAGGGCAACGGCTTTCTCACCGTACCCCGCGAGGTGGGTGTCGAATCCCTGCTTCCGGACCAACACCCCGAGGAGTGTCCGAACGGCAAACGAGTCATCCACCACCAGAACCGCGAGCTTGGTCGGCGAATCCATGCAACCACCTGAGGGTGTTCGGGCCGAATCCCTGGCCATGACAAGACGCAATAGCTGTATTTTATTGAGAATGCAACTCGTATGCCACCTCAGGATCGATTTTCAGGGGGTCTTTGACAACATCCATGCAGACCACACGGGTAACGACAAGACGCGACTTCGGCTGGACCTTCCACGCCGCGATCGGTGGGATTGACAACCGCGATTCCGTGGCCGGGGTCAAAACCGGCAGTGTGGCCGGGGTTGAGTCTTCGAAACCCCGGCAAGCCGGAACAGAGGCCTCGTGTACAAGGG
>PLDW01000206.1 GCA_003136315.1 Gemmataceae bacterium | reverse complement strand
ACCTTCACGCTCTCGGGGAAACCGACCTCCTCGGGAACTGTTACCTTCACCCTCACACCGACCGATCAAGTGGGGACCGGCACCGGAACTCTCTACTCGTTCCCAGTGAGCCCGGCGACCGTCCTGAGCCCGACGACACTCCCGGCTGGCCAGGTCGGTCTGGCTTACAATCAGTCGATCACCAGTTCGGGCGGCTCGGGACATGTCACATTGGCGCTCTCCAGTGTGACGAATACAACCGGCTTGACGATCACTGGTAACGGCACGGGAACCATCAGTCTCTCGGGAACGCCCACCTCTTCGGGGACAGTGAATTTCACCGTCACATCGAGCGACTCCATCGGGGCCGGCCAAGCCAAGACCTACTCGTTCACCGTCGCTTCCCCTGTCACCCTACTGCCGACCACCCTCCCGGCGGGCGAGGTGGGGCAAAGCTACAACCATGTGATCGTCTCAGGTGGCGGTGTCGCACCCGTGACTCTCACGGTCCTGGGAATCACGAGCACTACCGGGTTGTCGATCGACGGTAGCGGAACGGGAATCGTGAGTCTGTCTGGAGTTCCGACATCGGCCGGGACTGTGACGTTCACAGTCACTCCCAGCGACTCCGCGGGCACTGAGACTGGCACTCTCTACTCCTTCACGATCAATCCCGCACTCGCGCTGACCCCAACCACACTCTCGGCGGCTCACGTTGGCACGAGCTACAGCCAGACGATCACCTCGACCGGCGGCGTGGCCCCGGTGACCCTCGCAGTGTCCAGCGTGACGAACACGACCGGGCTGACAATCAGCGGCACTGGAACCGGTACGATCAGCATCAGTGGAACCCCGACCTCGGCCGGGATCGTGAGCTTCATTGTGACCCCGACAGACGGGACCGGAACCGGCGAGGGAACCGAGTACTCGCTCGATGTCAATGCGGGCACATCCCCACCCCCGCCCCCACCGCCGACAGGAACGCCCCAGCCTGTGCTCGTCGGCGGGCTCCCAAATGGTATGGTTCAGGTCTACACGGAATCGAATGGGACGTACACGCTCCAGGAAACCCTTCAGCCCTTTGGGGACATCCCAACCGATGTTCGCACAGCGGTCGGCGATGTGAACGGGGACGGCATCCCAGACTATATCTTTGCCATCGGACCGTCTCCAGCCGATTCTAATGGAGCGGCCATTGCCGCCACCGCGACCGAATTCAAGGTGATGGTGCTGAGTGGAGCATCCGGAAATCCGGTTCTCGTCCAACCGTTTGATCCGTTCCTGCCGAACCCTGGTGGCTCGCCATTCACCGCTGGAGGATTCGTGTCCGCCGGGGATTTCCTGAACAACGGCCGCGCCCAGATCGTCGTCTCCCCGGATCAACAGGGAGGCCCGCGTATCGCCATCTACGATATGAACGGGGCGGCAACGGCCGGCCCCCAGCCCGCCACGCCGGTTGGGGTCAATACGACGGAGATCAACCCCGGTTCCGGATTAACTCGGATCAACAACTTCCTCTCGGTGAATCCCAATTTCCGTGGAGGAGCCCGAACGGCGGTCGGTGACCTGAATGGCGACGGCACTCCCGATCTGGCGATCGCGGCGGGCTACGGAGGCGGTCCGGCCGTGCTGGTGATCAACGGCGCCAAAGTTCCAACGACCTCCGGTTTCACCCCGTCGGATGATTTGATCGGAGATTTCTTCGCGTTTAACTCCACCTTACGTGACGGAGCGTATCTGGCGATCGGTGATGTGCTCGGCAATGGCCAGCAGGATTTGATCCTGGGGCCGGGTGCGGGGGGGCCGGCCGAGGTCGAAGTGATCAGTGGAGCGCAGATCGTCAACAGTGGGGCGGTCGCAGCCATCGCCAACCCGGTCGCGCTCTTCACCCCCACCGGTCTGGGGCCGGATGGTTCGGGGGTGCGAGTGGCGGCTGCGGGCAGTGGCGTCGGGGACCAGGTGAATGTGGTGGTCGGTGCCGGTCGAAATATGCCTGGAGTGGTCAAGATTTATCCGGGGACCGGGTTCACCAGCGGCAGCACCAGCGAACCGACCGGGGGTCAACTCCTCAGTCCATTCGGTGGCGCGGACCTGAGTGATGGGATCTTCGTCGGCTGAGCACGACCGACTTGGTAAAGGGTTGCGGACCTGGTCAGTTCGGCGGCGGTTGGCGTTCACGACCGCTCGATTCGCGCCCTCCTGAAAGTGAGCCCGCACCCAGCGGGCCTGGAGCCAGCCAACCTGTGCGCGTTTTCCCAACCGCTTCGCGTTCGGGTTATCCGGGCTCACCCGAAGGAACGGATAAATCCAACTCGATCGACGTTTCCGGCGGTAAGCGTGGCGCGAACATCCCGATCCGACGGGCGAGAAACTCAGTTGCCAGGAGCTTCGGGGCGAGTCTCACGCCAATGATCTCGACCGTTTCCTCGACCGCGTCCTTCCCCTTCCCGATCTTCCGGCGAGTGGTCCGCCGAACCTTGAACGAGGCGACTGTCCGGCCTGCTGCCTGCGGGATCTCCGACAGGGGCAGGAAGCTGTTGTCCGGGCCGAACAGGTTGCAGATACTCGAGAAGGCGACCGCTCGTTGTGCGCTGGATCCCCGCTCCCCTCGCACAGTTTACCCCATGTTTTTCACCACTCGCCTGACGGATGTGGGATGTGTCGAGGGAGCCAGGTCGATCAGATTGGGATAATGTGGAAATTAGACTTTCTTATTATCGTCGAACATGGTGTGGACATTGAATAGCCGCATCGCGATCGCAGCAGCCATCAGGAGTTTCTTAGCGACCATCGGGTCGGGAGCATTGGCGTTGAGGGACACGATAAGGTCTGGCTCTTTGGGAAGGAGCTTTGCTGAGAAAATGACTTTCTTGCCAGATTCGATCTGTTTCATGAGGTCGAGTTGGTCCTGGCCCGTGATTGTGCCCAGTTCCTGACCATCCAGCGATGTCAGGATCATTCGTGCCGGTAGCTTGTTTTTCATGTCAAATGTGCTGAACCGAAAGTCGCCGATTTTCTCGTCGTTACCGTCGTAAACGTGAAACTTGGCCGTGAATGCAAGCTTCATGACAAAGGACGCCACCAGTTCCCCATCCGCATCGACGACCTCGACCGTGCGGCTGGGCAGACCCAGAATGGCGAAGAGCGATCTGACGGTGAAACGAACGCCTGGGACACGCACAGCAAAGAGTAAAGGGTCAGTCTCACTGTCGCGGAACTCAAGATCGATATTCAAAAACGGGAACCTTCCGAATAGCATCTTCATCACTGCATTACATCTTTCCTTGACGATACCCAGGTGCGTCTGGCCATCCATGTCATAGAAATCGCAGCGATACGGCTTTTTCACCGGGAGCAAAATCCGCTTGGGCTGCTTCCGCAGCCGCCACTGGGATACACCGAATAATTGTGAGTCTGCCAGGTTGGCCTTCTCTTGGTGCCGCGAAGATACTTCTTCTTTGCGTTTTCGCTTGTTCGGTCGATTCTCGTCAACAATTTTCTTGCGAGAGCGTTTCTTCGGTTGGTCGACCTTGTCCACTTCTTCGTATGCCTGATGCAGTTCCTGTGGTTGTTGGCCGCCATCCTCGTCGGCCTGAACATTCTCACGGTGGGACGGTGGGTCAAGGGTGTCGGCGCCCTCCCCCTGAGGTACTCTCCGGGCAGCAGGACCAGGTCTGGGTGCAGGGGCAGCAGTGGCCTGCATTTGTTGTGGTTCGCTCGGGGCCGTTTGTTTCCGGGCCGGCGGAGGTTGGGTACGTGCGGTGGCCGCAGGCTCGATGGGAGCCTGGCTGGCGGGGACAAGGATCACCGTACCGCACTGAGGACATTTTCCGGTCTTCCCGGCAGCCGCGTCAGGGACTTTGAGTTTAGCCTGGCACGAGTTACAGACCACAGCGATTGGCATTGAGATTCTTTCTGCATGCATGGTTGCGAAGTAATTCTTACGACTCTACCCAACCGTGGCACCACTGACAATTGTTAATTCAGAAGATTACCCCGGAGCGGGAAGCGTGGCGGAAGTTGGTAGGTAATGTATTCGCTCTGACCCCCAGCAACCGTTGGCGACAATGGTCGCCGGGACCGCCCGCCGGAGTGCATCCGGCAGCGTGGACCCCGCCTTGACTCGACGGGCGAGTTCGGGGTTACTGCATCCGATATCCGATGGCCTCGGGTTCAAGCTGGTGACGAAAAAGGAAGCCCGGAAACTCCTCCAGAATAAGGGCTCACTGGTCACCGTCCGGGAAGTCCCCGACTTCGGAATGATGATGATCGAGCCGGTTCCCTTCTGAGCAACACCCCCCCGGGGGAACGCTCCCGCGGGCCGAGGTCGTGATGGGGCCGGCCCAGACCCTCACCGCTCACGTTTGCCGGCCGAAAAGAGTCACTCAGTTCAGGCGGAAACAGACCCGAAAGCCGTAGTAGTAATGGCGGCTATCTGGCGATTCGTAGCCGCGATACGCTGCGCGACAGCTCCCGGCGCTGTCGTACCAGGAACCACCACGTACAACAAGATAATCTTTAGAATATTTATGCTTATTTTCACACCATTCCCACACGTTTCCCGACATGTCGCATAACCCCCAAGGGTGCGGCGACTTCGACTCGTAGCTCCCCACCTCCGACGTTCGTCTGAGGTAAGAACCTTTCGCAGCCCCGCCCTACGGAGAGTTGCCGTTGCAATTTGCCTCGGCCCCGTTCAGTGTGTCACCCCAGTAGAACGCTCGACCGTTCCCCTTCCCAGCCCGACAGGCGTATTCCCACTGAGGCTCGGCGATTCAGCCGTCGACGACTGCTCTCCACTGCTCACTTCCTCTCCCGCGGACCGGTCCAGTCTCCGCCGATTACTCCACCTTCGCCTCCAATTTCGCGTACAGCTTCTGGAAGTCCGTACGGCTCGTGGAGGACGTAGGAGTCTGGCGGATCATGGCCTGAAATCGTGACCTTCCTCGTGATAATGAGAATGAAGATCATTTGAACTTCCAGAATCTCATCCGACGAACACCCCGGCGTTAATCCCCGGGAAGGCGTCGAAGCTCAAGTCCGTAGCCGTCGAACCAGCGGAAAGGTTCTTACCCAGGTAAGCGGTCACGTGAGAGCCCGCTCCAGTCCCGTCCCCGACGACCACATCGCTATTCTGGTCCCCATCCAGGTTCTTCGCGGCCACCCGGATCCCACCTCGGTTCGTGGTGTCGCCCGCGAAGAAGTTCGCCACCGGCGAGTTGATTGCTGCAATGGCGCCACTCGACAATAGCGTTTGCCCGGAGATGATCAAGACTCGTGGGCCGCCTCCAGGTCCCGCGCCCCCGATGATGTCCGCATAGCCGTCCCCGTTCACATCCCCCACTGCCACGTAGGCACCGTTTCGGAGCGCGGAGTCAAACAGGAAGAAATCCGACACCAAATGGACCTGCTGACCGCTCGCCAGGGATTTCCCATCGTACACCGAGATCCGCGGTCCGCCACCGTACCCGGCCGAAACCACCAGGTCCGCGTAACCGTCCCCATTGAGGTCTCCCACCGCCGCACGTGCCCCACCCCGGAAGCCCGGATCGTCAATCCCATAGAAATTGTCGATCTCGCTGAAGTCCCCGCCCTGGTAGATCTCCACCCGTGGCCCGCCGGATAGGTCTGGCGTGATCACCAGGTCCGCCTTGCCGTCGCCGGTAATGTCCCCGGCCGCAACGAAAACCCCGCCCGTGAATGTTGAGAATGGTTGGATGTCAAATAGCACCGCTCCGGTCTTCGGATCGATCACCTTCACCTCGGCCGTTACGCCAGGCCCAGTCCCGACGGCAATGTCCTCGGTCCCGTCCCCATTAAAGTCCCCAACAGCTGTTCGCACCCCGCCGGTGAACCCCGGGAAAGGATCGATCGTGGCTGCCACGGAACCATCGGGGTTGTACTGGGTCACGGTCGACGGCCCGCCTGCATCCGACCCGACCGCGAAGGTTGTATATCCGATCAAGCTGGGGGGTGGGACGGCAACCGTCAAAGTATGGCTTGTGTCAGTGAACCCGGCGTAGTTGGAAGTGCCGGTGTACGACGCCTGGATCGTGTATGACCCGACCGGCGTGCCGGAGGGCAGTTGGTAACTCGTCGTCGCGGAACTGTTCGAGACTGGTGCCGTGACAAGAGTCCCGATGGTCGCACCTCCGCTCAGGACCGTGAACGTCACAGTCCCACCGGATACCGTGCCGGTCGAACTCGTCAGAGTGGTGGTAAGAGAAACCGTCTGGCCAACGTTTCTTGCAGTGATTGGCGTACTCGTGACTGTGGCAGCGGTCACGGTGGCGGGGGTGATGGTCAGAGTGTGGCTGGAGTCGCTGTCGGAGATAAAATTCTCGCTTGGGTTATACGTGGCCTGGATCGTATACAAACCGGCCGAAACCCCGCCCGGGATCGCGTAGTTCGCACTGGCCGATCCATTCGTGACATTCACCGTCATTGGGACACCAATCAGTGACGGCCCACTCACGATGAATGTTTCGGTCCCTTCGTTCACTATCCCGGCGGGGCTAGTGACCGACGCGTTCAGCACCACAGTCTGTCCCGATGTGCTAAAGGCGGCCGATGCCTGTGTTGCCGAGGTCGTCGCATCTGCCGGCATGACGATCAGAGCGTGCCCGGCGTCGGTATCTGTGAGGAAGTTTGTTGTCCCGTTGTACACGGCCTGGATTGTGTATGTTCCACCCGCCGTTGCTGCCGGGAGTGTGTAACTTGCGCTGGCCGATCCGCTCGTCACGTTCACCGTCACCGGCGCGCCGATCGGTGTCGTCCCGCTCAAAATCGTGAAGGTCTCCGTCCCCTCGTTGACCATCCCGGCCGGACTGGTCACAGTCGCAGTCAAGCTAACCGATTGAGCCGCCACGCTGAAAGTCGTTGAAGTTGAAGGTGCTGCAGTCGTCGCAGTGGCGGCGTTGATGATCAGGGTATGGCTGGTGTTGGTATTGGTGGCGAAGTCCGCTGTCCCGTTGTACACGGCCTTGATCGTGTCAGTTCCACCCGAAGTTGCTGCTGGAAGTGTGTAACTCACACTGGCCGATCCGCCCGTCACGTTCACAGTCACTGGCGAGCCGATCACCGTAGTCCCATTCAGGATCGTGAACGTCTCTGTGCCCTCGTTCACTGTCCCGGCCGGACTGGTCACGGTTGCAGTCAAGCCGATCGACTGGCTGGCGGAATTGAAAGTTGTTGATGTCGATGATGCCGAGGTCGTCGCGGTGGCAGCATTGATGGTCAGGGTGTGGCTGGTGTCGGTATCCGCGGCGAAGTTCGCCGTCCCGTTGTACACAGCCTGGATTGTGTACGTTCCACCCGCCGTTGCCGCCGGGAGTGTGTAACTCCTGCTGGCCGATCCGCTCGTCACGTTCACCGTCACCGGCGAGCCGATCACCGTCGTCCC
>PLDW01000440.1 GCA_003136315.1 Gemmataceae bacterium | reverse complement strand
ACCCGCTCGACCACAGAAGACCCATTATGTGTTGCAGCACATAATGGGTCGAAGACATTCCGGGGTGAGAAATACCGCAGCAAGTCGCGGATGAGGTAGCCCGAGCAGTTCCCGGGATACCTCCGGTCGCCGTAAGGCTCGGGTTCTGGATTGTGATACAGGCTGGTCAGTTCCGGTACGGGGCTCCGGTTGATCGGGGCTTGAGGCAGCTTGGCATAGACGATCTGGCGAGGTTCCGTCGCGGAGTCTGTCAAGTGGCTGAATCTGGCAGCGTAAAAGGGGTTGATTGGTGAGTACATAGCGGCCCCCTTATCCCTGGTAACCTGTTGATTTCAGGAATTCGGCAAGCGTAGCTTTCCTGTGGCTCTCAATTGATTTCCTCAACTGGACCTCGTAGCAATCGCCACGCCAGGAATTGGACCCGAATGCAATATCGCCTGCGGCGAGCTTCTCAATGCCGAAGACGGCGCAATACGACTCGCGGTCGAAGACGATCCCGACTTTCCAGGCATTGTCCTCCTGGAAGAGCACCACGTCGAACGGGGCACCGCAGATGCCGTTGCGGTGATGTGCGATCTGGGCGATCGTAAGCCTGGCTTTCTTACTTTTGTCGGCTGGGTGAGTGTGTTTTTTGGACATAGTCTTCTTCTCCTTTCCTTTTTCGAGACCGTCCCATTGATGGCCTTTCCAGGGGTCAGAACAAAGCCGCCCTAGCCGTGAATGGAGCGTGCCTGCAAGCGAAAGGCCGAAGGCTTCCGCTAAAAAGCAGCCTTGGCAGCTTGTGGGACACGGCGGGAGGCTTAAGACCCAGAACTGGAAGGCCGAAGGGACGGTGATGGAGGAAAGAAGACTATGGGAAAGAATGCACCTGCCTGAAATAAGGCAGAACTGGCTATTTCAGATAGCCGTTACTCTTGAGCCACGGCTCCAGAACGAGTTCGAGGATGTCTTGCACGGTATGCCTACTCTGGCTGGCGAGTTGCCGCTCCAGGGATGTCCGCTTGAGTGCCGCCCCGATGTCCGACCGCAGCCTGGTCGAAAAGGGGGATCGGCCGAGGTTCCGCTCTGGCTGCTGCTCAGGGTGGATATCCTGGATGGTGGATCGCGTCGGCTCCCGTTCTGCCGGGGACGATTTGCGCTTGCATGCTTCTTTGTCGGCTCGCGATTTGCTGATGGTTTCTTTTACCAACGAAGGACGGTCCGTCCCATCTGTGGCAGCGCCTTCGCCGGGGAGGTTCGTCATGCGGTGCTTGTTGTCCTTCTGGCTCGGGCTTATTTGCGTCACCGGACTTGTCGTTGCAGATGGCAAGGATCCCCCGACCATGCCGGATCCAGACGTGGTCACGGGCTCGGTGGCGGAGGATACTCGGGATAAGGATGCCCCCACGTCCGGGGTGATCGTGACCAAGGATGGATACGATCGGTTAATCGAGCGGTGGGGGATCGAGAAACCGCTCAAGCTCGACTTCGAGAAGCAATTCGTGGTGGTTGGAACCACCCGAGGTGGCGAAATCAAGTTGTCCACCGAACTCAAGGACGGCAACTTGACGGTAGAAGCGATCAAGTCGCTCGATCTCCATCCCGGGTTCCGGTACGCGATGAAGCGGGTCGATCGGTCCGGCGTCATAACCGTAAACGGCAAACCGTTGCCGGCAAAGTAATGATCCACCCACCGCATAGTTGACTGCACCCGGCGGGGCGAGCGTGCTTCGTGTTGGTCATTTCAGATACCCGTGGCTTTTGAGCCAGGGCTCCAAAGCTTCATCCAGGATGTCCTGAACGGTGTTGGGGGTTTGCCCAGCAAGTTGCCGTTCCAGGGATGCTCGCTTCAAGGCCGCACCTAAATCGGAACGAAGTTGGGTGGAGAGTCGGGAACGGCCAAGAGGTTGACCAGCCGGTTGCTCGGGTTGAACCTCCGGCGTTCTCGGCGGGGTCGCGGATTGCTCTGTCGGCCTCGGTTTTGGCTTCGGTCCATTCTTCGCTGGCTCCTTCTTCGCTTTCTTCGCGTCATCGACGAACGCCTGTTCCTTTTCCGGGTCTGCCTTCGGGGTAGAGTTCAGGCCCGCGGCCAGTGGGCGGCGCTTGACCATGCCTACCTCTTCCTCTTCGAGGATCGAGTGGGCTTCTTTGAAGCTCGCCTGCTCTTCGCCTTGCGTTTCGGCAAGATTTCTCGGAACAGGGACCGAATCTCATCGCCGGCTTCCCGGCCCCTTGCCCCGAATCCCCTGACCAGCAAGCCCTGACCGGGCGCATCAGCGTAGATCTGGCGGTGAACGATGGCGGTCCTGGCGAGCGGCAGGTCGAGTTTCATAGCCGCATCCTTCATATCCCGGGTAAGTGAATAGTTCTTGCCGACCATGCTGAGTGCGATGATAGCCTTCGGATGCCCTTTACGGATGCTCTGGGATTGGCGTAGAACCTCGGTTGCCTGGGCAAGCGCTCTCACCTCCAGCATCGATGCTTTGCACGGCACAATGGCGAAGTCCGCTCGAAGGAGTAACGCCCGGCTGGTCTCGGCATCGCTGCCCGGTCCGTCGGCTATCACAAAGTCCGCTTCCTTTCCGAGACTCGGCAATTTGTTCAGGATCTCGTCGGGGCTGGTCAGCCGAACCGCTTTCACATTCGGCACGGCCTCGGCGATCCATTCGGATGATGACCCTTGAGCGTCGCAATCGGCCAGAGTGACCGAGTAGCCCTGTTCGCTCAAGTACCCGGCAAGGTGGACTGCGATAGTGGACTTCCCCACTCCGCCTTTGGAGTTAGCTACGACGATTATCATTAATTTGACGGATATCAGAATTTCTTGCGACTGGCAAGCAATACGTCTGGTTGGCCTTCCAGCAGGCGGTCAGCACAGCCAGCAAGCTGTCAAGACAGCAAGCCGTCTTACTGACAAGCCGACAGCCCAGCCGAACAGCAAGACGGAAAGACAGCCGAGCGTCTGACAGGTCAGATGACAGGACACCCGGCCGCCTTGTCAGCCTCCTGGTAGGACAGCTAGCCAGCCGACAGGACGGCCAGCCGGATGACATGCTACCCGGCTTGCTTGCCAGCTTGCTGGTAGGACAGTCAGCCGGCTGTCAGGCTGACATGCTGGCTGTCCGGCAAGCTGGCTCGGGTCGGATTTTCAAAAATGTGCCGCAGGTTTTGAGGCAGGTCTTTTTTTCTTGCGACGGACTTGCTGCAGAAACTGCGGCAGTCGCTGGAAACGCCTGGCGTTTCGACGCGTTGCGGAGCGGAGGCGAGGAGGATCCGGAGGGGGATCTGGAGTGGCTTTCTGGTCACGGGCAACGCCTATGCAACGCATAGGGAAGATGTCAGTACCCATTATCTCTGACTCTTCACTCTGCCCCGCGTAGCATGGGGCATGCTGAGGATCAACCAGCAAAGATCGGCTGCCGGCGCCAAGAGCTACTTCGAAGAAGGGCTGGCGCGAGAGGACTATTACACCCAGGATGCCATCATCGGTCGCTGGGGAGGGAAGGGGGCCGAGCGGCTCGGCCTGGTCGGAGAGGTCGGAGGCAAGGCGTTTATCGCTCTCTGCGACAACCGGAATCCCGAATCCGGCACCCCTTTGACTCCGCGATCGAAACGCGACCGCACGGTCGGCTACGACTTCAACTTCCATGCCCCGAAGTCCCTCTCGCTCCTTTACACGCTGACTCGGGACGACCGCATTCTCGCGGCCTTCCAGTCGGCAGTGCGGGAGACCATGCAGGAACTCGAAGGCGACGTCAAGACACGGGTGCGGCAGGGTGGGCAGAATACCGAGCGGCTGACCGGCAACCTGGTCTATGCCGAGTTCATTCACTTGACCGCCCGGCCGGTGGATGGGGTTCCCGATCCGCACCTGCACGCCCACTGCTTCACCTTCAACGCCACCTTTGATTCGGAAGAGACCCGATGGAAAGCGGCCCAGTTCCGCGAGGTGGTGCGGGACGCCCCGTACTTCGAGGCCGCATTCCATGCCCGCCTGTCGAAGGGGATCGCGGATCTTGGGCTCACGATTGAGCGCACGAAAGCCGGCTGGGAGGTCGCAGGGGTCAAGAGAGAGATACTCGACAAATTCTCCCGCCGTACCGCGGTGGTCGAGAAATTGGCCCGGGAAAAGGGCATCTCCGATGCGAAGGAGAAATCGCAGCTTGGGGCTAAAACGCGAGAGAAGAAAGGTGAGTCGAAGTCGCTGGACGCCCTGCGGGCGGAATGGAAGGGACGGCTCACGGAAGAGGAACGGCGTGCGGTGAAAGAGGTGCTAACACGCCGGCAGGTTCCGCGGGAAGCACCGGTCTCGGCGGCCCAGGCGGTCGATCACGCCATCGGCCACGGGTTCGAGCGGTCCTCCGTGGTCGAAGAACGCAAAATCCTGGCGACGGCCCTCTTGAGGGGTTACGGAGCGGTCCGCATCGAAGACGCGAAACGGGATTTCTCCGGCCGCGACGAGGTCATTCGGCGGCGTTACAACGAACGCGATTTCGTCACCACCCGCGAGGTTCTGGCCGAGGAAGCTGCTGCCGTGGCATTCGCCCGGGACGGCCGCGGGACGTGCAAGCCATTAGCTGCAACAAGTGAGCGGTTCGCCCCCAAAGAGCTGAACCGTGACCAGACGCAAGCCGTGCGGCACGTCCTCACCTCTGCCGACCGGGTGATGCTGATCCGAGGTGCGGCCGGGACCGGTAAGACGACCCTGCTTCGAGCCGCAGCCGGCGAGATCGAGGCCAGGGGCTCTGCTGTCCACGTCTTCGCGCCCACCACCGAGGCGGCCCGGGGCGTTCTCAGGAAGGAAGGATTTCTCGAAGCGGAGACGGTCGCGAAACTCCTCGTAGACCCTCCGACGCAAGTGAAGGTGAGGGGCCAAGTGATCTGGGTTGACGAGGCCGGGCTCCTTGACACTCAGGACATGCGATCCTTGTTCCGCATCGCCAAGGAACAGGATGCCCGCGTGGTCTTGATGGGCGATTCGAGGCAGCATTCAAGCGTTCCGCGCGGCGACTCCTTCCGGCTTCTCCAGACGCAGGCGGGAATCGAGGCCGCGGAAGTCCGCGACATCCGCCGACAGCAGGGGGAGTACCGACAAGCGGTCGAGGCACTCGCGAGTGGCGACCTGGAAACTGGCTTTACGCGCCTGGACCGCATGGGAGCGATTCGGGAGGTTGCCGGTTCAGAGCGGCACGAGCTGCTTGCCTCTGGCTACCTTACCGCAAGCCGTGAGGGGAAATCCGCTCTGGTCGTCGCCCCGACCCACGCCGAGGGGAGGGAAGCGACGGCCCGCATCCGCGAGGGCCTCAAAGCCTCGGGGGAGTTGCGGGGCCGGGAGCGGACATTTACCCAGCTTGTCTCGCATGGGATGACGGAGGCGATGCGGAAGGATGCGGCCAACTACCAGCCCGGGGACGTTGTGCGCTTCCACCAGAATGCGAAGGGCGGGTTCCAGAAAGGCGAGTCGGCCCTCGTGATCGGAAAGGACAGTCAGGGCCGGGTGCTGATCAAGCGGGACAAGGACAAAGCGGAGACGCTCCTCCCGCTCGATGCGGCGAATCGGTTCGATGTCTTTGAACGAAGGGATCTCCCTCTTGCCGTTGGCGACCGCGTCCGGTTGGCGCAAAACGGAACTGCGGTGGACGGGAAGGGACGGCTGGTCAATGGCAGCCTGCACAGCGTGGTCGCGTTCGACCGTCGCGGCAACATCGTGCTGGATAGTGGCCTGGTGGTCCCGAAGGACTACGGCTGCCTGGCGCACGGTTACTGTACCACCTCGCACGCCAGCCAAGGAAAAACCGTGGATCGGGTTTTCGTCGCGGTGGGGCGAGAGTCCTTCGCGGCGGCCTCGCAGGAACAGTTTTACGTCTCCGTCAGCCGGGGGCGGGAATCGGCGACGATCTTCTGCACTGATAAGGGCGAACTCCTTGATGCCGTCGGGCGGTCCTCAGCGCGGATGAGTGCGACCGAGCTGGCGGCGACCACAAAGCCGACAGCGGAGCGTCAGCCCTCTCGGCTCGCGCGTCTGACCGAACACATCCGGCGAACATTCCGGGCGCAATTCGTGCGACGTCGGGTCGAGGAGCGTGACAACGCCCCCGGCCGTGATACCGTCGCACGAGAACAGAACCGAGGGGCAGAGCGATGAAAGAGGACAAGAGTGGGAAGCCAGGCGACGCTGCGGCGAGGCTGGCGGAACTTCGAAGTGGGAGGAGGAGCGAGGCAACCGGACTCCGAGAGGAGCCGGGCAGCCCGGAGAGCGACAACGAGGATGAGCAAGCGTACTCGACTCGTTCCGTCGATCGCCACCAGAAATGCATGTTGGAGCTGCGTTTCAAGACCGATGACGCGGAAGCCTTTCCTTACAGTTACCTGACGCGGGCGAAGTTCAACCCCACCAAAGGAATCCTGCTCGACTTTGCCGTTGCCGAGGTCCAGATCTCGGGACGGAACCTGCGGCCATTGTTCGCGGGAGTTGTCGCACAGCGGATCGCGTTTGTTCAGGAGGTGGACGACCTCTATGCCGAGGCGACTGCCGCACCGGCTGCGACGGTGGTCACGCGGATCGAGGTGAAGGAGTGCGAAAAATAGAAGCCATCGTCACTCGCGCGCAAGATGCGGCGGGCTTTCGCCCGCCGTTGCCGATTGGTCCTACTCGGACTTTTCGGTCGTTTCAGTCGGAACCCGGAGAGTGATCCTGCCGTCGAGCGGAACGGTCTCGATCAAGTGATTCCTTCAGACCTCTCAACCATTTGCGAACAGTGCGATCGGAAACGCCGATCTGTCTTGCCATCTCGCCTTGCGTGGCGACCGCCGCGTTCTCATCCAACCACTTCGCGAGATCGACAGTGACCGGAAAACGAGTCGAGAGACCGACTCGCCCGAGGCCAAAGACCGTACCGCAGTCCTGGCAGCGGAAACGCGTCCGCCGGAAAATCAGTTTGACCGGTGTACCATTCCGCGGAGTGTCCCAAATCATCTGCGAGCGGTGACCGTGTCGATATGGCGGGACGTTCGAACTCTCCACACAGTGGGGGCACCTGGGTATTGCTTCACCCGACCGCACGGTGACGACGTATCCAGACGGTGTTCGCTCGGCGTGTTCCACACTCCAACCGCGGGCGGCAAACGGGTCTCCGCCACGGAACAAGTCGGTGGACGAGCGGAAGGTGGGTCGGGCTGGACGGCCATCCGCTTCAGCCATCCAACGGATCGCAAGTGGGATTCGTTGCTCAGGCCACCGCGAGAAACCAGACCCATCGACGCTTTCGCACTCCAGTCGGTGAGCGTATCGGAATCGCAGTCGCGTGTTCACTCGTCCCATGTGAACCCACAGTGATCGCCGCTTCGCCTCGCAGATGATCGATGCCGCACCGGGACTGAGTTTCCAGTCAGTTGACCCGCCGATGAAAAGGGCATCCATCTGTTGCAAAGGGATGTCCAGGTGTTCGAGTCCGTCCTGGCCGACGAGCGCGACCGGCAACCCGAGCGCCCGAAGGATGGGTGCCCAGGTCTGAAAGAGCCGGAGCGTTTCGACTGCATTTCCGACCACATCGGGGCAGGCGACAAAGCGGCAGTCCCGATGTCCACTGATCCTGGCGAGGAGACCACAAAACGCCTTGGGCCGGAACCCCGAGAATGCGGCATTGTCCGCTGCCCACGGCAGGCCCAGAGGCAGCGCCACTTGCGGCGAGTTTCCGGCATCCGGAACCAACAATAAACCGAGGCGTTCGCGGTCGAGGTGGCGACGAATTGTTGCGGTCGCTCCAGAAATAAAAAGACGCATGAGAATAAAGTGGTGGAAACTGTCACGGGTGACCTGATATGTCAACCGATCCTTTCCGCTAATCGTGGGAAATGCGTGGAATCGCCATGAGGCTAAATCCGCGCAGAAAGAGCGGCGGGCTTTCGCCCGCCGTTGCCGATTGGTCCTACTCGGACTTTTCGGTCTTCTCGGTAGGAACCCGGAGGGTGATCCTGCCGTCGAGCGGAACGGTCTCGATCAGAAGGTTGAAGCCTTTCCCATCCTGGTGCGGGAAAGCAACCCCGATGCGGGTCCAGAATGATTCGCCTTGTTCGTCCTTGTTGTTGCGGACATGGTAGGCGATGTAAGCGGGTTTAGAGGACTTGGTTTGAGTTTCTTTCGTGTTAGTCATAACGATTCTCCTTTGTTGTTGTTTTTAAGACCGCGACCATCGCGGCCTTTGTACCCGTAACGCAAAAAAGCCGTGTTAGCTGGGGCGTTAGCCTTCACCCAGACAAGCGAAAGGCCGAAGGCTTCCGCTTCCCTTGGAAAGCGGCCTTGGCAGCTTGTCGGGGCCTGCGACGGCTTTAGTACGGAACAAAAAAGGCCGGGATCGCAGTCTTCTTGAAACTCTTCAACAATGGAGAATCGGTGGCTACCGAATAACTCGAACGGCAAGTCCCTCATGCGCATGACAAGCCCTGCCGCAGACAACTGGAGAGCGGAGGCGCGGGGATTCTGCTGGAGGGGTCGGTGTGCTTTTTCTGCATCAGTTTAGCGGTGCGGGCTGCCCAACTCGGCGACGAAGACCCGGCAACAGTGCATGATCGGCTACGGTTCGTCCTCTATGCCGATGACCAGTTCGCCCAGTCGGTCAGCGCCGACGACTTCGTGTTCGTCCGGGGCTTCCAGGCCATCGAAGAGTTTGAACGCGACCGAACCTGGCGCACCGTGCCCGATCCGGGGGCCATCGCCGCGTTCCGCGCGGCGCACGGCGCGGCGCTCTCGCGACTTTGCCGGATCATCGCAGCCGCAGAGGCCCGGATCTACGACCGCCGAGCTAAAACGCTCAAGGTGGCGCACCCACTGGGCATCCAGGTAAACCTGGCAACCGGCGTGGCCAATGGGGTTCTGGTCGTGCGGACGATTCCACAGTGCGCGGATGTGCTGAGGAGGGTGGTGACGAACTCGCTCGAATTCGAGCTACGAGAAAGCCCTTCGATGTGGTATCTTGAGGAGAAGATTTCGGGATGCGTGTACCGAGTGGTGTCAAAAGACCGAAAGCTCACCAACTGCTTCTGGAACTTCTACCGCCAGTCACCAGCGTAACGGGTAGGAGCGGAGGGACCGATGGACCAGAACACCGAACTGTTCCTTTCGCGGATCGCACAGCCGACCCGCTGGGAAGACGAAGAGAAAGCCACGAACGACGTCGAGCAGCTCCGGGCGGAGTTTCGCCGTCGGTTGTACGCGGGTGGTGAAGGAACGCCCCAGGGCGATCGAAGTGGCCCGGCCCCGCGTTCGGAGAAGTAGCGTCAGCAAAAAAACAGCCCACAGCGAGCCCAACCGGCCCCCCGTTGAAACGTGCTGGGGCCGATTGCTTTATGCACCCACGGGTTGGGTCGCCTTTACGCCCGGGTCCGATCGGGACAGGCGAGTACGTCAAAAGCCTCCAGCAGGTTGTCCTTAAGTCTATCTCGTGTGTGTCAATCGTCGAACTCAACCGCAATGCCAAAGCCATTGACGGTGCGGAGCATGTGCTAACGAGTTACCAGTTGAACTCACACCCTAGTGAGGATCTGCCTTTCGGATGGCTTGGGACTCGGAACCCGAGGGTTTGGTTAAATCGTGTGCATGTTGTCCGCTATTCCAATTCTGTTTCTCCATTGCGGCGCAAGTGTACTGATCTCTGGGAGACGAGGGCAGCCCCTCCGGCCCCGGAAGCCGTGTAGAGACGGCGGAACAGCAGGTGCCCTGTCCCGGGGTCGCCGGTGATGTCGCCACCCAGAACCAACTTCTCGCCGATGACGAGCCACACAAGTGAGAGTGACTCTGCCTTGAGAAAAGCTGTTAGCGTCTTCTGCTCGACGAGAAACGACTCGGGACCGACCCCTGAGTGGGCAGGGTCGAAGGCAACGATTTGACCAGACGGCCCTTGGAACTCAAACTGTCGTCCTGCCCATTTCAGTCCGAGTCGACGGGCCATCCAAATCGCCGGGATATAGCCACCTGGAGCATCCTCTTTGGGATGCGAGCAGTCGAAACCGTTCGATCCCCCGAGATACTGCATGACTGTGGGTACGACCGGGACATCAATGTCGCGAACCTGCCGCAACGCCGTATTGTCATCAACTGCCGCGAGGTCAAATCCGGCGGCAGCGTCGTGTGTAAACTTTGCGAAACTCGGTGCCCACCAGAACTCACCGAGGAACTGCTCGTACACGTCCATCGTGCTCACGTCCGTACCGTCCCAGTCTTCCCGAGACATGCGTTCGACAAAGCGATCTTGGTCAGCTCGGCGGAGCAGGACAGATGCGACGGTAAACGAGAGGAGCCGCCGGGTCGTCCGGCCCAACCGTACCAAGTCAGCGGGGGACTGCTCCCACCTGATCGACGACCGCAGGCTGAGCCAGCTGCAGCAGTCGGACGGATTTCTAACAACGAGCGGAAGAGTCGTGTCGGGAAGAGAGCTTAAGTCGCGGACCCAGTCTTCGTCTGTCATTCCTTCTGCGGGCGTGAGTGGGTGGAGGAGGGGAGCCCACCAGCATGGATGGCCGTCCCACACGGGAGCCGGTCTGGTGAGCAAGCAAGAAGGGTCGATCTGCCGAAAGTTGTGCTCCCACGGACCCACATAGCTCACGGTGCCAGTCGTTGCGTCATGCCGCATCGGCCGATGGTCAAACACCCTGGCCGAAAGCTCGTGGTAAGCGAGCCACTGGTATTTCTTGCCCATTCGCTCCGGCTTCCGAGCTTCACGACCGTACCCCGTGTCAGCCTCCTTGTCGAAGTTGGCAAACCGCTCGGGCGTCCACCCAAGTTCGAGCACTCGGGTAAAGATCCACCGGCACGGAAGATCTCCCTGCATGACCAGATCCGGGCGAGCGGTGTGAGTGGCATCATACTCCCTTTGCCATGCATCCTTGGCAGCGATGTGCCGCTCAAGTAGGTCTCTTTCTGGAGGTGACAATGAGGCGAAAAACTCCTCTGTGGTCTCTCCGACCTCGGGGCTGCCAAAATCGAAATACTCGCCGTCTTCGTGCCCCGTGCCCGTTTCTTCGCCACTCCCGTCACAATCGGACCTCGGCGGTTTACGCAGCAACTCGCGGATGCGAATCTTGGGGAAGTTGATTGCGTACCATCGCGCGGCCAGTGGCTGAGGTAACGTCACCCGCAGGGCATCAAGACGGTGAAGTTCCGTGAACGGGTCGGGTCGGTCGGTCCATGCCTGAAGGCCCCGATCATCGGAATTGGAAGCGAGCACGTAGCGGGCGAAATCCCCGCTGTCGGGCCACAAAGAGATGATAAGCCCGACGTACTCCGTGCTACTGTAATGCTCCCGCAACTCGTCCCACTCAGGTGCGATCTCGGGTGGTGGGTCGCTCCGATACGGCGGGCGAATGAGGGCGAGGTCCCCTTCGACTCTGCACCCGTTGTGGAGCGCCCACTCGACAACCCCTCTCGCGTAGTCGCGGAGCAGGACGTGCGCGGGTGGGTGTCCGGCGGCGAATACAAGGTCGAACACTCGCTGCGCGAGGAGAGAGATCTGAGCCGTATCCCTCGACCTAAGCACGCACCCGTAAGCGGCCGCGTACAGCCGCTCAGTCAAGTAGAGGTTCTCGACGAAATGAAATGCTTCCAGGAGGCGGACTAAAAGCGGTAGACGGTGCCGAGTCAGCGACAGCAGTGCTTTCGTCGCTCTATCTCGCACGAATCGATTCGGCGTCGTCAAACACCATGTCAGTGTCTTTGCCGTGAGTTCGACCACTTCATCTTCGTATCCGTGAGCGGGATCACGGATCTCGGCATCCTCGGGCCATGCCCATGCGAGCAGGCGTCCAATGGCCGTCCCCAAGCCCTCCTCGCTCGCCCATGCTCGGTGTAGGTAGGTCGACCACACTCGATCCCGCTCCGACATCGGCAGTTGAAGCAGTCTGGCGTGCAACCAGTCCGCGTTGAGCGGGTGGTCTGGTATCGCAGTGAGTTGCACAACCCTCTCGTACACCTCGTCGGCGCGCGAGTAGTGTGCCGAGCCGTGTGGTCCCTCATCGAGCCAGCGCTCGATGTGGGCAACGGCCACCGTGGTCACGTGCTCGGGTGATCGGAGCGGCAGGGCTTCCAACTCTGTCTGACGGAGAACCTGCCAGTGTTCGGCGTGCGGGACGAGCCGGCAAAGTTCTTGCCCCGTCCTCTCAGCCACGAGGGTAATCAGTGCCGGTAACCACCGTCGTCTCTTGCGGGCCGCGGACTCATCCGCCAGCCAACTTGCCATTCGACCCACACCGCTGAATGTCGCGGCCGGGTGGTGTAGGTCGAGGTGCTGATCGAGGAGGCGGCTTACCAAGGCGAAGTCGGCCTGCCTCTCGTAAGCGAATCTTACAACGGGTGTCTGCTCGTCCAGCCCACTCTCCCAATGCAAATCCTCGGAGAGGATGCCTTGGGCCGCGAGGTGCCTGAGGAGCGATCGGGAGTGTCCGCCACGGCTTGGAAGGAGTGCCTCCAGCAATCTGTCGGCGACACTCCGCTCCAACCGGTCCACGCCAGCGATGATCATTGCGTCGGCGATCGCTTCCACAGCCCGATGGACGATGCGACTCGACGCCGCATAGTCCAAGTGTTCTGGCCTGCTGAGCTTGCGGTTGACGGCGTCCAGTAGTGTTTGGAAGAGCTTCCGCAAGCCGTGGTGCCCTCTGGGCGGCCGGGAAAGACCGTTCTCGCGGAGCCCTTCGCAGTACAGTTTCAGCAACAGCGGGTTTTCGAATTCGGCAGTGAGGGGCGGGGCGTTCAGCGATTCGATCTCGTAGTGCCTGCAGAAGGTATCGATCGCTTCAAACGGCCGGCCGGCGAACCCACGATGCTCGATCTGCGTCAACCGACTTGGCAGGAGATCAGCCCGCACCAATAGGTCCACGTGGCTTGTCCGACACGTGACGGCCACACCCACACGTGGGTATCGGGCGATCACTTCAAGTATCCTCGGCAGTTCGTCCACCCAGTGGGTATCTGTCGCCTCGTTTATCGCGTCGATCAGGATGAGCCCGCGACCCCCCGTTACTTCCGCAGTGGCCGACACCGCGCCCAGGAGTTGTTCTCGGGTACAATCGAGCCTGAGGCCGCGACGGATAAGTTGGTCCCACACGTCTCCCCCGCCGAGTTGTTGGCCAAGAAGGACCAGCGTCGGGTTGCCCGCTGCGGCTCGTCGGGCAGCCACGTCGCATAGGAGGTGCGACTTGCCAGCTCCCGCTTCGCCAGTGATTAGCAAAGCCGGGCGTGTCGCGAGTTCCAAGGACGTGGCTTCCGCGAACCGCGCGAATTCGCTGAGTGCTCTCTCACAGCGGTCGACGCAATGCTGTTGATACCTGGATGGGTCTGTGTCGGAACGCCTCGCATCCGCGGGCTCTGTTCGCGTGCTGTTCCGGCGTGCTTCGCGAATGGCGTCATCAACACGGCGGGTCAGTTTATAGGCGTCTGCAAGCCACTCGGAGATCGGGCGAGACGGAACACTCGGGGGGTCTTGGGTGAGCCCACTAATAGCTGTTCTTAGCCCGTCAATTAAGGCGGGCATTGCGTCATCAACTCCTGGCATTGCCCAGGTGCCCGACGCAGTTCTAGTGACCAGCTGTTCGAACGCTTCCCTGACTGTGTGGGCGACGATACGCAATCTATTCTGGAATTCCGGGGTATGGCCGAGCGTTTCAAATCTCAACGCCATCGGTAGCTCGACGTGTACCTCCGGCGTGTATCTGGGCCCGGCCCCGGCGTGTGCCTCGGCAACATGAGCACGTACCCAATCCGGAGAGAGCTCCGCTGATCGGAACCAAAACCAGCGGCGGCCGGCGTGGACGGGAAGTGAGAGCAGGTCGATCAGTTGCGTCTCGTCCCACAGTTCAAACTCGACCGTGAGCCCCCGCACGGATGCGTCTTGTCGCCAGGATTGAACATGTTCGTTCCACCGGTCGCGCTGGGACTTCTTCTTCGGGATGCGGGCGTCGGGCAGGTTAATCGGCAGGCAGAATGTGAAGTGGGTGAGCCGTGGATGCGTCTCAAGAACTGTCTCGACCGACTTGTTCATCTGTGCCCACTGAGACTCACCAAGGTCGAAAAAGTACTTGGCCTGGAAACCATGCTCGCTGCCGTCAGGTTTCACCCAGTAACATTCGACTCCGCCGTCTGGCGTCCCATTGCGGATGTACCGTCCGCCGGGTGGTCCATCGCCCCGCGCGATCTGGCAGCACAGCTCTTCGAACCCGTTGTGCTGCGTCCCGCGGACAGCTCGTATTGTTCGGAAGTCAATCATGGCCGGAGCTGCTCGCGATGTCTGTATTCGTGCGCAGGAAGACCCTTCCCATTGTACTCCGCTTGCAGAGAGTCGAGCCACGTCAGATTCGGAAGTGCTACCCGCGAGAGGAGTTGCCGGATTACGACTTCGACGCCTTCTCCGCGCAACGCGAGAGAGACCTATGAAGCAGCAGGGCTGCTCGACGAATTGCGGAGTGTGAGCAGTATGGAGCGAGCCGAAGGGCCCACATCGCAGTCCAGTTTAATAAGAGATGTCGGACAGTTTCTAAATCGTAATTCGCTCTATCTCATCGAGCGAAAGTTTATCGTCACGTCGGTCATAAAGTTTTGTCGTCCTCGCCGACTCGTGATTGGCGAGTGCCTGGGCCTTTTCCAGAGTCCCAGCGTTCAACAAGTAATTGGTGATTCCGGTCGCCCGGAAGGTGTGGCACCCGATCGCGGTCTCGATCCCTGCGTCTGCCGCTCGTCGCTTCACCATCTGGTACACGTCTCCGCGGGTCATCCGACTCTCGCTCAACCTCCTCGTCCTGCCGATCACGGTGCGGAATAGTGGCGACTTTCTGACCTGCCGGTGCCCGGCAACGTCGAGGTAGGTGTCGAGGAACTCTTCGAGTTTGTGGTGACACGGTACCTCGTGGAGTTTCCCCCCCTTCTCGTGCAACCGCACCCACCACCGCTTACCTTGGGGGTAGTAGTCCTCGACGTTCATCGCGACCAGCGCTTCGACCCTTGCGAAGGTGTAGATCATCAGCCCAATGACGGCCCGGTCGCGGAGGCCCACAATGCTCGTCAAGTCGATACTCATCAGGAGCGTCCGGGCCTCGTCCTCGTCGAGAACCGGGGTCTTCCCTTTCTTCGCCGAGTAGCTTAGTCCGCGGACGGCGGCCGCAGGGTTAATCTCGACGACCTGGCCAACCACGAGGTAGTCGAAGAGCATTCGGATGGCAGCGAGATTCTGCTTGACCGTTGGGGCCGACATCTCCCGGCCAAGGGCCTCAATGTATCCGGCAACGTGAACAGGCCGGATTTGATCCAAGGGAAGGCCGACCGCACCCCACCAATCGAAGAATTTCAACGAAGCGTGGTGATATGCACGCCGGGTATTCGGGTTTCGGATTGCCGCCGTGAAGAACTCGACGAACTTTTCCGCAGCGCGTGGACCGGCCCGAATGAGGGCAGGAGGGAGAGCGGCTCCTCTGGCTGGGCAGATCAACTCGTCGGCATTGGTGAGGCCGCTTGAGATCACGGCCACCACGGGTCATTCGCCCATGCGAGGAACGCGGCCCTGTGCTTCGGATCCCAGACCCGTAACGCTTCCATCACATCGAATCGGCCACACTGCCACGGGTGGCTCGCGTCCCACACCGCCAGCACAAACCGCACAGTCCACAATTCCCCTGGTGAGAGCGGGGTATTGGCTGCCCAATGATCGAGGGTGTTGGCATTCCACCGAACGGTTCCCGGTGCTTCCCATAAGGAAGGGAAGGTCTGGGCAAAGGTGGTCATCCTTGCGTCCAGTTCGTCGTGTTCTCCTATCACGGTCCTCCTTTCTATTCCTCTCTGATTGCTGATCGGAAATTAATTCTCTGTTAATTTCCCCGATAAATGTCACCTTTCTTTCCCTGCTATTTGTCACTCCGTTGGTACTTCATTCTCGGCGTTGTCCTTCGACAAACCTTTGGGGAGTATGGGCCGTCAGGGTGACAAAGAGTGAGGAGAAGATGGTCACATTTACTGCTGAAATTAACACTTCTTATAATGAATGAAAATGACAATAGTCAATCATAACGTCCTTTATGATGCACTGAACCCAACCACTTCCGCAACACACTTGGCGCTGTTTCTCCTGCTCCAGCATCACCGACCCATCATTCCGACTTGGACACAATACTAATAGACGGTGGGAGAACAATTCCAGCCCTGGGGACTCAGCACCCACTGTAGCTATCGAGGTGGACTCCTGCGGCACGTCGGCTGGATCGAGGAGAGGGCCGGTCGCAATAAAGCCGCCCGGCCACAGCCGAGGATTTCGTAGTCGCAGATGATTCGTGGCGAACGTCTGGCCCGATTTTTCTGTATGACTTTTCACGACGGGGCCGTAACAGTGGGTATCTGCGTTCTCGCGACTGGGTGATCGCTTGGGATTATTGGAGTAGACAATGCCCCAGATTCAGATCTGTCCTGACCCGATTTTCCTCCGGAAGTTCGCGCTCGGGCTCTCGTCGGCTGCGGAAAGCGAGGCCCTCGCGGGTCACCTCGATCACTGTCCGGCCTGTCTGGACGTACTCGGGCGGCTGCAACCCGACGACGCTCTGTTGCGGGCCTTGCGAGAGGCACCGAAAGACGATGACCAGATGCTGGCCCATGTCGAGGAGCAGGTGGTCGGCCGATTAGCGGCATTGGGTCTCGGCATGGCGTCTTGGGGAGCAGCCACACTGCCTCCGTCGGTCACCCCTGGGGCCCCCGCAGTGGGGCGCACTGTGGGCGGAATCACGGAGGAGGACTACTCCTTCCTCGCGCCAGCAGTCGGTCCCGATGAGATGGGTTGTCTGGGTTCCTTTTATGTCCAGCGAGTGCTCGGTGTGGGTGGGATGGGGGTCGTCTTCCTCGCTCGTGATACTAAACTCAATCGCCAGGTCGCCGTCAAAGCCTTGCGTCCAGCCCTCGCGGCCAGTGCATCAGCCCGTCAGCGGTTTCTACGCGAAGCCCAGGCAGCGGCAGCGCTGAACCACGACAACGTGGTGCCCATCTATCATGTCGGTGAGGAAGGAGGCTTTCCCTTCCTCGTCATGCCCTTTCTGCAAGGCGCGACGATGGAAGAACTTCTCACGAGTGAGGGCAAGTTCGCACCGCTCCGGGCGATCCGAATCGGCCGACAGGTCGCCCTCGGCCTGGAGGCGGCTCACCGAAGGGGCCTGATCCATCGCGACATCAAGCCCGGCAATGTCTGGCTGGAGGCTGACCCGGAAACATCAGCCTCCTCCGACCGCGTGAAACTCCTCGACTTTGGTCTAGCGCAGGCCGTGGGAACGGCCGGACATTTGACCCAAAGTGGCCTGATCCTCGGTACGCCGCAGTACATGGCTCCCGAGCAGGCGCAGGGTGGGACGGTCGACACCCGTTGCGACCTGTTCAGCCTGGGGAGCGTACTTTACCACATGGTTGTTGGCGAGCCGCCGTTCCCCGGATCCGACACCATGAGCGTGCTGGTTGGGCTCGCTGTCGATACGCCCGTTCCTCCGTCGGCTCGCAATCCCGCTGTGCCCGCGGCCTTATCGGACCTGATCATGCGACTTCTGGAGAAGGATCGCACGAAACGGCCGGGCTCCGCCCGGGAGGTCGCGGACCAACTGGATGCCGTCGAACACGGCCTCGCCAGGGGCGCTGCGGAGACCATCGCACCTCCGCCTTCTGTGCCCGCTCAACAGACTCAGCCCGAAGAGCACCTCGCTCGGCCCCGGCGACGACTCCTGGTCGCGACACTGGGACTCTTTGCAGCCGCAGCATTGGTCGTGGGTGGGGTCGTACTCATCGTCCGTGGCCAGCGTGTAGAAGTCCCGGACGGGAGCGAGGTGGTGGTGGATGATAAAGGCCACCCTGATAAATTCACCGGAGTATACGGTCCGCCGACACGACGGGAGCGAGGTGGTGGTGGATGATAAAGGCCACCTTCAGATTAAACTTCCCGATGGACCGGTTGCGAATGGCCAACCGACCGAAGCCAAACGGGCCATCCCACCACGTCCGCGAACTCCCTTCGACGATCTGAAGGCGGAGACCATCCCAGCCGTCGAGCGCTACGACTGGCAACCGGCCGGCTTGGTCGCCGTGATGGGCGAACATGCCTGGCGGCACGGCGGGCCGGTTGTTTACACAGCGATCACAGCCGACGGCAAAACCGTCGCCTCCGGCGGCCGTGAATGGGGCGGTTATACCCATGTCCTCCGCCTCTGGGATCGAGCGACTGGACGGGAGAAAGCGGTCTTTACAAAGCCATATTGGCAAGGATTTACCGACACATATGCAGTCTCACCTGACGGCATGATGACGGCGGTCGGAACCTGGGGCCGTGTGTAGGTGTTCGACACGGAGACCGGACGTGTTCGGCATGAAATCAGCTCCCCGTATGTAATTTATACTGCTTTTTCATCCGCTAGTGATCATCTTATAATCATCAATCTTCATGGCACCCCCGCTGTCGATGTGGTTGATATCCGTCGTGGGGCCTCAATCGCTCGACTTGACGAGCCCGCGAACCCTGCGTTGGACCCGACCCCTTCCGCGTATCTCGCGACACCCGATCTACGAACGATTCTCGCCGTTCGGATGGCATCAGACGACAAGGGAACGAAGGCGGGAGAGAAGGCGACTCTGCGACTTTGGGATCCAACGACCGATCAATTCCGAGATCTGGATCACGGTGGCAAGTACCGTTGGGGCTACCACGCGGGGTTCACGCTGGATGGCAAGTCTTTGGCGATGTGGAACGAGACCGGAGTTCATTTCTGGGATGTGGCATCCAGAAAAGAGGTGCTCCACTCGCCATTCCGGTTGCCGGAGGATACCTGGGGTTGGGCCTTCTCCCCGGATGCCAAGGCTGTCGCAGTTGGCAGTGACCGTGGTAAGATCTCGCTCTGGAATGTGGCTGATGGCAAGGAACAGCGAGAACTCGCGCCTCAGGGGCGAGTTGGACAGGGAGGCATTCATACCCTGAGTTTCACCGCAGATGGTCAGACATTGACTTCTGGGGACAATCTTGGCCTCACCCAGATTTGGAATGTGGCCCGTGGCGAACGGCTGAACCCGACGCAGGGACACCAGAGTCCGGCTGAGGATGTCGTCGTCTCGCCTGATGGCAAGTGGATCGCAAGTCGTGATGTAGGCGGCATCGTGTGTCTGTGGGAAACGATCGGGGCTCGCATGCATCAGCGGTTGGTGAGCAAGCACCCGATCACAACCATCGCATTTCCCGATGCGCACCACTTGCTCACGGGTGACCAGGGGGGCACAATCACACTTTGGGACGTTGCGACAGGTCAGGCGACCAGAAGCGTGCAGGAGCAGGGACAGTCCGTTGCCAGCCTGACAGCATCACCCGATGGCGCATTTATCGCAGCGATTGATGGCCCTGAAGTTCACTTGTGGGATACCCGCACCTGGAAATCGGCCTCCACCTGGCGAGTGTCCGGTGATGCATTGACGAGTGTGGCCTTCTCTTCGGATGGTCGTTATCTGGCGGCTGGAGACATCAAAGGCATCGTCAAGGTCTGGGAGGTCAGCACGGCGAAAGAACTCTTCTCCGCCAGGGCTTATGTTGGCCCTGTCCAGTCACTGGCGTTCTCTCCCGTTGGCCAGGAGATCGCTGTTTCTCAAGGTCGGCTCAGGCCCGTTCATGGTGGAGAGGGGGTCAAGGGCCAGGTGACCGTCTGGGATCTGGCCACGAGAAAACAGAAGACAACTTATACCATGCCTACGGAGGGACGGGGGCACGAGGAAGCCTCGCTCGCATTCGCCCCGGATGGGCAATCCATTTTCAGTGTGGGCAAGCACCATCTCAAGACGGTGATCCAGCGGTTCGGGCCGAATCGATCCAGGAAGTGGCAGTTTCCGTGGCCCGTGAATGCGCTCGCCCTGACACCGGATGGTCGTCATCTGGTCACGGCGAACGGGAATGGTACGCTGTACGTTCTGCGGATTGGAGCCCCATGAGCGAGCCAGCCCAACCTCAACATGCTGTCGCCACGCCAACGGAGATCTCCTGTCCGCTGTCGGAGCGACTGGAAGCGTACCATGCGGGACGGCTACCGCCAGAAGACAGCCGGGCCGTCGCACGGCACATTGGATCCTGTGATACTTGCCTGCGCACCATCCGGAACCTGCCAGGCCTGGGCGCGACTCAGACCGATCTCCCAGCAGAGTTATTGGAGCGGTTGGGCCGACCTATCGTCGGCCCAAATGTCGACCCAGAGGTTCGACCGGGGGCCGCTACCGGACCGTGGCTGGGGCTGCCAGACAACCCGGAACTGTACGACTTCCTGGCCCCTTCGCAAACACCGGACGAGATCGGGCGGCTTGGCCCGTTTCGCGTGCTTGCTGTGCTTGGAGCGGGCGGGATGGGAGTGGTCTTCGAAGCCGAAGACATCGCCTTGCGCCGTCGGGTCGCTCTCAAGGTGTTGCGGCCTGCACTGGCTGCCAACCCGCCCTACCGACTCCGATTCCTGCGCGAGGCCCGTGCCCTGGCCACTCTCGATCATCACTCGCTTCCACCCATCTATCACGTTGGCGAGGACCGCGGCCTGCCGTTCATGGCCATGCAATTACTTCACGGCAGGAGCCTGCATGATCGCGTTGGCGGGAAACCGTTGCCGATCCCGCTCGCCGTGGAAATCGGTCGACAGGTTGCCGAGAGCCTGGCGGCGGCCCATGCCCGGGGTGTGATTCATCGCGATGTCAAGCCCGCCAATATCTGGATCGAGTCGAATCTTGGCGACGGCATCCATGTGCGGCTACTCGATTTCGGCCTTGCTTCCGGCCTGAACGACGAAGTGAAATTGACTCGCACCGGGGCCTTGCTGGGCACCCCGCAGTACATGGCACCGGAACAGGCCCGGGGGAAGCCCACGGACGCCCGGAGCGATCTGTTCAGCCTGGGTTGCGTCCTGTACGTGTTGCTGACTGGCAAACTCCCGTTCGCAGGTGAAAACCCCATCGCAATCCTGCACGCCTTGATGACCACCCAACCTACACTGACGAGTGAGTTGGTTCCGGGAATCCCCCCGCAATTGGCCACACTGGTCAACCAACTTCTCGCCCGTGAGCCGGACCAGCGGCCCGGATCGGCCGCCGCGGTCGCCACCGAACTCCAGACCATCGCCCAGGGAGCCGAACAGCCCGCTGTTGCTACGCGGTCGAGCGTGAGGCGGTGGATGATGGCCGCGTGTCTCCTGACTATCGCAGGGGGTGCGGCTGTGGTCGCGTGGCTGAACGAACCTCGTCCCGCAGTCGTGGACTCATCGCTGGAGGAGATCAGCCGTCACGCCCCGCCCACCCAGACGCCGGATGCGCCCATTACAACTCCACCCGTTAAAGTGCTACCTACTTCCGGACCATCGGCTTACGACGCTCTGGACCGCACGGCGATTCCTGCGTCTCTCGGCGCTTTGCCGCACGATCTGGTAGGGGTTTTCGGCGACAATCGACTGGTGCATGGACAGGTCATCTGGTCGATCGCCTTTCACCCTGGCGGCAAGAAAATCGCGACAGCTGGGGTCGATGGGAGTGTGATTGAGTGGGATGCTTCAACCGCGGGACGTATCCGCTTGCTTCCTCGAACTCCAAACCGCCCCTGGGATAGTGCCCATAGTGTCGCCTACAGCCCGATCGGCGATGAACTCGCAGTTGGGTTCGCAAACGGATTGGTGTGGCTGGCTGGCAGAGATCAGGTTTTGGCAGGTCATACAGGCGCGGTGTATCAGCTTGCCTTCAACTCGGCCGGCAATCGTCTGGCAACTGCTTCAGGTGACAAGACGGCGAAAGTCTGGGCCGTTGACAGTGGCCAGCAACTGGTCACCCTGCAAGGCCATACAGGGGCACTGGCCTCGGTCGCAATCAGTTCCGATGGCACTCGTGTCGTCACGTCCGGTTGGGACAAGACGGCTCGCGTCTGGGATGCCCAGGCGGGAATCACGATCTGCACGTTGACCGGGCACGAGAACCCGGTGTACGGCGTTGCTCTCAGTCCTGACGGCAAACGGATTGCCACAGCTTGCAGCGACGGGACAGTCAGCCTCTGGGACGCGATGACGGGCGAACATTTACTCACCTTCAAGGCCCACGACGGTGCTGCTCGCCGCCTCCAGTTCAGCCCGGATAACGCGACCCTGGCGACCGCGGGTGAGGAAGACGGCACGGTACGGATGTGGGACTCTCCAACCGGAAAATCTCGTTGGGTGCAGCGTGGGCACTCCGCAGGGGTCAGTGATGTCGTCTTCAGTTCCAACGGCCGGACACTTGCGAGCAGCAGTATTGATGGCACCGTCCGGCTGTGGGAAGCTGACACCGGAAAACCGATCTTGCAACCAACGGGGTGGCAGACCACCGGGATCGAAGCGGTGGCAGCTTCTGCCGACGGGCGACGACTCGCGGTCGAATCAAGTGATGCCAAAATCACAGTCTACGATTGGGAATCCGTGCCCCCACGGCCGGTCGGTGGGCTGAGTGGATTGGACAAGCCTACCACGGTCCTGGAACTCAGCCGGGATGGCAGTTTGCTACTGGGAGCCACCAAACAGGGGGAGATCGCATTCTGGGACGTGGGTTCGGGAAAAGTGCGATGCCGCTTCCAGGAACCCGACCCGGGGGCGGTGTTCTCGCTGAGCCTAGACGGAACGATGGTTGCGATCGGTGGTGCATCGGACGGCGGGATTCAATTGCGAGATACAACAAATGGGCAAGTCGTTCGCAAGTGGGCCGCCCACTTTGGGCGTGTTTCGGGACTTGGCTGGACACCCGATGGTGCCGCAATCCTTTCGACAGGCGAGGATGGAGCCATCCGACGATGGGACGCGAAAACAGGCGATGCCCTGCCTCCGGTCGCTCCCGAAGGCCTTCCGGCAACGATCCTCGCGGTCGACCCTTCCGGTGCCAAAGTCGCAGTGGCTCGGCGCGAGGGTTTTGTGGAGGTCTGGGAAATCGCACCGCGGAAGCGGATCGGAGAAGCCCGCGTCCCCACCGAGGAGATTCGTCATCTGGCGTGGTCCCAAGACGGGCAACTGGCTTATGCAGACAGTCAAGGCACACTGCGATTTTGGGCAACAGAACAGGAGCGAGCCGGCAGGCCCGCGTATTTGGGTGCCTGGACACTCGCTTTGGCGTCCGTCCCGAACAAGAACTGGCTGGCTGTGGTAACGCGACAACCCGACCGGCCATCTCGCCTGCGGTTCTGGGACACGACCGCCGGGGCCGAAACATTTCCACTCCCGGTGCCGACGACGGGAATCCAGGCCGTGGCTCTTCACCCCGATGGGAAGACTTTAGCGACGGGCAACTCGGACGGAACGGTTTTCTTGGCACGAATCGAGGGGCCGCAGCCCCGGCTGGTGGGCCTGTTCGAGGGGCGAGAAACCGTCCGCGACCTCGCATTTGGCGGGGCAGGCCACAAACTCGTGAGCCTGGACTCGCGCACGGTGCGAGTGTGGGAGGTTTCCTCCGGGCGGCCAGTCTGGACAGTGCCTTTTGATCAAGGACGTCATGTCGCGATCAGCCCGGACGGGAAGTACGTTGCAGCTGCCCGGAATGAGTTCGTTGAGGTGTGGGAAGTGGGCGGAAAGAAGATTCGCACGATCTGCCATCCCCATCACGCCGCACGTGCTCTTGCATTTCACCCCGATAGTCGAGCCCTCGCGGTGGGGGCCCGAACAGTCCGCCTGTGGGAGGTGGCAAGCGGTCTTCCCCGGGTGACGTTCGACTTTCCCGATCCCTCCGGGCTGGTGTTCGACCTCGGAGGGCGTTGGCTTTACACGGGCGGCTCGTGGGGGGGGATTTGGAACCGGTGCGACCTTACGACCGGCTCGGAAGCCCATGCGCCAATTGCGATGAATGTTGGTCGGATAACGGCCCTGGCGTGCAGCCCGAATGGGCATCAACTGGCTGCGTGCCTGGAAGACCGAGCGATTCAAGTGTGGGACACGAAGTCGGGACTGCCACTCTGGGATGCGTTCTGGGAAATCGGCCTTCAGCGGTTGGCGTTTGCACCCGATGGGCGTCATTTGGTGGGAGTCGATTCGAGTGGCATCGCAACGATCCTGCGAGTCCCTACTCCATCTTCGGACACACCGGGTGAGTGGCAACCCCTTTTCAATGGCAAGGATCTCTCGGGCTGGCGCACGGCGCCAGGAAGCCAGACGAAATGGGTGGTGAGCGAAGGCGTGTTGCGCCCCGATGGGCCGCCGGATCATCTGATTTCCGAGCGGTCAGACCTGGAAGATTTTGATCTGCGCATTGAATGCCGTCCAGGAGCAGGCAGCCACCACCGGGTGTCTTTCCATCAGCCGGTTCCACTGGTGCCGAACGGCCCAGTCAACCACGAGGTCGGGATCATCGCGATGGGCCACGAGGTCGCTCAATCCGGGGGGGTGGTTTATCGTGGTGGCTGGGGAGTCGAGGTTCGCGAAGCGGGGACGCCACCCAACGAGTGGTTCACCCTGGAGGTGAGCGTTCGCGACCGCCGCATCCTCACCCGAGTGAATGGGAAGCCCACAGCATTCTTCGTGAGCCCCTCGCCATCGCAACCGGGTGCGGTCGGGATTCGACAATTTTCTGGTCCTGCACCGGAAATACGAAAGATCGAGGTCCGAACTCGACCCAATCGTTGACTCGGGTGAGTCGATTGTGTCCCATTTGGTTTCCCCAAGCCCATAGAGCGCGGTAGGCTCGACATGTCCACAACGCCCGTCAGCCTGCTCCGCAAACTCCGCCAGCCCGATGACCAGGAGGCCTGGACGCGGTTCGTCCGGCTCTATTCGCCTTTCCTGTATCGGTGCGCTCGTCGCCAGGGCGTGCCGGAAAACGATGCGCTCGATCTGGTGCAGGACACCTTCCTCCTGCTCGTCCGCAAACTCCCCACGTTCGAATACGACCCTGAGAGGAGTTTCCGGGGCTGGCTCCGAACGATTCTCCGCCATCTCTGGAAAGATCGTTTGCGCCGCCAGATGAGTCGGCCGACCGAGCAAACGGGAGGAGATCCGGAAGATCCGGTGGTGCCAAGCTTTGAGGAGATCTTTGCCGACCAGGAGTATCACTCTTACATCGCCCGGCGGGCGCTTCAGATCATGCGCACCGATTTTCAGCCGCAAACCTGGCAAGCCTGCTGGGAGCATGCTGTCGAGGGGTTTTCCGCTCCTGAAGTGGCGCGCCGGCTCGGGGTTAGCCCCAGCTATGTCTATGTTGCCACTTACCGCGTCCTCGCACGACTTCGCCAGGAGTTGGATGGCTTCCTGGATTGATCACTTTCCGCTTGCCACCAACCATTTTCAAGCTGTGAGTTATGACATATGGTAATTCGCCAAGTATTTCCCGCAACCTGTGTGTTTTGAACTCAGGCCGGTTCGGTGGTCGGCTCCCCTTTACCTGAAATCTGCCAGCCAATCTTCGCTCAATAGTTGAGGGTTCGATTTGCCCGATAACTGGTCTTATCGGGCCAGGATTTATTTCAGCAAATTCAGCCACTTGGGCCTTCTCAGCCGCTTCGTTTCTCGGCATCGATTGCGATTGAGCATCATGCTGAGTGGGTCAAGCCCACGGGCCGGGTGCTCGCCAGTCGTGCATTTTAGAGCCTCACCGAGGAAGATCACCCCAGGGCGAAGACAACTCGTTCGTGGTAAACTGAACCAGAATTGGCCGCGGGGAGTAATTGATGGTATCGATCCGAATACGAACAACGGTCGAATCCGACATGTTGGTCCTACCAGAATTGAAGCTGTTCGTAGGATAGCACCAAACGGGTTTTCTGCCCCTTTGGGTGAACATCCCGCCCCTCTCTTGTTTACTCTGAGAGGTTCCGGGCGACGCAGAACCTCTGGACAACCTTATTCAACCCGACCGGTCATCTGGTGAACGTTTCGGTCGCCAGCAGTGCCCGCGTAACGAAACCGCCGGACCCGCTGGACGCGGTAGAGTTGTTCCATCTGGACTGCCTTGTCAGCCGGATCACCCGCCTCGATGCCGATTACGAAGTCGTCCATTCGGTAGGCTTCGGTGCAGCCGTTCTCCAGGCACGCGAAGACGGCAAGCGGTACAAGCATCTCCTGGCTGAGCATGATCGAGCCGACATGCGGTGTCTCCGCTGTCCCGCGGTTCCAAGCTTCGGCGAACGTCATGTTCGGAATTCCGAAGCACTTCTCGACGACCTTCTTCCCCGCGGCCGTCACGTCGAACAGAATCCGGTAGCCAAGGCCGCACGCCTCGCCCGTCAGGATGATGAGCCCAAACGGTTCAAGCTCTCTGAACGAACTGATGATTATCATTGTCAGTAGTTACCAAGTTTGCCG
>PLDW01000267.1 GCA_003136315.1 Gemmataceae bacterium | reverse complement strand
GGACAGCTTCAGCGGGTTCCTGTCTCAGTGATGTGGTCAGGGCTATTTCGGCATGGTGAACCATGCCGGAATTCCGTATTCTTCCCGTGGGGCGACTGGCCCGGGGTGGGTGCCCCGACTCGCTGGCTGCCATCTTTCTCCGGTAGGGTGATTCTGTGTCCGTGAACGTGGCGGTGGTCGGGGCGACGGGTGCCGTGGGTGACCTGATGCGGCGAGTGCTCGCCGAGCGGCGCTTCCCGGTGAAGGCAATCAAGTTTCTGGCCTCCGCGAAGAGCGCTGGCAAGACCGTTGAATTCGGCGGGAAATCGTACCCGGTCGAGCCGATCCGCGCGGAGGCGTTCGCTGGCGTTCAGATTGTGCTGAGCAGCACTCCCTCGGGTGTCAGCAAGGAATTCTCACCGATCGCTGCCAAAGCCGGAGCGATCGTGGTCGACAACTCGTCAGCCTGGCGGATGGATCCGGACTGTCCGCTGGTGGTGCCTGAGGTGAATGCCGAGCAGTTGCACCACATCAAGAAGGGGATCGTCGCCAACCCGAACTGCGTGGCGATCCCGCTGTGCGTTGCCCTCAAGCCGCTCCACGACCTCGGCAAGATCCGGCGGATTGTGGTCTCCACATACCAGTCATCATCCGGCAAGGGTGCGAAGGGGATCGCGGACTTCGAGGCCCAGTTGAAGGCATGGGTCGGCGGTGGGCCGGTCCCGGCCCCGACAGCCCATCGGGCTCAACTTGCCGGGAATGTCGTCACCCTCGACTGGACACTCGATCCGAACGGGTACACCGAGGAAGAAAACAAGGTCATCAACGAGACGAAGAAGATCCTCGGCGACGCCTCGATTGGGGTCAACCCAACGTGCGTTCGGGTGCCGGTCAAGGTGGCCCACAGCGAATCGATCACCGTCGAGTTCGAGCGGCCGGTATCGGTGGCTGAAGCAAAGGCTGCGCTGGCAAAGGCGCCGGGTGTGGTGCTCATGGATGAGACGAAAGGCGAGTTCCCGCAGCCGATCCACGCTGCGGGAACGGATCACACGTTCGTTGGCCGGGTCCGCCAGGATCCGAGTTGCCCCAATGCCCTGAGCCTGTGGGTGGTCGCCGACAACCTCCGCAAAGGGGCCGCTAGTAACGCTGTTCAGTGCGCGGAGGAATTGCTGCGTCGCGGGATTGTCAAATGAACCATGCCCCGATCGAACACCCCAGTGACCTGACTCGGGAGCAACGGCAATACCTTCGGAACCTCTCGGTGTTCCTCGACACTCCGCCGACCCTGGGCCGGATCTACCAGCGGACCGCCCTGGTAAACCTGGTGCTGCTCCTGATCGGCGGGATCTCGGTGGCGGTGTTCCTGGCAATCGATAACGTCACGGGTGCTTATGTCGTTGGCGGGATGTTCGCTGGCATCTTTCTTCGCGACTTCGGGATGAGCCTGAGAGCGATCCGGCTGTGGTCTGCGACCAGAGCCGTGATCGATCGCCGGATGCTCGACCACCTCCTGAATGAGCACCCGCTCGACCCCGATGCCGCCAAGGCTGGCTGGGAATGACGGTGCGGAACCTCAAACTCACCATCCGCTACGATGGGGCGGATTTCGTCGGCTGGCAGACACAGCCGGGCCAGCGAACGGTGCAGGAGACCCTTGAACAGGCCATCGTCGCGATCACGCGGGAGGAACGAGTCCGGGTGAACGCAAGCGGTCGGACCGACTCGGGCGTCCACGCGGCGGCCCAAGTGGCCAACGTGTACACATCGAGCAAGCTACCGTGCTCAACGCTGCTCAAGGCGATCAATTCAAAGTTGCCCGTGGATGTGTGTCTGCGTGATGTCACTGAAGCCCCGCAGAGCTTCTGCGCCAACAAGGACGCGATCCGGAAGATGTATCGGTACGTGATCCAGGACGGCCGGATACAAGACCCGTTCATGAGGAAGTACGCCTGGTTCGTCCGGCAACCGCTCGATGTCGCCGCCATGAGCCGGGCGAGCCGCTGCCTGACCGGTCGCCACGACTTCCGATGCTTCGAGACCGAGTGGCCCAACCGCCTGACGAGCGTCCGCACCATCACCCACCTGTCGGTGAACCGGTTTGGCGAGTTCATCTGGGTGGATGTTGAAGCGGACGGGTTCCTGTACAACATGGTCCGGGCCATCACCGGGACACTGGTGCAGGTCGGCCGGGGATTCTGGCCCGAGTCGCAGGTCGCGGACGTGTTGGACGCGATGGACCGCCGCCTCGCTGGCCCGACCGCCCCGCCCGAAGGGCTGTTCTTGATGCGGGTGACCTATAACGAAGGCGGAACCGATGAGGAACGCGGAACCGCTGAGGAACGCGGAACGCGGAACGCGGAATGCGGAACGGAAAACGAAACCTGCAACGAACGCGGAACGGAAAATGATAGCAACGACCCCGCGTAGCCGCAACCCGATGCGGTGCGAGTTCGCACAGGCGAGATCATGTCGGACTTCTCCTACCCCACCGAATTGCTCATCGCCCCGTTGACGAAGGTTCCGTCCGTCACCGTGACCGTCCCGGGCAGCAAGAGCATTACCAACCGGGCGCTGGTGTTGGCGGCACTGGCCAGCCCCGATTGTACCGTTGTCGGCGCTCTCCGTAGCGAGGACACCGAGGTGATGGTCGATTCCCTCTCCCGCCTGGGATGGACAGTCAGGCCGGACTGGTCGAGGGGTGATGTGTACATTGGCCGTGACCAGAGCGACGAAGCGATTGAGGACGAAGACTTCGTGCCGAGCGGTCAGGCCGAGCTCTTCGTCGGAAACTCGGGCACGACCATCCGATTTCTCACTGCACTCGTCAGCCTCGGCGAAGGGACGTATCGACTTGATGGGGTCGCCCGGATGCGGGAGAGGCCGATCGGCGACCTCCTCGACGCACTTGGACAACTCGGGGTCGATGCCCAGAGCGAATTCGGAAACGGGTGCCCTCCGGTCGTCGTCCACGCGAACGGTCTTCGCGGCGGGCAGGTCCGAATCCGGGCCGACATCAGTAGCCAGTTCCTCAGCTCGCTCTTACTCGTCTGCCCGTTTGCCAGGAACGAGACATGGATCGAGGTCACCGGGCCGATGGTGTCCGAGCCCTACGTGGAGATGACTCTAAGCCTGCTCCGGATGGTGGACCTCCAGATCGAAGTCGTCTCACCTGGCCGGTATCGTATACCTGGGAGACAGCGGTACTGTGGCGGATCGATCGGGGTCGAGCCGGATGCGTCCTCCGCATCCTACTTCTGGGCCGCGGCGGCGGTCACCGGTGGACGGGTGACGGTCACCGGACTGAGCCGCAAGTCCGTTCAAGGCGATGTGCGGTTCGTCGATGTGCTCGGCCAGATGGGCTGCCGGGTCGAGGAGTGCGAGGTGGGGATCACCGTCCACGGAAGTCCGCTTCGCGGGGTCGATGTGGACATGAACGACATCAGCGACACCGTGATGACGCTCGGGGCGGTCGCGTGTTTCGCCGAGGGTCCAACCACGATTCGCAATGTCGCCCACATCCGCCACAAGGAGACCGACCGGATCGCAGCCCTGGCGACAGAGTTGCGGAAACTGGGAGCTGAGGTCGAGGAGCGGCCCGACGGTTTAACGATCACCCCCAGACCACTCCAGGGTTGCGCGGTCGATACGTACAACGACCATCGAATGGCGATGAGCCTGGCGCTGGTGGGGCTGAAGGTGCCGGGTGTCGTGATTCGCAACCCCGGCTGCGTCGCCAAGACCTACCCCGGCTTCTGGCAGGACTGGGAGGGCCTGAGCGGGTGAGGTCGTGCCGACTGTCCGTTCCCTGATCACGAGATTTTTCCCGACCTCCGACGAATCGCTCTGGCCGAGGCATCCCAACAGCCGAATGATGAGACTATGGCCCTCTGCCGATCGACCTCGTCCGGGAGGATTCTGCCATGCTGATCGGTTCCGTCTTCACGACCAGCACCGGGCTCCAGGCTGCCTCCACCTACCTGAACGTCACCGGCAACAACATTGCCAACGCCAGTACGACCGGATTCAAGGCCCAGGAGACGAATTTCAACGACTTGCTGTACACCGGTTCGATTCCGGGTGCCAGCTCCTCAGGCGTCACTCCTGCAACCGGCACACAACTTGGGAGTGGGGCCGCCGTCAATGCGACCACCGGGAATTTCACGCAGGGGTCATTGGAACAGACCGGTCAACCATACGACCTGGCGATCAACGGGAACGGATTCTTCAAGGTCACCCTCGCTGACGGTACCTTCGCCTACACCCGGGACGGCAGCTTCTCCGTTGATGCGTCTGGCCAATTGGTGACATCAGAGGGGTATCTTGTCGCTGGCCCGAGTACCGTTCCAAGCGGAACGACATCGGTGACGATCGGAGCCGATGGAACCGTCACCGCCACAACCCCGACCGGTACACAGTCGCTCGGCCAAATCACGTTGACGAACTTTTCCAACCCGGACGGCCTGTCCCGGTTCGGCAGCGACCTGTTCACTGCCACTCCGGCATCCGGAGCACCGATCGACGGCACCGCGGAGGCGAACGGGCTCGGGTCGATCACCCAGGGATCACTGGAAAGTTCAAACGTATCGCTGTCAACGGAGTTGGTGAACTTGATCATTGCACAGTCTGCATCGTCATTTAATTCTCAGGCTCTCATCGTCGAAGATCAAACCCTCAGCGATACTGCCCAGCTCATCCAGTAAGCCGGGTTATACTGTACGCTTTTGTTCGCCCTGCCTGGAAAATCAGCACTTCCCGTATGCCATCTGTTCGCGACTGACCGCCATTAACCGCCGCGTAGGGTGGGTGAATGGGTCGATGTGGTGGGTCCAGGCCAGAGTGTGTATCCAGTGCATACACCCCTTCTCAATCCGCCCCAACGATGTCCGCAACGTGCCGAGAGCCTGGGCGACCAGTTGGCGGCCGTGTAGGTCTGGTTTGAGGGTGGACGCCACCGGGACTACCTGATCGTTCACCGCTCGGATTCTGGTGGTCGCGCTGGTGATCGCGTGGCCCGCTGGTCTGTCCGGTCCCTACCGCCTGACCGGTCCGGGGAACTCGATCTTCGCGACCGCGAGCAAGCGGCCCGGCTGGAGAAGGTACTCACCGAGCTGGATGTGAAGAGTCTGGAGGGGTGAACGAACACGCTGGTGTATAGATTGCATACACCAGCGTGCCGTATCGGGGTTCTGGTCACGCCAGCGAATGGGGTGTTCCCAAGTCGGGGGGAGATGAGAGCGGTTCGGCTTGAGTCAGTATCAATTCGACTCCCAATCGACGAACCCCGACCGCTGTTTTCTTTCACGAGTTTGCTAGGACGGGTTTGGACCCCTTCCGTAGTATCGCTTCAGCCAGCGGCTCAGACCGTCCAAACCGGGGAATAGCATCCGTTCGCTGATATTATCCTGGTCTAGCTTGTCTCGGGCTTCCCACTTCAGCTCTTTGGGGATGATGATCCGGTGATAGAGTTTTGGGTGATTGAGCAGGAACTCGCTAAGGACTAGCGTTGCGCCTGACATCACCGACATGATAGCGCCCTGGTTGACAATGCGGGCATCCAACGATGGAGGTTCAAAGAAGAGCACGAAACTTTTGTCTGCGGCTAAATTATCGAAATCCTCAAGTGACTTAATGAAGTCCAGCATTTCGATTGAGAACAGGAACGCATCCTCACGCGAGAGTACATCATAAAGCGTCTTTGGCAGAAGGTGGCGTGCCTCGGCCACATTGATACACCAAATCGCGCCGTCTTTGTCGAAGTGTTGCTCTTCCGCCGTGGCGAAATGGACTGCCACTTTGGGCGAGACGGTCCAATCAAGGAGACGCGTAGGCAGGCCATGATGCTGGGCGGCTGATATTCTAAACCAAAGCGAGTCCGATGGTATAGAGCCTGGCTCTGCGTATTTACGAAAACTGCGGAGCAGCGGTCTCTCGACCGCTGCGGAATGTTTGCCAAGCCGGAAGAGACTCGTTTCGAGCTTCCAGGACTTGTCGGCCACGCCGCGATAGACGTAATTCGACCTGTGTCTTTCGTGATCGGTTTTTGGAATATTGTAGAGCAATTTTGTTAGTTCAATCCAACTCTTGGCAACTGGGTCTTTCATGATCTCTCCCCCAGGCGAACTAGCTGGGTTTTCGGCCCATGTATCAGGATATACGGAAGACCGGTACGAAACCGGCGGTTGCTCATCACCGGACTCACAACCGTCCCGATCATCGATACAGGTAATCATCGCTGATCGGTGTCGCAACGCAAAGCGTACCATCACGTTGCCGGATAGGGGTACGGAAAGTCCGGAGGGATATCCCAGCGTTCAACCCCGCTCTACCATAATACCAGCCCACACAAGGGGTTACGCGATTACCGTCCGCTGGGTGGACGGTGCTTCCAGAGGGTGTATGCAGTCAATACACCCTTCACCTCATCCCGATATCGGAATCCCGTCATCGGCCCCGCAAAGGGTGTCCATACTGTGGACACCCTTCACCCGACCCTCAGCGCTCTCCACTCCATTTCACTACGCTACGGACGGCCCGGCTCTGCGCCGGTCTTACTTCCCCGCCGGTGCCGACGCAACCCGGGCAAGACGCAAGCCGAGGTGGTTGAACGGGAACGACGGTGGGAGCGAGTAGTGGACCGCCGCCAGGCAGTCCGTACCGGAGCTGAACCAGCTACCGCCCCGCGTGTACCGGGCCGAGGCCCCTTCCGAGGAAGAGGTCCATTGCCACACATTGCCGTGCATGTCGTACAGTCCCAACTTGTTCGGCGCATACGAACCCACCTTCGTCGTGCGATCCAGGTACGGACCCCTCTCGCCATTGCCGAACGTAGAGTTGCCGTTGAAGTTCGCTTCCTTTGAGGACAGGTCGTTGGTTGGCTTGGCGAAGTAGAAGTGGTACGAACACTCTTCTTCAGAAGTGGCCACACCACGACACGCATATTCCCACTCCGCCTCGCTCGGCAGGCGGTACACCCACCCTTTCCCCTTCTCCTGCTGATTCAACTTCTTGATGAACTCCTGACAGTCGTCCCACGACACCCTCTCCACCGGGAACAGTTTCAGATCCTCGTCCTTGATGTCCTTGACCTTGTCTTTGCCCCCACCATCACGGGAGAACCAGCTCGGGTTCTTCCCCGTGACCGCCTGCCACTGACCCTGCGTCACCGTGTACACCCCGATCTCGAAATCCTCCGTGATCTCCGTCTTCTTGGCCGAACCCTCCTTGCCGTTCCAACCCATGTAGAACGTCCCCTTCGGCAACGGCACGAACTTCATCCCCAGCGGGCCGTCCTTCGGCTTCGGAGGCTCCGCACCCGCGGGGCTGGCCGTCAGAACAGCGATCAGACAGGACGCACACACGATCAGACGCAAGGACATGACCAGGCTCCCGTCAGGAACGCAGAACAAACGGGGACACGGGACACGACGCCCCGGTTCTACCCACCCGCCAGTGGGATAACGTATCACCCCGCCCCCAGACCTCCCGTAGTTCATCCACGGCGTCCCTGACCAGTTGGCGGTCCCGTTCCTTCGTGATCACGCCAACCGGATCACCTGCATCAATCGATCACAAAGGTCGCCAGTCGGTCGACGTTCACCTGCTCCGGCGGGTAATCCTTTCGCACCGGCATCCGGGGGTATACCTCGGGGAAGGTGAACCGCCCCGGTGCCCACTCGGTCGGCCAGTCGTCGGGCAAGCCGGACACCGGGAACCGCTGTTCCGGTCCAGGTGGGAGTTTCCGCCCCTCGGCATCCCGTAGCGGCGTCCCGACCAGGAATCGCTGCCCGTTCTCGGCTGGCAGCACTTTCGTGGATACGACCGCCGACAGGTTGAAGAACTCGTACCGCAGCCCGTCCCGGCTGTCTGCATACCGTTCCACCATCCGCCGGGTGAGAGAGAGCATCCGGTCCCGGTCCTCCGGGTGGACAAGATCCAACTTCGGCGCAGCGAACGCCAGCCTGGTGATCCATCCCGGCCGTAACTGGTGCGGGAGAAAGACTTTACCCAGCCCGCGGGCGATCGGTCCGAACAGCGGGTGCTCTCCAGGCGAGAGGATATCGAGCAGGTCGCGGAGGATGAGTTTGCCGTCATCGTACATCCCGACCCCCCCGGCCAGCAGCATCGTCACGTCGACCAACACCACAAGCGCAGTGCAGGACCGGAGGGCGGTGACGGCCGGACGGACGATGTGATCCACGTACTGGTCGTAACGGGCCGAGAATCGGGCAACCAACTCCGGCTGAGCGGCTCGAATGGCTGCGGGGAGTGGGCAGAACTCCGACCCCTGACCAAGTCCGAGGAAGCGGGAGTCGGCCAGGGCATCGGGCGTGTCTGGTCGCGCCGGTTGCCCCTTCACATCCAACAGGAAGGTGGACGGCGAAACGAGTGGCTTGAAACTCAGGATCAGGTTCGCAAGAGACAGTTTGTAGGCCCGCAGCAGCGCGGCCTCTTCCGGTCCATCGGTTGCGGTCGTGACGAGGTAGGGATGGCAACAGGTACGGTAGCCAGCATCGTTGGCGATCAGGGACAGGATGTGTTCGGACCACCCTGCGAAGTCTTTCCCGAGCATGGCGGCGTCGGCGATTCGCTCTCCTGGCAGGTCGTACAATTTCAAGAGACAATCGCTGAAAGTCCAGTCCGAACGCTCGAACTTGCAGGCGAATTGTGAGCGGTCGCGGGTCTTGCCCGGCCACCGGCCACCGTGAACAAGGGCGTCGCGGCAGCCAGCATAGTTAAACGCCTCCCAACCGTCGTCCGGCGGGAGGGTGGTGAATTTCCGGACACGGGTGTCCCGACTCCCGAGGACGAATCGGTCGGGATCGTAGTCCTGGAGGTGGTTAATCAGCGACGTCAGGAGGACTGTCTTGCCGGAGTTATACAACCCGACCACCCCAACCCGGCATTCCGTGGTCTTGACGCGGAAGATGCTCATGGCCCGTATGTCCCCCGGCTCAGCGCGGATTCTCCCTTACTGTACGGGATTCGCCACTGGCCAGAAGGTATTGCATGTAGGCCCTCAACCACCGAGATAAGACGAAATCACGCAAAACCCGAGTATGGCGTGTCCAGAACGACCCCGGTAGGGGTCGTAGCGATTAGCCGGTGGTCGATCGCAGCTCGACCACCGGAGGGGGTACCGGGAACGATGACGCGAATACGATGGCTCGATCGACCACGGAGGGGCGGCTCAACCCCGCGCATCTCTCAGGTAGTTGGTGAGAGAAAATCTCCCAATGGGATCGGGTGCCACGGGCGGC
>PLDW01000261.1 GCA_003136315.1 Gemmataceae bacterium | reverse complement strand
ACTTTTTCGCCAGAGTGCAGTAACGGACTGCCTCAGCAGGATCGATCTCATATCGGAAGACGCTGAGGCTGTCACATCCACGGAAAGACGATCGGACGTATAAATGGGAGGGCGAGGCCCCTGCCGAGCTGCACCACCCACAAGCTCGGCAGGAGCCTCGCCCTCCCGTTAGACCGATGTTTACTCCTGGAATGTGCCATTCCTCAGCGGGTTCCTGTATCAGTAGGTTCGCGCATCAGAAGCACCTGTTTTACCCCGCTGAGGGATTGCTCTGGACAGCTTGGCTCCATCTGGGCTATCTGCTCCCCATTCTGACATCCAACCGTGATGATCTGTGATGAACGCGGATCGGCGGCCGTCGTTTTTCTCCTGGCGAGTTGCGATGTCCCGCCACGTCCGGACCATTCTGTTTGTCCTGTCGTTGACTCTCACAGGGTGCATCCGGTCGACCGCCCCGGTCGATCCCGGCGGGTTGGCCCAGCGGATCACTGTCCAGGCCCCGGCGGCTGCAGCTGCTCCCGCACGCGTACCAGACTCTGCCCCAGATACCAAACCAGCGCCGGCAGGACTCCCGCTCCCGGGTGAGAGTGTGCTCACACTGGAGAGAGCCAAGGATCTCGCAGAACGGGCCAACCCCCAGCTCAACCGAATCCGGGAGACCGTCAACCGTGCCGCAGCGGACGAAAGGGTCGTCTTCGCTGACTTCCTCCCTTCCCTCTCCCTCACGCAGGAATTCGATGACGTCACCTCTCGCACCGGATACGTCGGGGTCAAGGATGGCCGCCGTTTCGTGCAACTGCCGGTCCGAGGATTCGGCCCGGGGGCTCAGGATTTCCAGGTCATCGACCTGGAACTGCGGTATACCGTGTTCGAGTTCGGCAAACGGCTCGCACGCCACGATCAATCGGTGCTACGATGGGACATCACGCGGCTCCAAACCGAACGTGCCAGACAGGCAGTCGTGTTTGATGTGAGTGTGCGCTATGCCGAGGTGCTGGAGGCATACGCTGCGCGGGCCGTTGCCGAACGGACCGTCGAGCGGGCAGGGGAAGTGCTTCGGGACGCTGTGAACCTGGAAAAACGGGGGGTGCTGACCCGGGAGGACATTCTGCGAGCCGAGGTCCAGGTGGCCGATGCTCGCCAGGCACTGACCACTGCCCAGAGCGGGGTGCGCATCGCACGCGCTGCCCTCAACCGGGCGATTGGTATCACCGTCGGTTACCCAACACGAGTCACCGAGGACGATATCTCCCCTCTGGTCACCCCTTCTCCCCCGGGTGCGTCTGCTCCCATGTCCCAGTCGTTCGGCCTCGGTCTGGAGGAGTGCCTGAATCTCGCGGTCCGGAGCCGCCCGGAACTGATCGTGGTCCAGAAAGCGATCCTGGCATCGGCCCGTGGGGTCGATGCCGCTCGGGCCGACTTCCTTCCCACGTTCGGCACGCGGGCCACCGGGTCGGTGGTCGACGGTGTTGCTGTCCAGAACGCGGTCGTGCTCAACGCTGGGATCTTCATGAAGTGGGATCTGTACACCGGAGGGAAGCGGGAGGGGTTACTGAAGGCCGCCGAGTCGGATGTCCGGGCGGCGGTTGCCGAAGCGCAGCAGATTTGCGACACCATCGCGTTCGAGGTCCACGTCGCGTTCTCGAACATCGTGGACGCCCGGGACCGGATTGTCCAGACTCGGACAGCCACCGAGCAGGCCCGGGAGACACTCCGGTTGGTCCAGAATCGGTACAACCGTGGGGATGCCAAGCCGACCGACGTGGTGGACGCCCAGACCGCCCTGACCCGCGCTGAGCAAAACGCCAACAACGCTCGATACGCCTACTTGATCTCTCTCGCACGGATGGAGTTCGCGACCGGGGTTCCGCTCTCGGACCTGCTCACCACCGCACCACCCCCCAGTTTACCCCCGGAGCGGCCCGGGGGCGTCGGGGGGAAGGGGCCGAAGGAATAAACTCAGCACCGCGGCCCCAGCAGCCAGCAGGGCGAAATAGCCGAGGACCGCCTGGGTGGCCCACACCGCTGCGTTCGCTTTCACCCACCCAGCCAGGATGTGATCCGCCTGCGCGGGGAGGTCGGCTGGACGGGTGCTGAACGGCCCGATTCGGTCCCGGATCTCGGCCGAGACATCGGCTCTCGGCGGCCGATTGGCCTCCAAAGTCTGTCGCTCCTGATCGAATATCGCGGTCGTGCGCACGTTGGTGAACACCGCGAGAACCCCCACCCCGACCATCGTGGGGAGTACCCGCATCACGTTCTTGATACTGGCCGAGGCCGCCACCTCTGCTCGGGTCAGGCCGTCGAACGTGACACACACAACCGGCGACCCGGCCAGCCCAGCGCATCCGGCCCAGACCGCAACCACAGCTCCGATCCACCGCTTGTCGGTGAACAGGTCAATCTGGGCAAGATACCAGGTGCAGATCGCCAGCCCGGCCATCCCGAACACCAATCGCAGCTTACGGTTGTCACGAGTCCCGAACCGGGTCGTGAGGAGGAGGGCCAGGAGCATCGCAGGCACGGACGGGAGGAGCACCAGACCGGTTGTGGTTCGCGGGTATCCCCGTTCGACCACCATATATCTGACGATTACCAGAAGGACTGTGGCGAAGGTGGCATCGGCCGCCGCCTTGATCACGACCGAGAGGGCGAAGCGGCGATTCCTCAGCAGGGAGAGGTCAAAGAGTGGGTGGTCAGCGCTCAGTTGCCGTGCCAGGAAGCCGGCGAATGACACGACTCCAATGGCATACACCACTGCTGAGGCGTCGGAAGTGTCCCACCCCCAAAGCTGGAAGCGGCTCAGCCCGACAAACAGAGAGGTCACCCAGGTGAGCAGCAGAACCCACCCGAGAAAGTCAAACGGCTCGTGGGAATCGCTCGGGGGGGGGTTGGCCCGGTGAGACTCATAGGCACCGACCAGCACCACTCCGGCAAGAGCCGCAGGTACGACCACGACCGTTCGCCAGGACGGCTCATTAATCAAAGTTCCGCTCACACTTGGGGCAACAATCCGGCCAAGATAGAGGCCCACCACGTAAAGCCCGATCGACCAATCCCGCCTTCCGGGAAATTCCAGCCAGAGGAGGGACAAGACGGTCGTAATCAAGAGTCCATTCCCAATCGCGGCGATAAGCGTTGTCCCGGCCAGCACCATATCATCCCGGACCCACACCCCAGCCAGCCCACCGACCGAATAAAGGAAAAGCCCGACGAAGTAGCACCGCCGCAGCCCGAACCGGGACCGCAGCCAGGGGAGCATGGACATGCCGGCGATCGAGCCGAGATTCGAGGCCCCGGACACCCACTGGTAGCGATACTTGTCCGAGCCGAGTTCAGCGACCTGGAATGGACCCGGCAGGTCGGGTAGGGTGCTGTGGAGCCCATAGAGCAGGGAGGCCAAGAAACCACATGCAGCAGCCAGTTTCTCCCGCCCTGTGAGCGGCAACGACGGGGGCGAAGGGGTCATTTCTTCCCCTCGGGGAGCGGGACGACCGGGCTGAGCCCTTCGGAGGCGAGCGCCCGCATGGCTGCGGCTTCGCTGGCCGCCCAGGCAGTGTCCCCCGGCTCGTGAGAGATTGCGACTGTGACGGACAACCCAGGGACGACTCGCGGAAGGCGGTCGTCCGGGTCCAGAGCGATCCGCACGGGAATCCGCTGCGGAACCCGGGTGAACTCACCGGTGCTCACGTCACGCGGAACCAGCGCGAAGTTCGCCCCGGACGCCTCCCCAACCCATACCACTTTTCCGGTGAACCGCCGGGAAAAGCGGTCAATCCAGAGAATCGTGTGGTTCCCCGGGCTGATTCCTTCGAGCCGGTCCTCCTCCATGTTCGCGGTCACGTAGATGAGTTTGGGGTTGTAGAGACTCACGACCGGAGAGCCGATGGGGGCATTGTCCCCGGGGCTGCGATATCGCTTCACCACGATTGCGTCGAACGGAGCGATGACTCGACAGTATTGCAACTGGGTCAGGGCGGTGTCGACCGCCCGCCTGGCTTCTTCCAATTCGGCCGCCCGGATCCCCACCTTGACCCGAGCCTCCTCGATCTGAAGGCGACCCAGTTTGGCCAGCGCGAGCGACTCGCCTACCTTGTCGAGCGTCTGTCGGCCGACATCGACCTCCCGCTCGGAGATGCGGATCTGCCCGAGTTCGGCACGCGATGTGTCCAGCCGGGCGAGGGCAGCGAGGTGTTCGGCCCTGGCCGTCCCATACGCCCGGGTCGCCTCTTCCGCCCGAACCTGTGGGACCGACCTCTCCTCGTAGAGCTTCTGGTATCGGTCATTGTCATCTTTTGCCTTGACTAACACTGCCTTCGCAGCGTCGACCCCGGCCTCGGCCTCTTTCACCGCCTTGTCGGTCCGGATGCGGGTGACCTCCAGCCGGGTGATGGCCTCCTTCCACAGGGCTTCCGCGACAGTGACTTCCCGCTCAGCCACTGCCACTTTCCGGGGATACTCCTGCTCCAGCCGGTCCAAGGTGGCCTGCTCGTAGCGTAAACCCTCCTCGGCCGCCGTGACCTTGGACTTCGCCAGGTCCAGTTCCCGCTGGCGGGGGGTGGGATCGATTTCGGCCAGGACTTGCCCAGCGCGGACTCGGTCATTTTCCTCAACCTGGACCCGGACCAAAAGACCCGATGTTTGCGGCGCGAGATGGACGATCCGTGTCTCGACGAAACCATCGTTTGTCATCGAGCGAGTAAAGCGATAACTCCAGTACGAGAAAGGGATGGCGAGGCCAAGGGCCACGGCGGTCAGACCGGAGACCCAGACTAGCACCCGGACCCATCGTCGCCGAGACGGGATGGCAAATGAGTTTGGAGAGGTGAGATCGGGAGTGCTGGGAGGACCGGGAAGGAGTTCGTCCGACCTCGGTGTCGCAGACTGAGCCGATTGGCGAACGGGCGGAGGGTCATGACCAGCAGGAGGAGTGGGGTTCTGAATCGGCATGACTCGGATTTCTCCGTCACATCGCCCCGGATCTAGCGCAATTATCCATTGCGGGTTCCTCGGTCAGGTGCGGTTCAGCTTTTGCAGACAGCGGAGAGTCTTCACTCTGCCGCTCCCTCAGGCAAGCGGCGGGAGAAAATCGACCAGTGGG
>PLDW01000419.1 GCA_003136315.1 Gemmataceae bacterium | reverse complement strand
TGCAACGGTATTGCGCCTAAACGAAGTGATTGAGCGGGCGACTGACGGGAAGGTGTTCTCGCCAGTCGTAAATCAACCCCGTGAGAGTTCGTTTCGCCGATCGCGGGACGACTGCGTCAAGTTCGAGACGCTTCTCGGTTCAGGAGGGTCACAGGATGGCTCGGGTCGAACCCGTTGTGGAGGATCAAGCGCCTCCGCGAAGTCGCGAGCTGCTCACGGAGCAGGTCACCAGTCACGGCCGGGCGACGAACATGAAGCGGACTCTTGCCCATAGTCCGACAGCCCTGTTTGCTCTCATGCGGTGGTACGATCTGCATACCGAAGTGAACGCGTTCCTCGGGACAAGGTTGACCACACTCTTTGCGTTTGGGATCTCGGCCCAGACCGACTGCCTGATCTGTTCGACGTTCTTCCGCCGGTGGCTGACCGAGGCGGGGGAAGACCCCGACCGGCTGACGATGACTCCTCGCGAACACGCAGTGGTCGAGTTCGGTCGGCAACTGGCACGGGACGCGAACGCCATCTCGGACGACCTCCATGCTCGTGCCACGATGGGGCTGGCACCGGAGCAGGTGGTCACTCTTGTCGCGTTCGGTGGGATGATGATCGCCACGAACGTCTTCAACAATGCCCTGAAGGTGGATCTGGACGACTACCTGTTCCCGTTCCGCAAGGGGGCGACATGATGACCGGGTTGAAGGGGAAAGTCGCGGTGATCACCGGGGCAGCGCATGGTCAGGGCCGGGCCGTGGCACTGGCGCTGGCGAAAGAAGGCGTCCATGTTGCTGCCCTCGACGTGGCGAAGCAGTTGGAGTACCCCCGTTACTCGCTCGCCACCCCGGCGGAACTTGAGTCCCTCGCGGAGGCTGTCACTCGCTTCAACGTCACGTGCCTGCCATTCGCTGCGGACGTCCGGGACGACTCGGCTGTATCCCGAGCGATCGAGGAGACCGTCCAACGACTCGGCCGGATCGACGTGCTGTTCAACAACGCCGGAATCTGTGGATATGGGCTGGCGCACGAGTTGACCGAAGAGGCGTGGGACGCCATGCTCGATATCAACCTGAAGGGGGCGTGGTTGGTGGCTCGCAGGGTGATCCCACACATGATTCGACAAAAGACCGGTGTGATTATCAACAACTCATCGGTCATGGGCCTTCGCGGCGGAGCGAGGCTGAGTCACTACGTCGCATCGAAGTGGGGATTGGTCGGGCTGACGAAATCGTGGGCGATCGAACTGGCTCCCCACAACGTCCGGGTGGTTTCGATTCACCCCACGGGTGTCAACACACCCATGAATGATGGCCTGGCCGCCCTCGAAGGACTCACCCCTCGGGAAATCGCCGAGCGCTCAGCCGGAAACTTATTACCCGTTCCCTGGGTCGAGCCGGAAGACGTGGCCAACGCCGTCGTGTTCCTGGCGTCCGAGCAGGCCCGCTTCGTGACTGGCTCCCAGTTCGTACTCGACGCCGGGTTGCTGACCCGATGACTCCTGCTCCCGAACTGATGCAGCCGATCGTGTTCCAGATTGGCCAGTGGAGTCGTGGCGCGCGCTCCGCTCGTCTGGCGTGGTGGGCGGGGCGGCCCCACAGGAGTACGGAGGGGCCGGGCGCACTGCTGGGGAGTTGACGAAGAGACACCTGACGAAGTCGCAACTCCCGTGATCCATTCCCATTCTCGCAATGTTGACCAAAGGCATGGAATTGGTCATATTGGCAGTGGGTGATGTCCGTCTCCGGCATTCGGCCGGTGTGGACAGCCTGGAATCTCCGGAGAGACAACCCATGCGGAAGCTCGTGCTGGCCAGTCTGACAATGGTGCTAACTGTCGGACTCACCTTGGCGGGAGAGGTCGTGTTCGTGAAGTTCGATGCGGAGAAGAAGGCCCTGACGGTCAAGGAGGGGGAAACAGTGGCCACCTACACGATCACGGACGACACCAAGGTGAAGCGGGGAGACAAGGACGCGAAATTGGAAAACGTGGTGAAGTACTTCAGCGAGAAGGCCAAGGAAGGAGCCAAGTTCGAGATCACCGTCGACAAGGACAAGAAGACACTAACCGAGATCAAACTGCCGGGTAAAAAATAAGATCTGGACGTTCCGTGGCCGGTCCCGTGCGACCGGCCGCCTGCTTCCCCCCGATCACCCGCGACCAATTCCTGTGCCGGTGTCAACCAATGAAACGGCTCCTCTTCATTGCCTTCGCATTCCTTCCGGGCTCATCGGTGATGGCCCGCGAGCCCGGAAAACCGGTTCGACCAAACGTGCTCTACATCGTCTCCGACGACCTGAACACCCACCTGGGGTGTTATGGTGATCCGCTCGTGAAAACTCCGAATCTCGACCGTCTCGCGGCCGGAGGGTTACGATTCGAGCGGGCCTATTGCCAGTATCCGCTGTGTAATCCGTCACGATCATCGCTTCTCAGTGGCAAGCGACCAGACACGACCCAGGTTTTCAACAATGGAACTCTGGCCCGGAGCACCGTCGGGAAGGACGCAGTCTTCCTCCCCGAACTGTTTCGTAACAATGGTTACTTCACAGCGCGTGTTGGCAAGATCGCCCACCATCTCCACGAAGATCAGGTGACGTGGGATGTCTCGGAACACCCGCGAGGGCCTCAAGGCGAGAACCTGATGACCCAGGCCTACGCCGGGCTCAGCGGCAAGGGAATTGGCGAGTTCACCCTCGACTGGAAAGCGACCGAAACCAAGGACGAAGAAGAACCGGATGGGGTGGTTGCCACACGCATCATCGAACTTCTCACCGAGGCCAAGAAGGGCGGCAAGCCGTTCTTTGTCGCCGCCGGGTTCTACCGTCCACACCTGCCGTTCGTCGCCCCCAAGAAATACTTTGGCCTCTATCCGATTGAGAAAGTCAAGCTCCCCGAGGAACCCGCTGACCACCTCAAGAAAGTGCCGAAGCTGGCTCTGAATTACAACGCGAGCGACGCCAAACTGAGCGACCTCCAGCGGCGGCAATCAATCGCTGCCTACTTCGCCTCCATTTCGTTCCTGGATGCCCAGGTTGGGCGTGTCCTGGATGCCCTGGAGAAGTTGAAGCTGGCCGAGGACACGATCGTCGTGTTTTTCGGCGATCACGGTTTCCACCTTGGTGAACATGGTGGACTCTATCGCAAAATGAGCCTATTCGAGGAGGCCGCGCGGGTGCCACTGATCATTCGTGTGCCTGGCAAGAAGCCCGGGGTGACGCCCCGACTGGCCGAGCTCGTAGACCTCTACCCGACTCTCGCCGACCTGGCCGGGCTGACCCCACCGGCTGGCCTGGAAGGGGTGAGCCTTGCCCCACTACTGGACGACCCGAACCGCCCGTGGAAGACCGCGGCGTTCACAATCGTCACCCGGCCAGGCGGCTCAGACGCAGGACCGATCTTCGGCCGAAGCGTGCGGACCGAGCGATATCGGTACACCGAGTGGGGCACCACTGACCCGAAGCATGCAGGAGCCGTGGCGGAACTGAAGAAGACACTCGCGGCTGGCTGGATGGGCGCCCTCCCACCGAAGAAGTGATTCCATCACCCTATCGACACCAGCCAGGTGAATCCCGGCCGGTGTCTCTTCCACTTCTCAAAAAAATTCCCAATAAATTTCCTGGCAGCGCTGGCCCGTCACTTCGATTCGCAACAGATCGACAACACGCTCAGGTTTCACCATATCCATAATCTGGGATAGCACTTCTGCGAATGCACGATCATCTCGGGCGAGATTTTCCTACCACCTGCTCCTCGCTCGCACGGTCCGTGATTTCGAATGTACAGCGGTTCTGTCGCAATTGCAGTCGGCTCTCGTCGGGTTATCATCTCCCTTGTCGCAACTGACCGCAGACGGGCCGCTGACGAAGGCCAAGACGAAAACTCTCGAAACCCAAATAACTGGAGCCGAACCATGAGCACCGCGATGATGACCCCGATGTCCGCGACCGGCATGAGCAGCACCCCGGGCATGGGGATGTCAGGCATGCCGAGCATGACGCCGAACATGGTGATGGTGCCCCGCTGCACGATGAAGATCGAGAAGTGCGCCGGTGGCATGAAAATCACCTGCCTCTGCGACGATCCAACGTCTTGCACGATGATGCAAAACCTCTGCACCATGATGGCCGGAGGGATGTGCAGTTTCTGCTGCACCATGAACGGGATGACCGTCTGCTGCTGCAACATGACGATGGGCATGTGCAAGTGCGAGATGATCAAGGACGGGTGCTGCCTCACGTGTACCAGCGGCGACAAGGGATGCGAGGCGATGATCCAGGCGTGCTGCGACTGCATGATGGCCTGCATGAAAGCGGGATGTATGTGCTGCATGATGATGGGCGGCACCCCGGTCTGCTGCTGCATGTGCTAAGCGACCGTTTGGGGCAGTCAGGCCAACGAAACGGCGGCGAGGTGATCTCCAGCACCTCGCCGCCGCTGTGTTTCCAGACCTCGTCGGACGCAACGCCAGACTTGGCGAGTCGATCCACTTCTAATCGTGGCAATCAGGCCCCGCTCACACATCCTTTTCCTGAACGCTCTTCAGCGCCACGACTCCTTCATGATGGCAAGCCCCCACTGTGGTAGTTGGTGTGAGAAAATCGACCAGTGGGGTCGGGTGCCACGGGCGGCTAGAT
>PLDW01000411.1 GCA_003136315.1 Gemmataceae bacterium | reverse complement strand
AATTCGTTCCGTCAGTTGATGCAACAAGGGCGTTATGAGCTGGCGTACACCGAGGCTCAGGTGCTGATCCAGGAGCGGATCAGCCGGGGTCAGACCGTACCGGTGGCAGCCTCGGCCAGTTACATTATTGGCCACCAGGCGACGCACTTGCGGGAATGGCGGGAGTTGGTGCGAATCCGCGACGACCGGGTATTGCTGACGCTGATGCAGACGGAGAAGTCGCACATTCCGTATCCGGATGAACCACCGGTTCACTTCCCCCCAGCGGCGGTGTGGCGGGAACTGACCTCACTGCGGAGAGACAAATACGAGAGTTCAATGCTTGGGGACACAGGCGGCCCTACGCAGAAGAAGATTCAGAGCGTATTGGAGAATCAGCGAGTGTCGTATGGTAAGGATTTGCAGACGACGCCGCTGTCGGAAGTGCTTCAGGATCTGGCGAAGCAATATGAGATCACGTTTGTGATCAACAAGGCAGCGATCGAGATGTCGGCAGCGCTCAACGATGCGAAGGCAGAGAAGTTGAGTGCGACGAAACTGGATGGTCTGACGGTGGGGACGTTCCTGGATGTGTATCTCCGGGGGTTGACGGTACCGGATGTGACCTATGTGGTGCGGCCGGACTACATCGAGATCACCTCGTACCAGGCGAGGTTGGAGGAGAAGGTCACACGGGTGTTCCCAGTCGCTGACCTCGTCGTTCCCGTGCCCAGTTCTGTCAATCAGCAGAGCCTTTTCCAGAACCTCCAGATTCAGAACCAGACCCTGGCGATCTTCGGGCAAGCGAGCCTCTATGGGGGCGGTCTCTCGAACTTCCTGGGGGGTGGTGGATTTGGGGGCGGTGGGTTTGGTCAGGGGGCACCGGGTGGGTTTGGGCAGCAGGGTGGTGGGTTCGGACAGCAGGGCGGCAACAACCCATTCTTCGGGGGGAACCGGGGCGGTGGGATTGTCGGCCTGGGTGGAGGTGGTGGCCTGGGTCAGTTCGGGAATCTGGGCGGTCAGTTCGGACTTCAGGGTGGCAACAATTTCCCTGTGCTCCAACAACTGATCTTCGAGACTGTCGCCAAGGGCGAGTGGGCCAATCTCCCCCCGCCCGCGCAAGGACCAGCAGCGGCGGCAGCGCCCGATCCGACCGAGGAGTCCACCCTCCCAGTCTCTCAGCGGAACTCGTTGGGCTACTACTCCCCGACCTTCTCGCTCATCATCCGGGGAACCAGTCGTTACCACTCGTCTGGCTCGGTCAAGCTCAAGGGTCAAGCCGGGATGGCGGCGCTCCCTCGTGAAGGGAATCCTCTGGTAGTGATTCCCCCGAACGGGACCACCAAGCCGAACCCGGCGAAGGAGCGGGACGTCGCTCCCGTAGTGATCGCTGCGAAACCGGGGATCGTTGACCCGAACTTTAATGCAGACGCACTGATCAAGAAGATTGATCGAAATCCGAAGCGGATGTGGAACCAGGCGATCGACTGGACCGTGGAGGAGCCAGGGCTGATCATCGCGACGGCTGACTTCCTGATGGATTTTGACGAGTACGGCCATGCGGCGGAGGTGCTCAAGGCGAACCTTCGCAAGGGGTTGGCGACCGATGCGTGGGTGCATGAGGCGTTGGCAGTCGCGCTTCAGATGAGCCAGGCCTCTCCGCTGGAGGTGGAGCGGGCGTCGACATCGGCGATCGACCTCGATCCGACGAATCCGAAGGCGTATCTGAAAGCCGCCAAGGCCGAGGCGGAATTGAACCACCACGATCAGGCCATTGCGTTCTGCCGTCGGGCGGCGGAGTACGGTCCGGATCAGCCGGGTCCGTATGCCAACGCTCTGGCGTATGCCGAGTTGGCCCGGGATGTGAAGCCGGACACAGTGGAGTGGGCAGCGTCGAACCTGTTGCATCGCGACTGGTCGGCGTCGGACGGGATCGACTACCACGCCAGGACGCGAGATCTTCTGCCGAAGTTCGTTGCGAAGTTCGCAGCGTCGGGAGCGAAAGCCGATGGGTTGAAGAAGACTCTGGTGGAGCAGACCCAGCGGGATCTGGTCATCGAGTTGCTCTGGATCGGTTCGGCCGACCTGGATCTGTTCGTGGCAGAGCCTACGGGTTCAGTGTGTTCCGCGATGCAGAAACGGAGCAGCGCTGGAGGTGTACTCCAGGGTGATATCCTGGAGCAGAACGACGATGCACGCAGCGAGGTGTACACCGCAGCGACGGCATTCAGCGGGACATACAAGGTCTCGGTGAAGAGGGCGTTTGGGCAGACACCCGGGAATACGGCGACAATCAAGGTGACCAAGTTCAAGGGGACTCCGAACGAGGTCCATGAGCTGATTACTCTTGATTTGAGCCGCTCGGCTAACTTGGAGATCAAGTTGGAGGGTGGCTCACGGACCGAGTTGGCGGAGGTCACAGCGGACGTGACAGCGGTTCGGGCGGATCCGGCGCCTGCGGGGGTTCGCACCGAGCGAGTGGGGATGAGCGGCGGGTCCGGGTCAACCGGAGTTGCTGGCATCACTCCGGTTGATGACAAGCTCCGTCTCCCCGCTGTGCCTGCACCAATGGAGCAGGTGCTCCCTGGTCTTGGGGGCACGGCGGACATCCGGGCGTTTTACAAGAT
>PLDW01000135.1 GCA_003136315.1 Gemmataceae bacterium | reverse complement strand
GAACCGACTTCGGCCCTCGACTGGGAGAACGGGCGAAAAGTGATGGAGTTACTCCGGGATGCCGCCCACGAGCGTGGCGCGTCGATCCTGGTTGTCTCCCACGATCACCGGTTGCTCCCGTTTGTGGATGTCTATTACCATCTGGAAGATGGCCACCTGGAGGAGCGCCCACTCAGCCCGCGGGGCGTTTGAGGACTTTCGGAGAACCCTCCCCAACCCCTCCCCCAAAGGGAGAGGGACTCTGCTCCCCCTTCCCTAAGAGGGAAGGGGGCTGGGGGTGTTAGGTTCTCTCTTCGCTGATCCTGTAGAACCCCCGGCCGCGAAGATCGCCTGGCCGCACCCTGGAGGATGGTCCCATGACCTGGATGCAAACAGTCCGGCCACTGATGTTCGTCGGTGCCGGCTTGCTGGTCGTCGGCAGCCTGCTCGGTGCCCGCCTTTTCTCCCACGGCGCTGGCGGAGGGACGGATTCCACCACGAAGTCTCCTGTAACGTTGCCAAACGTGAAAGACGGGCCGGGCATGATCGTCATCGGGTACGCCGATAGCGACCCGCCCCCAGTCGACTACAAACTCCCGCCCACCCTCGCGACCGGCCAAATCGAGCAGGTGTTCGTCAAGCCAGGGGACGAGGTCAAAGTCCGGAAGATCCGCCTCTTCGGCGGAACGCTCAAGATCGGCGACCCGTTGTACAAGTTCGATAGCACACTCCAGGAAGCCGACCTACGCATCGCTGAGAATGCGATCACAACTGCCCAAGGGAAACTGGCGGAGGCGAAGGGAGCGATCGGAACCCATTCGACGGAGAGGGAACTCGCTCTTTTGGCGGTGAAAAACGCTGAGTTCAAGGTCAAGCAGAGTCTGCGCACGTGGCAAATCGCAGAGAAAAACACACGAGAAGGGTTAAGTACAGTTGCTACCAGCGCCCAGGATCTGGAATTACGTCTCAGGAACGACCCCAAGTTGTTCGAACTGGAAAGTGCCTGGGCCATTGCTGAGAAGGAATGGGATCTCAAGAAAGAACAACTCAAGGGATTGGAATCGGCAAAGAAGGACAAACTCGAACCCCTGGTGGCCCAGGCCGAGTCAGAGGTACAACGGTACGAGGCCCAGGCCCAGAAAGCGCGGCTCGTGGTCGACCTCTGTATGGTCCGGGCAAAAACGGACGGGATCGTCGAGCGGGTCTACGCCCGCCCGGGTGAGGGGATGGGGCTCAGCACCCGTGAGCCGGCCGTGATTCTGGTTCCTGCTGGCCCGCGGGTCGTCAGGGCGGAAGTCGAGGCCGAATTCGCGCACCGGATTGGCCAGGACAAACTCCGCCGTGAGGTCATTATCTCCGACCACACCGATGCGAAGCTCACCTATAAAGGGGTCGTGAAGTATATCCCGAATGTGTTTCTGCCCCGACGGAATAGCGATGCCGGTTTCGTCCCGAACGAAACGCGGGTGCTCGAAGTGGTGGTCGAGGTGGCGGATCCGAACCCCGCCGGCAAACCCCCGCTTCGCGTCGGTCAAAAGGTCCGGGTGAATTTCGGACCGTGAACCCATCAAGATGACTGACCGACTGGAGCGGATGTGCCGCGAATCTGTCATGCGTCATTTCTCTATTGTCGTGAGGTGACCCGGGCGGCGAATAGCAGCTTTCCCATGGCCTTCCGGCTGCTCCCGGCTGCGGAGCGGCGGGCGATGGAGGCCCTGTATGCCTTCATGCGCGTGACGGACGACCTTGCCGATGGCCCTGGGCTCCCGACCACGAAACGGGACGGACTCGGAGCCTGGCGTGTGGCCCTCGCCGAGGCCCTGGCTGGTCGCCCCACCCACCCGATTCATCCCGCACTCGCCGACACCATCGCCCGGTTTGGAATCCCCCAGCAATACCTCTGCGACGTGATCGACGGAGTCGAGTCGGACATCGACCCCGTCCGGTTCTCCACTTTCGCCGACCTGTACCCGTACTGCTACCGGGTGGCGTCGGCGGTTGGGCTGGCGTGTGTGCGCGTGTGGGGGTTCCGGCCTGGGGTCACTTCGGCCGAGGTCGCCGCGCCAGCTGAGGCCGCTGGAATCGCCTTCCAGTTGACTAACATCCTCCGTGATCTGGGCGAAGACGCGACCCACGGGCGGGTGTATCTCCCGGAAGACGAGTGGAAGCGATTTGGGTGCCCGCCCGGGGAGTGGGCCGACCCTGGCTCTTCCGCTGCGTACCACGGTTTGATGCGATTCCAGGTTGGGCGGGCCAAAGAGTATTATCGACTGGCCGGGGCTCTCGATCGCCTGCTCTCCCCCCACGGTCGCGCCATTTTCCGGGTAATGACAGGAACATACCGGATTCTGCTCGATGAGATCGAACGGCGCGACTACGACGTCTTCACCCGCAGGGTGAAGGCCCCGCGCTGGCGAAAGGGGCTTGTGTTTCTCTCCGCATGGCCAGTGAAGTGGGGGTGGTGGTGATGATCAGGGTGGGAAGCGAGTCATGACCGACGGGCCAAACTCGCATCTTGCCTCGCCGAATGAGCCGCCCCTATTCCGGATTGGCAGTCAGTTTCAGCAATTCGTCTTCCCCAGCGGTGAGGATTGCCCCGTAATCTGGGCAGTTGCCGATGTCACGGCTGAGTAGCTTGGCAAACTGATCGATCTTCGGAACGATCTCCTGGAGGAACTCCGCCAGATCGTTTCGAGGGAGACTGAACCGGTCTTCCGCCACGGCCAGCACGCGATCGAGCGCGGCTGGATATTCGACCGTGGCCTCCAATCGGGTGAGCAGCCCGGCGAACCAGAGGAGTTCCGCCCGGCTCGCTCGGGGGGTACCGACAAGCCGGTCCGGATGGTGGTGATGACGGATCGGCTCGATCACATCGTCGGGCAGGTTCCAACTGCGGAGTAACTCGGCAGCGACTTCCGCGTGGTCGACTCCAAAAACCTCTCGCTCCCGTTGGCATTGCTCCTCTTCGAGAGGGTCGCCCACATGGGCGGCCAGGGTCGCCCAGGCTGCGGGGAAAGTCTGCTGGAGGAGCAAACCCCCGAGATCCCGGAGGAGCCCGGCGACGAGATCGTTCTCCGGGGCAGGATAGCGGAGCCGGGCGGACAACTCGCGGGCGATGATCGCCCCGCCAACAGCGGCCAGGGAATGCTCCCGGGCCGCAGGGTCCGACCGACTTTGCGGCCGCATCGCCGGGAGTGACAACCCGAGAGCGAGTGATCGCACCTTGTTCAAACCCACCACGATCACTGCCCGCTCGATCGATCCGACTGGCCGAATCAACCCGTACTGTACCGAGTTGACCGCCTTGAGCAGCTTCGCGCACAGCCCCGGATCCTGACTCAGGAGGGCGACGATCTCTCCGGGCCGGCACTCGGGGCGGCTGGCTGCCTCCACCACCCGCAGAGCGATTGCAGGCGGGGTGGGGAGTCGCGAGGGGTTGAGAACGGCTTCCAGGACCACCTCTCGACTCGCCGGAAGGCTGGGCGCAGGGAGCGGGCGGGTGGTGGCTGATCGAGTGATCCAGCCGGTCATCGAAACGGCCATGCGTTCACCTCCCGACTCCCACGCGGACTCCTGATCCAGGAACCCGCTGAGGCTGTCGCATCTATGGAAAGATGATTGTACTTGCACATGAGAGTACGACACTCCTGCCGAGCTGCACCACCCTCACGCTCGGCAGGAGCCTCGTACTCCCGTTATATCAATGTTTGCTCCGAGAATGAGACAGCACCAGCGGGTTTGTGTATCAGAGCCCTCAACTGTTCCTCTCCGCCGACGAGTGGGCGGTCCGACGAGGCGACAGGATTCCTGTCCGGCCGCCCCGCCAGACCGTGTGAGGACATGCGGCGGCGAGGTGTTGTGAAAAGTTATCGAAGGCGAGGGGAGAAATTTGCCAGGCGGACGATTACCCCGACTGCGACTGAACCGCCACTGTGCTAGGAATGACCGGCATCTCTGGTATAGACTCATTACTCGGCCCGCGCACCGACCTCCGACCGCCAGACGCGATGACCCCACACGACGCTCTCTACCAGGCCATTTGCACCTACCCCGACGAGGACACCCCGCGACTGGCGTTCGCGGATCTCATCGAGGAAGACGGCGACCCCGCCCGGGCTGCATTCATCCGCACCCAGGTCGATCTTGCCCGGGTTCCCGAATACGATGCGCTCTGGGCCAAGTGCCGGCAGTTCGATCCTGGCGTGATCCGCGGGTGGGCAATGGCCCACACGCTGCCCAAACCCCTCCCGGACGGGTTCTCGTGGCAGGTCCACCGCTTTCGCCGCGGGTTTCCCTGGCTGGTCATGGCTCTTGGGACTGATGCGTTCGTCGAGCGTTCCGATGCCCTGTTCACCACCGCCCCCATCCGGGCGCTCTGTTTCGATGATCGCGGCCGACCCGACCTCACCGAACTTGCGGACTGTCCCAACCTGAGTCGAATCCACCGGCTGGAGTTTATCTCCTCCCGACTCGGCCCAGACGACCTCGCTTCGCTCGCGGCCTCCCCACACTCCACAGGTTTGACCGAACTCGTTTTCGAGTCCGACGCCATCACGCCAGATGGGCTAGAAGTCCTCGCCGGGTCCGCTCTGTTTTCGCGACTGGAAGCCCTGGAACTGGAGCGGAATGTGATCCCCCCGGCCCTTCTGGTCGATGCCCTCGCCGCCGCCACCCAGCCGGGGAACCTGCGGCGATTATCGCTCCCCTTCTGCGAACTCTACCCGCCGGATGCTGCGACACTCTTCGCGCTGCCACTGATGGCGGGGCTGGATCAGCTCGACCTGCGGGACAATCCGCATCTGGGAGTGGATGGCGTCCAGGCCCTGGTCGAGCGCGGCATTCTCCGCGGGTTGCGTGTCCTGAACCTGGCCAGCACCTACCCGGGAGTCCCTGGTGTCAAAACCCTCACCTCAACGAGTGGGCTGGCTGGGGTGCGATGGCTCGACCTATCCGCGAACCGGCTTGGCCCAGGCGCTGTGCGAAGCCTCGCCGAGAGCGAGCGGACCCGCGGGCTACGCGTGTTGAAACTGGAGAACAACCCGATTGGTGACAAGGGGGCGGCCGCCCTGGCCGAGTCGCGGCACCTGGCCGGGCTGGTGGAACTTGATCTCGCAGACTGTGGGGTCGGGGATGCCGGTGCGGTCGCCCTGGCCGAGGCTCCCGACCTGGACGGCCTGATCCGGCTCGACATCCGTGACCGGTCAATCTCCCGCCCACTCGGAGACGCAGCCCGCCATGCGATCATCGACCGGTTCGGCCCCCGGGTATCGTTCAACCAGGGATGATCGGGATGTCGGGACACCCGGTGATCGGGTATATCGGAAGGAAGTGGGAAACGCTGGCCCGAGTGTGTTCCCACCCGATTCCTGAGATCCCTGCGATGACTGACATTGATGGACTCTACCGGGCCATCCTGGACCACCCGGACGACGACACCCCGCGGCTGATCTACGCCGACGCGATCGAAGACGCCGGGGAATCCGAACGGGCCGGGTTCATCCGCCTTCAGGTGGAGGCCGCACGTGCGGAAGACGACGACCCGGTTGCAGTTCGGGTTCGGTGTTTCCGCGGGAACGCGCCGCCCGGGGACTGGCTGAACCAACTGCCCCCACTCCCGAACGGGCTGGAGTGGGCCATGCCGCCATTCCGCCGCGGCTTCCCGGCGGACGTCCAGGCACGCGTCGGGGCCGCCGCGTTCGTTGCGCACGCCGACGAGTTGTTCCAACTTGCCCCCGTCGAATCGCTCCGACTCACAGCGACCCGGGTTGCCGAGGCAGACGCCCTGGCCGATTGCGAGTTCCTCTCCCGAATCACACGGCTCGAATTTCCCGAAGGGCTGAGCGGTCCGTTTGCCCGTCGGGTGCTCAACTCCCCTCACCTCACCCGACTCACCGAGTTGTCGGTCGGCCCGCAGATGACGGTCCCGGCCACGGCTCAGGCGCTTGCCCGCTCGCGGGCATTCCCCCATCTGACTGTGCTGTGCTGGCGTGACGACCAGAGGCGGGGGGGATCGATCGTGACCGAACTCACCCGGCAAGAGTTTATGTATCAGTTAAAACGGCTCGATTTATCGGGAAACCGAATCACGGCGGAGCGATTGGCCCGACTGGTTGCAACTCCGGTGGTGGCGTCAGTCAAGGACTTGAATCTCAGCGACAATCTCCTGGGTCTGGAAGGTGTCCAGGCCTTGAACACGCACTTTCTACTCCAACTCCGGGGGCTCCACCTTGCCCGGACTCTGCCGGGAGAGGGTGGCGTTCGAGCACTGGTCGAAGCCATGTTCATCGCCGGGCTACGAAGTCTGAACCTGAGTGGGAACATCCTCGGTCCATCGACTGCAACAGCTCTGGCCGGATCGCCATCCGTGGCCGAGTTGCGTATCCTCGACCTCCGCGACAATCGACTGGGCGATGCTGGTGCAGCAACACTGGCCACCAGCCCATACCTCGGGAGCCTGCTCCTGCTCGACCTGGCCGAGAACGGGATCGGAGACGCCGGGGCAGATGCACTCTCCCAGGCCCCGACCCTGTCCGGACTGGTCGCCCTTGAACTCGCCGGGAATACCATCTCCGAGCCGACCCAGAAGCGGCTGAGGGACCGGTTCGGAGAACGAGTATTTCTGTAATGATCAGGATAAGAGACAAGCTATTTCACGCAAGCTATTTATGCTACCTAAAATAACGCTGACAGTTTGTGTAAAATATTTTTATTTATATATGATTATTGAATGGGCCATGCCTGAGCCGATCCCGTTGAAGGGGATTGCTCCGCAAAGCCGGGCCGCCACGGAGGGCGGCCCCTACAAATCAGGAGGTAGGGGCCGCCCTCCGTGGCGGCCCGGTTACGCACAAACACAAGACTTGACCATGCACCAAACAGTCCTGCGGCCCTATCGACGATCACAGCCTTCTTCTTTCTATTTTTGATGACCGACCATGATGCGATTGTCCGGGCGATCTGCGACCATCCGGACGATGATACCCCGCGGCTGATCTATGCCGACTTCCTCGAAGAGAACGGGGAGTTGGACCGGGCGGGGTTTGTTCGGGCGCAAGTGGAACTTGCCCGGACACCGGCGTGGGAGCCGTTCGCGGTGTTGTGTCGGCACCGACAGAGGAGTTGGTCCGACCACGGAGATCCTTTCCGCGAGTCGTTGCCGGAGTTCCCGACCGGATGGAATCTGAAGTGGCACGAGCGGGCATTCCATCGCGGGCTCGGATGGCGGGTGATGGTCGGATCGCTCCACGCCTGGGAGGAAATCGCTCCGTGGCTCTTCGACCACGCCCCGGTCGGTGAGTTGCACCTTCAGGCCCCCGCCACCCTCGACGACTGGTGGCGATTCGCTGCGGCAAGCTGGGTGCGTCGCCTACGGGCCGTCCACCTCCGGGCGGGGAGTCCGGTCGTGCCGGTCCGGGCGCTGTGTGCCTCCCCGCTGACCACGGGGATCACCGAACTCGCGTTTCACGTTGCGACCAGCCCCGGATTGCCGATTCTGGTTTCCGACCTGCTTGGCACCCGGCTCGGGGTGGGGCTACGGAGCCTCTCCTTCCGGCTGGGTGAACATTCCGGACTGGAGGATTTGATCCGTGGGATCACGACGGACGGGGTCGGATTCGACCGGCTGACAATGGAGATGATGGGACTCACGCCTGATCTGATTCGTCTCTGGTGTGATCGAGGCGGACCGGCCCAACTGACCGAGCTTGACCTGGCGAACAACTACGCGATCGGGAACGTTGGCGCGCGGTTACTGGCAGCCGGACTCCAAAAGTCGGGGCTGCACACGCTTGGCCTGGGTGGGATCGGGATGACGGCGAGCGGCGTGATGGCGGTCGCCGGGTGCTCGGGGCTTGCAGGGGTGAGGCGGCTTGACCTGAGCCGGAACGTCATCCCGACAGAGGCTATGCGGGCGTTGGCCGGGTCGGAAGTCCTGGCCGGGGTGCGGTCGCTGAGTCTGCGGCGATGCCAGATCGGGGACCGCGCGGTACGTCGGTTGACCCAGTCCCGGTTCTGGCCAAATCTGGTCGAACTCGACCTGCGGGAGAATCCGATCACAGGGCCAGCCGTGGGACACCTGATGAAAGCTCCCGTCCCGCCCGACCTGACCGCTCTGCTACTGGATGCAACCCCGTTGTCCGCCCGCTCCCGGGCTGCGCTTCGGGAACACTTTGGGGAGCGTATGATCCTGACCCAACCAGAAGAGAGTATCTGACGGAATCGCCAATCCGCCAGAGGTATCGTATGTACGGGGAGACAATTCAGACGCACACATGGGAGGGCGAGGCTCTTGCCGAGCGTGAGGGTGATATGGTTCGGCAGAGCCTCGCCCTCCCGTTATACCGATGCTTGCTCGTGGTATAATCGGACCTACACCCGTCGCCCGTTCGGGAACAGGCTGACCCAGAAGTGGCTCGTCTCCTCTCTCACGCACCCCTCACGGCTGAACACTGAGTTCACCTGCTGGTTTGGCATCAGTCAGCTTGTGCGAGCAGGCAACAAATTCCTGCCAAACCAGTCAGGTACAACGATTCGTTCGGCTGGTCTTGAAATAATTGGGCGTTATCAAATCACCTGGGCGGGCTCAGTGAACTGCGGTTCGCCACCGAGAGCCCTCCTTCTTCGCCTAACCAGGCGCTGACGCGCTAACGCCGGCAGAGGGTGAACGAGCCGTTGGCGCCGTCGTCGTCGAGCCAAACGAACTTGATCGTATCGGCATCCACGAAGGTCCCGTGGTTGTCGCCCCCGGCGCCGCCCTTGATGGCTCGCACGTCCTTTCCCCGCCAGTCAAGCTTGCCGTCCTTCACCTTGCCGGTGACCACACGCTCGATCCCGTCGCCGATACAAAACCTCGCCTTGAACGAATCGCCGTCCCGCTCGATCACCTTCAGGGTCATCCGTTTGTCGTCATTGACCCAGACGGATCTCTCTCGAAACTGGTCGTCCCCATCGGCAGCGTGCGCGCGGGCGGTGCACGCCAAGGCCATCATACAGAGCACCAGCCAACTCATCGAACGCTGCCCGTTCATAGGACACCTCCACACGAGTGTTGGATTCTGGGTAACCGCGACGCCTACGCCGGGTATCGGACCCCTGCCGGAATCAGCCGCCGGGCTGAACCCGTACGACTGCAAGACGGCGGCGCCGTGTGCTGTCGGCAACGACGGCAACCCGCCGCCAAGGCCGAACACCCCGCTCACCGGCCCAACCGCCAGCAAGCAGATTCTCCCCGGAACAAGTCGGGCAGCCGGGTTCGCGTACGCATCGGGTTCGGCCTCGCCCCCAGCAGGCCGCATGAACGTCTGTGTTGGGTCTTGAGAGGCTCTGACAAAACCTCCGAAAACCGCTGAAAAACAGGGCGAAACCGGGCTTTTGGCAGACCCTCTTAGACAGACCCAATGGGGTTCGTATATGAGGGGGTGCAGGCGGTTGCCCGCATCCCCCTCCGGTCACCGAGTGCCAGTCAGTCCTTCTTCGCGGCGGAGAAGTGGAGTTCCCCCTTGAACTCGGGGCCGACGAGTGTTTTCCAGATCGCCTTCTGCTCCGAGGTCAAGAGGCCGATCAGATGCGTCTTGTTGGTCTCGTGGAGCTTCTTCAACTCGTCCTGTTTGGTATTCGCATCCGTCGCCTCCTTGAGGATTGCCTTGGCCTCCTTGTGGGCCTCCTTGTGGAACGCTTCCAGCTTCTTCTTTTGATCACTGGTTAACTTGAGCTGGGAGGCGATATCCGGGCGGCCCGCCGTCAGGAGGCCGGCCACCTGGAGAGAGATCTGGTCCAACCGCTTCCGCTGATCGGCCGTCAGCAGGTCGGACAGGAATTTCTCGTTCTCCTTGGTCAGTTCGTTGTACTTCGCGTCCTGCTCGGCTGCTGGCAACTTGTGGATTTCGCGGGCCTTTTCCCACTGCTTGGTGGCGAACGAGTGGATCTTTTTTCCGTGGACGTCGGTGAGTCCCAGATCATGTTGCACGGAATGCTGCCGCAGGAGCACGATCTCCATCGCCCCGGACTCAGCGATCAACTCCTGGTCGTCCGCCGCTCGGCCAGAGGTAGCCAACACGGTGGCGGCGATGACCGCCGACACCCACGTCCCGAACTTGATCATCTTCGACCTCCTCGATCAAGGGAATCACCGTACATCACTCACCCCGATCCCCCGTGCGATAAGGGGTCAGGACGACACGCCAGAGGATAGGACCGGCCGAGTCAGAACACCCTGTTGTCGGCTGGAGCCCGATCGTGGTGCGAAAAGGATGCCTCGGAGCCCGGAGAAGTTCAGGATCTTTTACGGGCCGCTGTGGCGTACCGTTTGCTCACGATCCACCGATCAGCCTGAGGAGGGTCAGTGCGAGATGAGAGCCAGGATGGTGAGCACGAAACGGGTCAGAAGACCCCGGCTCGCTTCTGGTTCTCACGAACGATCTCGCTGCGCACCGGTCTGCTCAATAGTGTAACCCGGTGGTCGCAACTGTCCACCGCTCCTCCCGCGAATCGGACTCCTCGGCACAATTGACCGAGGTAATGGTCTCCCGACTGGGCCGGTCATTGCCGCTTCCGGGATCGTCCCGGCGCAAGCGACCGGGTCGGACCCGTTCACGAGAAGGAGCTGCTAACACCGGGCAGCCGTCGGAAAGACGAGCCGAGCCCGGGTTATCGCCGGAGTGACTGCCCGGCATTTTGTGCTCTCCCCGGTGAGTTTGTGGAGGAGTGGCCACCATCCTACCCTGTCCCGGGTTGAACTGCCTTTTCGACCTGATACCGATACTGCCGAACGCCTCGTTCACCGGCCCAGCGTGAACGAAGCACCATCGAGAACCCCGGCACGAACCGCCGGGATGTGAGAGCAACCGGACAGCGGTGCGCCGCGCTGTACCTGCCTTCGGGCAGCGGAACCCCCGGCCCCGCACTGGGCGAGGTCGGACCTTTGGATGTCCTTCTGGGAGGGGAAACCGTGACCAAGCAAGAGCGATTCCAGCAGAAACAGTGGGGCCAAATCGTGGCCCGTGCGTGGGCCGACCCGCAATTCAAGGCCCGCCTCATGGCCGATCCGCAGGCGGTGCTGCGGGAACACGGGATTGAACCGGCAGCCGGTGTCGAGGTGCGGGTCGTCGAGGATGCCCCCGGTGTCCAGCACCTGATCCTTCCGGCTTCTCCGTCCGGCGACCTCGCCGAAGAGGAACTCGCCCCGACCGCGGTGGCGTATTGTTACTGCGGATATTCCCACGGCTGCGGGCGGTGCGGCAGGTGCGGTTGCGGGTGTGCGTGATCCCCAAGACCCAGACGCATGATTCATGAGGTGGCGGGGCGGACCATCCGCTCCCGTCACACCGGACCATCCGCGTCGGAGTGGCGGCGGTGCCAATACCGACCCCCAACGAGTTGACAGCTTACAGTTGGCAGTTAACAGCAAGACCGTCGGAGTCGTAGCTGTGCGAAAACCGACCCCCCAACTCCCTGCCCCGATCACGAGCCCAACCCCGCATGTTGACACAGCCCCGATTCAAACCCCACCTCCGTGTCCAGGTCGTCCCCGGTGAGGGGGCGTTTGTCGTCGCTGATGGCACACAGACCCTGCTCAAAGGAAGGCTCTACGAGTTGATCGTCCCGTCCCTTGACGGCCGGTCGGCGGACGAGTTATGCGATCAATTCGAGAACGCGGCCTCGCCGGCCGAGGTGTATTACGTCCTCGGCCAGTTGGAGCGGCGGGGCTACCTGTGCGAGGACACCGACACGCTCCCGCCTGCCGAGGCTGCCTTCTGGTCGGCCCAGCAGGTGGACCCGTGGGAGGCGGCCCGCCGACTGGCCGCGACCCCGGTCGCGGTCCGGGCCTTCGGTGCCGACCCGGGGCCGCTGTCCGATCTTCTCCGCGCCAGTCGCGTCCGGGTGGAGGACAACGGAGCCTTTCAGGTCGTCCTCGCTGACAGTTACCACCGGGATGAACTTGCCGGTGTCAACACGGAGTCGCTGGCAACCGATCGTGCGTGGCTTCTGGTCCGGCCGTTTGGCCGGCAGATCTGGGTCGGGCCGCTCTTCCGCCCGGGGACGACCGGGTGCTGGGCGTGTCTGGCCCAGCGGCTCCGTGACAACCGCCCCGTGGAAACGTACCTGAGCCGGAAAGCCGGACCACCGGGAACGACCGCACAGTGCGCAGCGTCGCCGGCCTCACTCCACACTGTCTTCGGCCTGACAGCAAACGCTGTCGCGACCTGGATCGCCCGCGGCGAAATCCCCGCACTCGAAGGGAAGATCCAGACGTTTGACCTCGCCTCCTGGCAGATTCAGACTCATCCTGTGCCCCGACTTCCGTACTGCCCGGCGTGCGGCACCCCCGAACCGACCGACCGGCCCGTCCGGCCCGTGGTATTGGAACGACGGCCGAAGCTCTTCACCCGCGACGGCGGCCACCGCGTCGTTACCCCGGAGGTCACCCTGGAGCGGTACGGCCATCATGTCAGCCCGCTGACCGGGGCAGTGACGATGTTGGAGCGGGTCGGGCCTGTCGGTGATGGGGCGATGCACGTCTACCTTGCCGGCACCAACCTGGCTCGCCGCCACCGGACCCTCGAACATCTTCGGGGGGATCTCCGGAATATGAGTTCCGGGAAGGGTGTGACCGATGCCCAGGCCCGGGCCAGCGGCTTGTGCGAGGGGCTGGAGCGGTACTCTGGTGTCTTCCGCGGGGACGAGCCCCGGCGGCGAGCCCGACTCCGCGATCTGGGACGCGCAGCGACCCACCCGAACGAGTGCGCTCGATACAGCGACCGGCAATACCGGGAACGAGTGGACGGTAATCGCAGGAAGGGGCATTACAACTATATCCCGGTTCCATTTGATCCAGATGCGGAGGTCGAATGGACGCCAGTCTGGTCGCTCACACGCCAGGAGCCGCACTACCTGCCGACGGCTTTCTGCTATTTCAGTTATCCGCACGGAGACCGGGAACCGTTCTACGTGGGCGACTCCAACGGGAACGCGGCCGGGAACACGTTTGAGGAAGCCATCCTCCAGGGGTTCCTCGAACTGGTCGAGCGAGATAGCGTTGCGCTGTGGTGGTACAATCGGGTTCGCCGCCCGGCGGTCAACCTGGATGGATTCGCGGACCCCTATCCGAACCGGCTGCGCGAGGTTCTTCGCGGGCTTGGCCGGGATGTGTGGGCGCTCGACCTGACCTCGGACCTGGGTGTGCCCGTATTTGCAGCCATCACCCGGAAGCTTGACGGGCCGGAGGAGCAAATCATACTGGGGTTCGGGGCTCACCTCGACCCGCACCTCGCGCTCATCCGGGCTCTGACCGAGATGAACCAGATGCTCGCTGCGCTCCTGGGCCAGGCGAGTCCGGGGCGATCGGGCGAGGGAGAGGTGGACGAAACCGAGGAATGGCTGCGAACCGCGACCCTGGCGAATCAGCCGTACTTGCTCCCGAACAGCGACCCGCCCCGGGATGCCTCCGCCTACCCGCGAACGTGGACCGACGATCTGGCCGAGGACGTCCGGTTGTGTCAGAAACTCGTCGAGCAACGGGGAATGGAGATGCTGGTCCTCGACCAGACGCGGGCGGAGGTCGGGCTCCCGGTCGCCAAGGTGATCGTCCCGGGATTGCGGCACTTCTGGGCCAGGTTCGCTCCGGGTCGGCTGTACGATGTCCCCGTCCAGCTCGGATGGCTGCCCCAACCGCTGGCCGAAGAGGAGCTGAACCCAATTCCGATGTTTTTGTAAGGTGTTGGGCAGGTGAAAATCTTCCCGGAGAGGGTAGTATTTTCTCACCTTACCCTGGTGGGGGAAGTCGCCGCGAAGCAGGCGGGTGGGGGATGTAGCTGACCGAGTTGCGAAGGTTTCCCCCCCACCACCCGGCCCGCAAAGCCGGGCCGACCTCCCCCCACCAGGGGCTAAGTGGGGTAGGTCGGTTTTTGGAAGCTCTTTTCTGTCACATCCGGATACGGCTGTGGCTTTGGCCACTCCTCCGGAATGAAGCCACCGCCGAGTACGTTTCCAGCCACCAAACCGGCCAAAATGAGGCCGAGACCAATACGGAACAGGCGATGCAACCGCTTGCCAGTCACAGTCCGGAATTGGGGAATGGTCTCCGGTCGTGGCTCGAATTCCGCCAACCCGCCGACCTCGACCAGCCACAGCGTCGCCACCGCAACCACCACCCACAGCCGCGCCGCACGATCCGGGTCCGTCATCCGTGTCTTCTGCCAGTCCCAACCACCCGACTTGATGACCTTGAATCCCTGCTCAATCCAGCTTCGCATCGCGTACCAGCACGGATCGGCGGCCGAAGGCGGCAGGTCCGTCAGGATCAGCCACGGATCTTCGCACCCAGACACCCGACAGGCCAACAGAGTGCAGGACAGTTGGGTTCCCGCGTACATCGTCCCCGTCATTCCGAACCGATCCCCATCATGACGGACGAAATCTGTTACGGAGTAGAATTTCATCCATCCCGTTGGGCGAAACTTAGCTCCAGCTTTAATTCGCATCAGTGGGTGCATATTCAGATTGACAATTACCTTAAAAAGGTCTGGCGATTCCAGTCCCCGGTCGGTCAAAACGACTATCAACCAGCCGTCTCCGAGGGCCGCTTTCACCCGTTTGAGCAGCGTGATCCACTGGGGATTCCAGGCTCCAGGGGTGTTGGCCCGCAGTATCGCCCATGCCACCGGGATAGCGCAGCCACGGTAGACAATCGAGGCACTCAACACGGTGAAAACGTCTCCCAGGCTGGTCGCATCCAGAGCCAAAGCGACCCGTTTGTCCGTCCATCCGCTGGTGATCCACCGCACCAGTGGCCCGCAACAGGTAGCAGGGTCCAATTCCGTCCGGTTACGCCCCTTCTTCTTTTTGGCAGGCTTGTAGAACTCCCGCAACCGCTGGCGAACGGTATTGGCCGAGCGGCCCAGGATCGCAGCCAGGTGGACAACCACCAGGGTCAGCGTGCAGGCGTGAGCCAGGACCAATCCGAAGCTCCACAGGGCCAGGACGAAAGCAGTTGGCGGGGGCAACTCCGGAAAGTGGGTGGTGACTCGATTCGCCCAGGTGTACAGTTGAGAGTTACGGGGCATGGGTAGACTCCTAAGTTGTTGTCTGGTAACAACTATTTTACGGGTCTCCCATGCCCTACCTATTGGCCTCTTGGCCTGACCTACCCCACTTAGCCCCACCAGGGGGGAGGTAAGAGGGCGCAGGTGATGATTTTTATAGTTTAGACAACAGTATAGGCGACGACCTATTGCGAACGACCCTCTTACCTCCCCCCTGGTGGGGGAGGTCGCCGCGTAAGCGGCGGGTGGGGGGGTGGAGCTGACCCAGTTGGGAAGGTTTTCCCCCGCCCCCGTCCTGCAAAGCCGGGCCAACCTACCCCTCTTTGCCCACAAGGGGGGAGGTGAAAAACCCGACCCCTTCGCGACGCAAATCGGGATCCTCGTTCCCCTGTCGATCACTCAACCTTCCGGGGGGGATAGCGGTGTCCGCATCACTGCTGCTATCGTGGCGGGAGGGGGTATCGGTCGAGGACGGCGAAGGGGAGTTCCGCCTCCAGGGTCCGGGCTCGCGCGTCGTCCTCCGACAACTCAGCCCGGCGGTCCGCGCAGCGCTGAGCCAACTGGTCCCGCCGGGTAGGGACGAAGACCACCTGGACGAACTCGTCCTTGATGCGGGCGGACCGACTGCTCTGGCCGGGTGGTATCATCGTCTGAATGATCTCGCCCAGCGCGGCTTCCTCTGCCGGGCGGTGACGCTTGATGGTCGGCGACTCCTCACGCTTGTGCCGGTGAGCCCATCCTTCGCATTCCTCCCGCTGAACCCGATTCCGGATTGTCCCCACCAGCTTTCCCGGTTCGCCTACCTGCGGCGCGAGGGCCGTACCTTCGTCCTCGAATCCCCCCTGGCACATGCTCGCCTGGTCCTCGAAGATCCGCGTGTGGTCGGGCTCGTCGGTGCGCTCGCGGAACCGGGAAGCCCGTCAGAACTCATCGGTCGCGTGCCGGCCCTCCCACCGGATACCATCCCTCTCTTGCTGGGAGTCCTGGTGACAGCCGGAATGATCCAGGCCATCCGCCCGGGTGGGGCAGACGCTGCGGACGAGTCGCCCGCTCTCCAGACGTGGGAGTTTCACGATCTCCTGTTTCACAGCCGCATCCGCCAGGGGCGGTCGGATGCGCCCTACGGGGCCACTTACCGGATGGTCGGCCGGCTGGATCCGCCACCCACCCTCAAGCCGGAGCGGACGGGCGAGGGACTCGACCTCTACCGACCCGCCGACCCCCTGGGGGCTGACGACCCCCGGCTGGCCGAGGTCGTGGGGCGGCGGCGATCGATCCGGGAGTACAGCGACCGGCCGATCACCGACCGGCAACTCGGGGAGTTCCTCTTTCGCGTGGCCCGTGTAACTGCGGAGCAGGAAGTCGATCTGGACACGCCGCGGGGGGTGGTGCGAATGGGGTTCGCTGCGCGGCCGTACCCGGCGGGAGGGGGGCTGTACGAGTTGGAGGTATACGCGGCGATCCAGTCGTGCGACGGGCTGGCCCCGGGGCTCTATCACTACGACCCCCGACGCCACCGACTCGGCCCCGTGTGCGGGAAGACGGTCGAGTTCGGCCGACTGGTGGCCGACGCCGCGGCGTCGGCGGGCATCCCGACCGAAAGCGTGCAGGTGGTGCTGATCCTGTCGTCGCGATTCCAGCGAGTGGCGTGGAAGTACGCCTCGATCGCCTACGCTCTGACGCTCAAGCATGTGGGTGTGATGTATCAGACGATGTATCTGACGGCAACCGCGATGAACCTCGCCCCGTGTGGGCTCGGTGGCGGCGACGCCGACCTGTTCGCCCGCGCAGCCGGGACCGACTACTACGCCGAGACATCGGTGGGGGAATTCCTGCTCGGGAGTGTCGGGGAGGCGGGGACCGTGTAGGATGGGTGTGGTCTGGCGTCAATCCGTAGGAGGACCAAGCGTGGCACACATACCCGAGTTGAACCAACAGGAACCAGAAGGAAACCTGACTGTCGAACCGAGTCTCAACATGGCGGGTCCGGGAAAAGCCGTCCACGACGACAACCGGGCGTGGTTCTTCGCCAACCCCCAACTCTGGCCGGAATACCGGAACCAAGTTGTCGCGGTCTTCGACAAGACCGTCCTCGGGGCCGGGGATCGATTTACCACGGCCTACCAGGCCGCAAAGGACCGGTGTGCCGCAGACGGGAAACCGTGTCCGGACCCCTACGATGTGACTTTCGTGGTGGTGCCGGTCGTGTTCCCCGACTTGCCGGAGATTCCCGGCTGGGATTTCGGCGACACAGTGTCCGAGTGAGTTCATCCCAGAACACTCCATCACTCGTCCCCTCATGAACCCACAGCCAACTGCCCCGTGGCTCTTTCCGCTTCATCCGGTCGCGCTGCTCCCACCTTACATCACTGGGGCCGATACCGCGGTCTGGGATTCCGGTTTGTTTGCCTGGCCCGGATCGGCCGCTCCAGCAATCATCTTTCGAAGCCGATCGAGATCGAATATGCGTCGGAAGAACCGTTCTCGATCCTGCCGCGCCACATCTTTGACCTCTATCAGTTCGCCGGTACGCCAGTCCAATCGAACGTCTTTCGGTGGCACGGCGCGCGGTGCGACTGGCACAGCCTCCGCTTCGAGTTCGAGGTCGCGAACCCGCCTGGCCTCCGCGAGGTGGTCGTTCTACGGGTGGCGGTTCCCGAGCGAGATCCACTTCTGATCCAACGCCCCATTCTCGGGGCCGATGTCCTCGAATTGAGACACGCTGAGGTGGTGATCCACCACGGGAGGCTTGCGCCGCAGAGTCAATGCTGTCCGCCTGATCCGGCCGGTCGGTGCGGACACCTGATACTCCACCCGTCCGTGACGCGGCTTCGCTGACAGGCAAACAGGGTTGGTCGGAAATTTGCTCGACACGACCACATCCCCCCTGGTTCCCACGGTCCTCCGTGGGAACCAGTCTTCGCCCGCTCTGCGGGGTGGGCCGATACGTTGCGGGCGACGTTTGCATGATCCCGGTCACGCGTCCGTTATGTCCAGGCCAGGACGCGGAGCGTAGAAAACGGCATTCCCACGGAGGACCGTGGGGACGAGGGACACCAAACACCAAACACCAAACACTAAACACCAAACACTAAACACTAAACGCTAAACACCAAATCCGCGAAGGGTCGGCGGATAATAGCCCAGGGTGGAGCCGGGCTTCCGGCGAAACCCTGGGACGCAGCTCCCAAAGCCTCGACCCGACCTACGGCTTCTTGTTCTTCTCGGCTTCTTTCTCAGCCCGGAGCTTTTCGATGGCGGCCACCACCGCATCCTCCCAGGGGAATTTTTCATCCTTGGCGGGGTCGTAGGGCGGCAGTTTGGGAATCTCGGTGCCGAGTTGCTTCAGCAGGGTCGTGGCTTTGTTCAGGTCGTAGCGGCGGACATATGGCTCGCCATCCGCCCAGGCCCACTTGTAGGCCGCGAGGGCGTGTTTTTTGGCTTGCTCGCGGTCGCCGATGGCAAGCCAGAGCTCGGCCAGGGGTTGATGGGCGGGCTTCTTGGCCTGGGCCAGTTGCTCCGCCTCGCGCCGGGGATCGGCGAGCTGGCCGAGATGAAACCTGGCGAGCGCGAGCCGGGTCTCGGCCCCCGCATCGACCTGTCCGACTGCGCGAGCCATGCGCACGGCCTCCTGGAGACTCTCGGCTGCAATCGTCCACTGGCCCTGCTCCATCTGCCATTCGCCACGCAAACGATGTAGGTCTCGCACGGCAAGGCGGTTCTTGCCTTCCGTTGCCAATCTCTCCGCATTGGCAAGATGCTCTTCCTGTAAATCTCCCATCCAGAAGTAAAGTTGTGCGAATCGATGCTCCGCAGTGCCAGGGCGGTAGACCGCACGCGGCCAATCACGGCCCATGGGATCCAGGAGGAGCCAGATGGCTTCAGCGTCGGGCCATGAGCCGATACACGAAAGGTCTCCAAAGCGCAACAACCGGCTCACGAAAAGGTCTCCATCGCTGTCCATCACAGTGGCTAGATCGAGAGTTAGGATTGTAACGCGCGCCGCTTTGCTCAAGAGATTCTGCAATCTAAGATTTTTTGATATATTTCCTAAATTCGTTCTTATGCCAATCCAGTATTTTATCTCTAAAATTGCACAAAGACCAGCAACATAGGCTGTGAGGGCTAGATTCAGATCATCAGTAGAATCCAAACAAACAGCTGCATTATTTGCAAGATTAGAGACAGACTCCTTGTCCACATCGCTGGGCAGCGAGTCCCAGCCCCTGGGGAAGAAGGGCCGCAACAGGGACAAGGTCTCTGCATAGGCTTCTAGGTTGGCCAAGAGCGAGTTGGCGAGGTCGCCTGAATATGCAACGTAGGCTTGTTCAAACTGCCCCATTTTGAGCAAGGTACGAACGACATGCAGTCCAGCGCTGACATCTTCTAGAGTCTCCGCCTCCTCGAAGGGATTGTGGGCCTTCTGGGAGAAGTGATCCACCACGCGTTGGCCATATAGATCCCGTTCCTCTGCCCGAAGTCCGCCGGAGGCGACGCCGCGAACGACGGGGTGGAGGTCATACCGCTTTGCAGAGCGATCGTATTGAAGTAGCCCTCGTCGTTCCAGATTGTGGACCGTTTTTGCCAGTTCCTGCGGGGCAGTGAGGAATTCGGGCGATCGGAGTCGCGCCTCGACGGCCTGGTCGTATTCCTTTCGGCGATGGACAGCAACTTGATACTCTTGCATCGTCTCCTTTTTCTTCGCCTTCGACATAGCCTTCCATTGAGGCGAGAGTTCAGGATTTTCAGGTCTGTTCATTTCCTCCGGCTCAGGCGGCACGTGCGGATTGAAGGCGCAGAGCGTGGGATAATCCACAGATTCGGACAGGAGAGCCAGAGTGGAGAGAAGTTGGCGACTTCTCTTGGGAAGGGCTTCAATGCCTGCTTTGAGGATGTGATTGCGTTTCTGAATCAGATCCAGGGTAGCGAGATTGAGCTGGCCGCCGGCTGCTGGATCGGCTGCCCAGGCATTGAAATTCCCCTTATAGGGGAGGTAGTCGGTGATGAGGCCCGCGAGGACACCGATCACGAGAGGGTGGCAATCGCAGTGACTCGTGAGGTAGTGCTGAATCGCCCCGGAGTCGCCTGTGACGCCGCACGAGCGGAGGAGCGATTCGGCGTCGGTTGGGCGTAGGCCCGGAAGCACGATTCGCTGAACGCCCGGGATGGGCTGGCTGGCCGCGTTCAGCAAGACACGGGGGACGAGTCGGGAGGTCACGAGCAGTTTTGACGGGGCAGCAGACGCGAGAGAGCGGAGCAGTTCATCGTCCTCGGGACGGATGGCAGAGCAGGGGTCACGGGCAACGATCTTGTCGGTGGGGTTGTTGGCGTCCTCATCGGGAACCTCGGCCGCATCGATTCGATGGTAAGCCACGAGCACACGCTCCAGGCCATCGAGGATGAACAACCACGGACGCGCCTGAAGGTGGTGGAGGAGCAGTTTCGACAGTTCCGTCGTCTTTTTCTTGCGGAATGCGGCCAGCGGCTGACCCGTGATATAGGCCAGGGCACGCTGACAGAAGTCGGCCATGATGGCCCCACGCTCATAGAAGGAATACCAGAATCGGCCGGCCCAATCGGGGCGAACCTTGGTCGCGTGTTTGGTCGTCCATTCCCAGGTCAGCATACTCTTGCCGTTGCCACCGATCGCCTCGAATAGCAGAACGGTATGCGGGTCGGCCGGCCGAGCCCAGTCATCCAGGACGTCGAGTTGAGCCTGGCGGCCAGTGAACGTGTGAGAACCGATGTAGGCAGGCTCCGCATAGAAGGCGGGAGCTTTGGGGATGGGGTCGTGATCGGCGGATGTGCTTCCCACGCCACGGGTTGTGCCGGTTGGCTCCGAAGATTTTTCCAAATACCGACGGAGTTCGGCGATCGACGGGCCGACCTTCTCTTTGAAATCTTCGAGGCTATCGAACGTGGCATAGACGCGATGCACGGCCGAATCGGGCGTCATCTGCTTGGCTCGTTCCGTGAACCGCTTCAGTTTCTTCTCTCTCGCTTTACTACGCTCGATGTGGTCTTTATGCACGAGATGGTCATTTCCCATGATGAACAACAGAATCGGCCGCCGCAGGCGCACTGCTTCATTGAACTCGAGTTCGGTGACGGAGAGGTTGTCTGGGTTCCGTGTCGGGCATTTGGGTGTCTGGCCGTATCTCGTGCTGATGACACCGATGTAGGCGGAACCATCACGAACCATATGAAGTGAAGAATCAATGACATCCAGGAGCTTGGCCGCATCGTTCTCCATTGCGACATCGGTCAGCCCATGCGCCTTGATCGCCTTGATCACCGCAGCGCGATGATCCACCAAATCCGCGAAGGTGCTCGATACCGTGACCCCAAGAAAACGTCGCGGAGGGTGTGGATCGGGCGTCATTGTCAACCTCGTGGTGACCGAGAGACATAGGACTGATGATTGCGTGGGGGAGAGAGCCCGTCAAGTGTCGTATCGAGGTTATCCCCGGTTGGGGTGTGGTAAGTGGTGCGGGGTCGCGTTCGGTTTTCAGAGGCTCCCCAGGGCGTTGCTCTGGGCTGAGGAAACCAATGGCGTTGCCCTGGCTGAGGCTCCCCAGGGCGTTGCCCTGGCTGAGGCTCCCCAAGGCGTTGCCCTGGGCTGAGGCTCCCCAGGGCGTTGCCCTGGGCTGAATACTCTCACCCCTTCAGGGTGAAGACGATCAGGCCACGGCCTCTCCATCGATCGGTTTTCAGCCTGAAAGGCGGAGATCTCTCAGCCCAGGGCAACGCCCTGGGGAGACGACCACCAACACTCTTCCAGCCTGAAGGGCTGGGATAATCGTAATGATCTGGGCACATTCCGAACGATTTGCCACACCCGTCCATTTGGGCGGTCGCTCCAACACCCCCCTCACCTCACCATCGGCAGCCCCGCCACCTCCACAGCCTGCCGGCCGGCGGGGGTTTCGGCTTCCATCCGGATGCCCGGATCTTGATGCTTCCACCGCAGGTACGCCAGCGCGACCGGCACCCCCAACCGCTGCGACAGCACCGACGATGTCACCACCCCGACCTCCTGGCCCTCACGAAAGACCTTCGCCCCCGCCGGGAGCGGTCCGCCTTCGAGTACCTTCAGGCCGCAGAGCGCACGGTTCACGTGGCCGGCCCGGTCCCGGGCCATCACGATCGGCTCTTGACCGAGGAAACACCCCTTTGCATAACTCACAGCCCGCGCGGCGTTCGCCACCTCCATCACGAATCGGTTTGAATCAATGTCCGGGCCGAATACTGGCGTTCCAGCCTCGATCCGGAGGGTTTCGTATGCCCGCAAACCGGCTGGCGTTGCCCCGGCGGAAGTGAGCGCACCCCAAACCTTATCAGCATGGTGAGCACGGCAGACCACATCGTAACCCGGTAGCCCGAGCGGGTCGTGGCGACGGATGCTACACACCCCGTCGGCCCCCAATGTCCGTTCCATGTGCAGGAACTCGGAGAGGTGTGGAACCTCAGCGCCCAGAGCGCGTTCCAGCACGGCTTTCGAGCCTGGGCCTGTCAGGTGCATCTGGGCGAAGTCGGCACTTCGGTCGACCATCTCCACCTGCTCCGAGATGAGATAGCGGTCCAGATACTTCACGAGGTCGGTGTTGCGGCCGGGAGTTGTCTCCACCCACATCGCATGTCGGCCGTCGGCGAGTTGGATATGGTAGATCCACGCCTGGAACTGCACCTTCGCGCGGGAGTCGCAGAAATACGCTTCACACCCGCCCCCCAGCGGCAGGTTCTTGATATCGTTTGTGCTCAAGTTCCCGAGAAACATCGGGGCGTCCGGCCCGGTCAGCTCGATCTTCGCAGCGTACGACAAATCAAACAGCCCGGCACCGGCGACTGTCGCCCGGTATTCGGCGTCGGGGTTCCCGTAGTGCTCCGGGAGCGACCACCCGGCCGCCTCGGTGAAGGCCGCGCCGGCGCGGGTCGTGATGTCGTGAAGGGGAGACGTCAGGGGCATGGGTTATTCCACCGTGACCTTGGACTTGTGAGCATCCGGGATGATGAGTACCGACCCCGCCGAATCCATGAGACGCTGAAGTTCTGCCGGTGTGTGCAATGGTGTGGCGAATAGTTCCTCGACCACATCGTCCGGATAGCCGCTGGCAACGAACATGCTGGCGGTTCGGGCTGCGAAGACCCATTGCTTGCACGCGGCCCAGTCGGCGGGCTTCTCCCGCTCCAGCCGTCGGAGGGGGGTCCGGGGGCCATCGAGTGTGCGGAGCATCTGGGCTCCCGCCCCAAGTTGCGGCGGAGCGTCGCTGAGCAGGACGATTCGCCCGCCCTCCTCAACGACCCGGGCGGCACAGGCTGCGGCCCGCGCGAGATCGGCAAAGGTGACCCGGTCGGCGGCTCCCGAAACCGTCGCGATCACCACGGTGGCCTTCTCAGGCACTTTCGCCTTCCACCGAGCATCCTGACGGCGGCGGCCTTCCTCCTCGCTCCCCAGCAACCCGGCGACCACCTCCCGGACCGTATCCCCCTCATCCTCGATCGCCTGAACGAGAAACGGCATACCAAGCATCCACGCCACTTCGATCGATTCCTCGCGGCCAGGCCACGGGTCGGCAGACGTGTACGGTCCCGCGTTCTCCGCCCGGAGTGCCTCGTCGGCGAGGTCCGGGTAAATCGCAACCTGAGCACCGGCATAGAACCGCACCGGATCGAAGCGACGACCGGTCAAGACGATGACGAAGTCCGACTCCACGAGCGTCCGGTTCAGGTAGATTCGCCGCTCGGACTGGGTGGAGCCGAGATACGCCAGCTTCGCCCGGTCGGTCGGGTCGTGAGTCTGGGCAGTCACGGCTGCGAATTCAGGGGGGAGAGCCTCGATCCAGTCCCGGCGGGTCTCCGGCTGGGTGATGACCGTCACGGTTGCGGGTGTGATCCCCGCGGTGCCGAGGTGATCCAGAACCCCCGCGAGCAACTCGGCCGGGTGTGGCAGGTTCGGATCGAACACGATGACGACCCGGTCGTCCGGAACCAGAGCCCGACGGAGCGGCTCGAAACCGAACGGGGCTTCGAGAGCACCCCGAACGAGATCGCGTGGCGATTCTGCGGGGGCCGTCGGAAGCTCAGCGCGCTGGAGGGCAAGGGTCTTCTCGGGCGGCACCGTCACGGCCCACGTCTGAAGCCCGACCCGAAGTTCCACCGGTTGCGGCATCGTGTCCCCCTCAGCCCGGCCCGACCCCCACTGGGGACGGTGGACAGGGGAATTATATGGTTGTAACCGGTCGGGTTCGTTCGGCCCCTGATACAGGAACCCGCTGAGNNTGAGACAGCCTCTGCGGGTTCCTGTATCAGGGCGGATGCCTCAGCCCTGGGGATCGGTCGAGGGCGAGAGAGTCTGGCTCGACAGTGCCCGTTGGAGTGGCCCCAGATGAGTGGCGTAGCGGCGCCATCGCCCAACCGAGGTCGTGTAGATGGGTTGCCTCACCTGCACCCTGCTCATGGTCTGGACCGCGCGGCGATTCTCGTGAAACTTCAGGCAACTGTCCTCCCAGGACAGGCCACAGAACTCCACCAGCCTTCGACTCACGCCTTCCAGATCGGCCACGAGATCCTCGTACACCACCTCGTGGATGGTTAGCGGCAGGACGGCTTTCCAGTGCGCCATCAGTCGCTCGTAGTCGCGGTAATACTGCCCGAGGTCATCCAGATCCCAGGCGAAGTTCAAGCCTTTGAAGAACTGGAAATAGCAGGATACGCACACATCCAGAGGATCGCGTCGGCAGTGAATCACCCGCGCACGGGGGAATATGGCAGCGATGAGCCCCAGGTGCAGCACGTTCTCGATCATCTTGTCGGTGACCCGAGTCGCAGGGCCGCCGCGCCTAATCAGGCCGCGCAGGTGGGTCTCCGCAAGCCTGTTAATCGTGGCCGCGTCAACGCGGGCCAAACACTCGGGGTAGTCTTTCCCGACTGTGAGTTGCCCCGGCAACTGGGCGACGACCCGGCTCACGTCCTTGAGTTCACCAGCACCGTAGACCTGGGAATGGTTCGACAGAATTTGCTCCACCAGTGTGGTCCCGGATCGCGGCATGCCAATGATGAAAACCGGGAGGTCGCTGGAGTGCCCGAACCCCTGCGTCCGCCGAAAGAACTCCTCGGAAAACGCAGTGATCAACTGGTCGATGCGTTGGGAATGTTTCCGCGGATCGAAAGCGGTGCCGCTTTGCCGGAAGAGTTCGCGTCTCTTGTCGTTGCCCCGCCGAAAGTGGTCGAACGCCCGGTCCGTGGCCCCGATTCGATCCAGCAGATAGCCTACCGTAAAATGAAGATGACTGGCAGTATCGAGAGACAAACGCGGACTTTGGAGTCCTGCCTCAATCTGATCGATCCCGGGCTCGGCTCCCGAGTAGAGCCCGTTAGCTGCCAGTCCGAGAAGGGCTCTGACGTCGCCGGGATTGAGACGCAACGCCTGCCGCCAGTGGACCTGGGCTTGAGTGGCATCGCCCATTTCCAGGAAGGCTTCGGCCAGGCTATCGTGAGCGGGAGCGTAACGGGGATCGAGTGCCAAAGCTTGCTGATAAGCCTGGATCGCCTGGCCGACCTGTTGCTGCTCCCGCAGGGCATTCCCGAGGTTGTAGCGAGCTTCCACATACCTGGGTTGCAACCGCAGGGCTTGCTCGAAGTGTGCGGCTGCCTCTTCCCCTTTTTCGACAGCGAGTAAGAGGATGCCCAGATTGTTGTGGGCCTGGGGAAAATGCGGCCGGAGACGCAGGGTGTCTTCGTATTGAGCTGTGGCATCGGCGATCCGCCCCTGTGCCCAGAGGACATTCCCCAAGTTGTAATGGCCCTCGGGGAATGGAGAGATTTCAATCAGACTTCGACGCAGACATTCTTCCGCACCCGACAGATCGCCCTGGCGCTGGAGGGTGTCGGCCAGGTGGAGGTAGGCCACTCCCTGCTTCGGTTGGAGTCGGATCGTTTGCCGGTAATGGGTGATGGCCTCCCCCACTCGGTGGCATTGGCGGCAAATGTGACCCAACAGAAAATGCACCTCACCATTGGCCGGGTTGGCCTGAAGGATCTGCCGGCACAGAGACTCCGCGCGGACAAGATCGCCAGCTTGATGAAGTTGCCGGGCCTGGGCTACCGCTTCCGCGATCGTGGCCATGAGGATCGTTCACACCCTGGGAACAGATTCGACTAAGGACTACCGGAAAGAACCTAACCCCCCAACCCCCTTCCCTAGGAAGGAAGGGGGAGCCGGAAGGCGGTTTGACTCTCCTGTGCCTCCCAGACGAGGGGTTTTGTCCGGTGGTCCTAACCTCCCGAGCCTGTCTGGTCGGGCTCGCAAGACCTCTCGTCCTCTCACCAGCTGTGACTGCCGCCCTCGTCCGTCAGGAGGTCTGTGTCGTGGATCAACTTATCCCGTCCCTGGCCGTCCTGGTAGACGGACACGGGTGAGCGCGGTACAAGGGTCTTCCGGGAGCCCCGGCCCGGGCGGCCTCTCCCAGCAGCCGCCCGCCCCTCCGCCGATCTCTCGTCGGGGATGAGGGCTTGCTCCCCGAAACCTGAGGCCCGACGAATGGCCCCTTCCCTCATCCTCTCCATCGACCAGGGCACAACCAGTTCCCGTGCCGTGGTGTACGAACCCACCACGTTCTCCTTCCTTGGAGTCGCCCAGCAGGAGATCGAGCAGCATTACCCGAAAGATGGGTGGGTCGAACACGAGCCGGAAGACATCTGGTATTCGGTTGCCCGGACCGTCCGGGAGGCGCTCGCGAACGCTGGCCGCAGCCCGGCCGATGTGGCTGCGGTCGGAATCACCAATCAGCGCGAGACGGTAATCGTGTGGGACCGCGCGACCGGCCGGCCCGTCCACCGGGCGATCGTCTGGCAGGATCGTCGCACTACGGAGTTTTGCCGCGCCCACGCGGCCGACCAGCCGTGGCTCACTGCCCGCACCGGGCTCGTTCTCGACCCGTACTTTTCGGGCACCAAACTCCGCTGGTTGCTCGAAGCCCGCCCGAACCTCCGGCCCGCCGCGGAGCGAGGCGAGCTTGCCTGCGGGACAGTCGATGCGTTCCTCATCTGGCGGCTGACCGGCGGAACGGTCCACGCGACCGATGCGAGCAATGCCAGTCGCACTCTGCTGTTCGACATCCACACCATGCAGTGGGACGACGAACTGCTGCGCTACTTCGGTGTTCCGCGCGCCCTCCTCCCGGAGGTGAAGCCCGCCGCCGCCGACTTCGGGGTGACGAAGGGGCTCGACTTCCTCCCCGACGGGATCGCGATCCGCGGGGTCGCAGGGGACCAGCAGGCAGCGCTATTCGGGCAAGGAGCGTTCGGGCCGGGCGAGGGAAAGTGTACTTACGGGACAGGAGCCTTTTTCCTCCTGCACACGGGCACCAGTGCGGTGCAGTCCCGGCACAAACTGCTCACCACGGTGGCGGCCATGACAGATGCGACCCCGAAGTACGCCCTCGAAGGGGCGGTCTTCATCGCCGGTGCGGCGATCCAGTGGTTGCGGGACGGACTGCGGCTGTTCCGCCATGTGGCGGAGGTGGAGGAGTTGGCGAAGGCATCGAATCCGGCCGAACCGGTGCTATTCGTCCCGGGGTTCGTCGGGCTCGGAGCACCCTACTGGATGCCGGAAGCCCGTGGTGTGATGTTCGGGCTCACCCGGGCGACAACCACCGCCGATCTCGGTCGGGCCGCCCTGGAGGGGGTCGCGTTTCAGGTGGCGGATTTGATCGATGCCGCCGCCAACGATCTGACGGGTGGGGACGATCGGCCGGCCGAATCCGCCCTCAAGGTCGACGGCGGGATGGCCCGGAATGACTGGTTCCTCCAGTCCCAGGCCGACATCCTCGGTCGGCCGGTGCTCCGGGCTGCGCAGAACGAATCGACGGCCCTCGGAGCAGCGATGCTGGCTGCGGTTGGCGCTGGGCTGACGGACGAACCTTCGCTACGGAAGTTGATGACGGCCGGAACCCGCTTCGACCCCCAACTGCCCGCGGTCGATCGGAACCGCAAACTCGCGCTGTGGCGGAAAGCGGTACAAGCCGTAATCGGGTTTTACTCGGCCGGCTCGTGAGGTATCATAGCAAGAGTTCGTGAGGGAGATTTTATGAGCGCGCCGGTTGTACTGGGGGAGGTGATCTACCCCGACTCAGACGGAAAATCGATGTCCGACAACACACTCCAGTTCGACTGGATCGCCATCCTGAAATGGGGCGCGGAAGCGTACTTCCGAGACGACCCGGACGTATTCGTGGCGGGCGACCACCTGATTTATCCGGAGGAAGGGCATCCGGAGATCCGGATCGCACCGGATGTCTATGTCGCCTTTGGTCGACCGAAAGGCTACCGGGGCAGTTACCGGGTTTTCCAGGAGTCAGGCCTATTCCCGCAAGTGATCTTCGAGGTTTGGTCGCCGAACAACACTCTCGCTGAGATGGAAGAGAAACGCAAGTTCTACGAGAAGTACGGGGCCGAGGAGTATTATTTGGTCTTTCCGGAGACCCCTGCAGATGCGCAAGGGTGGCGACGGGTCGGAGACCGTCTCGATCAAATCCCAGAGATGAACGGGTTCGTGAGCCCAAGGCTTGGGTTCCGTTTTGTGCTTGAGGGGGGCGACTTGACGGTGTACGGACCCGATAATCGCTCGCTGCTTCGGCCGGACGAAGTCGCGGCCGAATTGACGACCGAACGGGAGCGTGGAGACAGAGAGAATCAACGTGCTGAACAGGAGAAACAACGTGCTGAACAGGAGAAACAACGCGCCGAGAACGAGAAACAACGCGCCGAGAACGAGAAACAACGCGCCGAACAACAGAAGCATCTTGCTGAACAGGCGACACAACGCGCCGAACAGGCGACACAACGCGCTGAGCAGGAGAAACAACGCGCCGAGAAATTGGCGGCCAAGTTGCGGGAACTCGGGGTTGACCCCGACGCCTCGTAGAGCGGGTCAGGTCTTCCGCTTCTTTGTCTTCGGCTTCTCCACGCGTTCGAACAGCTTCGCGAGCGGGATTTGGAGACCCGGGAGCACGTCCCCGCCGTCGAGCGTTCCACTCTCGTCGACCGTCGTCTTCCGGTCTGGTGCGGTGTAGATGTCGGCCGACTGCTTCCGGTGGTCGATCACCCACACCACTCGCACACCGCCGAGAAAATACTCCTTCAGCTTCCGCTCAATCTCGGCCCGGGTGTTCTTCGGGCTGAGGATCTCAACGGCAAGGTCGGGAATGACTGCGCTGATCGGGTCGGTGTCGACCGTTCTCTCGGGCCGCTTGGTCCACGACGTGAAGGCGAGATCCGGTCCGCGGACGAGGTCGGGCAATACCTCGATCAGGTCGTCCGCCCCGGTGCAAAACCCGAGGTCGTTGGCTACCAGGAACGTCCGGATGAGGAAGCCCAATTCCAGGGCAAGGTACGATTCCGGGTGGCCCATCGGCTTCTCCACCAGGGTACCTTCAACGAGTTCGTAAAGTCGGTCCGTCCGCTCACAGGCGTGGAGCAAGTCCTGTTTTGTGGCCCGGCCCAGGGGCGGGTCGATACAGACCCTGTCTGCGGGGATACCGCCCAAGCTTTCCAGGAATTCGCCCAGGTTTCGGAAGCGGGGGGGGGCAGGCTTCGTTCGCGGCATGGTCGGTCAACCCTCTGTGCGGCGACAATCGCATCCGGTGGTATCGCTACGCTCAACCACCGGCTAATGGCTGCGACCCTTCCAGGGTCGATCAATGGTCTCGATCCGGCTCCACCATGATCTCGATCACGGAAGCTCTCCTGGGTCAATGACTCGGTACATTCCCCAGGCGGGATACACTAGAATACCCCAGACTGCTCCCTGGTCCCAACACCAACCACGAGGTGACATGCTCCCCGCCGATGTGCTCCGGCAGGTCCGCCGACTTCATCTCCGGGCTCGCCGCGTGGTACAAACGCTCCTGGGCGGAGAGTACCACTCGGCGTTCAAAGGCGCGGGGCTCTCGTTCGAGGAGGTGCGTGAATACCAGCCAGGAGACGATGTCCGAACGATCGACTGGAACGTCACAGCCCGGACCGGTCAGCCGTTCATCAAGCGGTTCGTCGAGGAGCGAGAACTGACGATGATCCTGGCCGTGGATGTGTCCGGCAGTCAGCGTTTTGGGACCGGGCAACTGTCCAAGCGGGCGGTGGCGGCCGAACTCGCGGCCCTTCTGGCGCTGTGTGCGGTCAGCAACAACGACCGAGTCGGGCTTATCGCCTTCACCGATTCAATCGAGCGATTCGTCCCGCCGAACAAGGGGCCAAGGCACGTTCTGCGGCTCTTGCGGGACATCCTCGCGTTCGAGCCGCAGCGGCTGGGGACCGATCTCTCGGTGGCCCTCGACTACCTGAACAAGGTGCAGCGGCGACGAGCGATTGTATTCCTCGTCAGCGACTTCCTCTCCGGCCCTCCGAACGACCTCACCTCAGCCACTCCGACTTTCCGGGACGCCTTCCGCCGGGCCGCCCGTAAGCACGACCTGATCGCGGTGCGTACATCTGATCCGCGTGAGCGAGAGTGGCCGGCTGTCGGGTTGGTTCGCGTGGAGGATGCGGAGACTGGCCAACAGGCGGTGATCGACACCTCAAGTCGGGCATTCCGGGAGGGTTTCGCAGCGCGTAACCGGGACCGAATGGCTGCGTTCACCCGGATCGCCCGGGGTGCCCAGGCCGATCTGATCGAAGCCGGGACCGACGGAACCCACTTCGACGCCCTGCTCGCGTTCTTTCGCAAGCGAGACCGCCGCCGCCGGGGAGGGCATGGATGAGGATTGACCGAGGCCAACCAGAACGAATCCCTCCTCAACCCCTCCCCCAAGTGGAGAGGGGCTCAGAACGGACGGGCTCTTCTCCCCCTTCCTTCCCATACTCGGACCCATCTGTGGTGTCGCATTTACGGGAAGACGATTGGACGCATACACCGGAGGGCGAGGCTCCTGCCGAGCGTGAAGGTGGTGCTCGGCAGGAGCCTCGCCCTCCCGTTATACCGACAATCGCTCCTGGAATAAGACTGATCGATCGGGTTCATGTCGCTGGGAAGGGCGTTGGGCGGTTCAGTTCGGTCCACTGCTCCTTCGTCGCGAGCGTCTGTCTCGCTCTGTCCGCGTTGACCGCGCATGGGCAATTGGTCACACCCACAACCGAGGTGGCTCCCTCGTCTGTCCGACTGTCGGAGGCGGTGCGGGTCACACTCGCGGTCGAAGGACCAGCTCCCCTTCGGGTCGATTTCCCAACCGCCCCGGCGGAGGTGCTGGCAGCGGAGTCCCGGAAGGTGTGGCAAATCCTGCCGGCCAGTCCGGTGGCGGTCACGCCGCTGTCCGACGGTCGGGAGCGGTGGGTTCGGGCGTTCCGGCTCAATCCCTATACAACTGGCGAGGCCGTTCCCCTGGTGTTCGCCCCGGTGAAAGTGACCGCCGGGGCCGACCCGACCCCCCAGGAAGTGATCTGGCCAGCCAAGGAGATCCGGGTCGTTACCACGGTCGTCGACCCGAGGCCCGAGAACGTCCGCCTGATCACCGGGATCGAGCAGTTACCCCCGCCGCCAGTTGCTCCCCCCGAGGTGGTCGGGTGGAAGGTACTCGCGGGGCTCGGGGGAGTGTTTGCAGCGGTGCTGATTCTGGCAATCATCCGGAAATGGCGGGCGAAGCCGCCCCCACTCTTGCCAGCCGCCTGGGCCGCGGGGATCCTCGCCCAGCTCGGCCGGGATCTTGGCGCCAGGACGGTCGAGGCGGGTGACGTCCCGCAGAGGGTCGCGGCCGTCCTGCGGGAGTATGTCGAGCGTCGGCATGGAGTGCCCGCTCCCAAGCAAACCACCTCCGAACTCGTGGCCGGGTGCGAGCAGGCGGGGTGGCCATCGGACCGAACTGCCCCCTTGCGTGACATCCTGGAGCGGTGCGACTGGGCGAAGTTCGCCGGCGAGTCGCTGGGGATCGCCCAGGCCGAAGAGGTGATCAATCGTGCCCGGCAGTGGGTCGCCTCATCAGAGCCACCGGCCGGTCCAAATGAAAAGTGATCGGCCAATGCCCCGCATTCGAGCCCTCTGGTCTCCGCGTTCCGGCTCCGGCCCGCTACATTCTCCCTGTCCCTGCACCCCGGAATGCCGTCCATGAAGCCAACCCTGCATATCGCCACCCAGAAACGCGGAACGCGGATCGCGGAGCGGGGAACGAGAACCCGTCCATGAAGCCAACCCTGCTCATCACCACGGTGATCGTCCTCGTGCTCTGGCTCCGAACCGCGTTCTACACCGTCGATTATACCGAGTTCGTGTACGTCACCCGGTTCGGCGAACCGGTCGTGATCCACGATGGCGAGACCGCTGCCGGGCTGAAGATGAAGGCCCCCTGGCCGGTCGATGCAATCCAGCGACTCGACCGCCGGGTGCAGACGTTCGACCTCCCCGCGATCGAATCGCTCACTCGCGATCCGATCAACCGGACGGTCGATAAAACTCTCGCCGTGGATGCGTTCGTCACCTGGAAGATCCCTGACTCCGATGCGGCCGACCGGTTCGTGAAGGTGGTCCGGACTCCGGAGCAAGCCAGGAAGATTCTTGGCCCGCTGGTGAATGGACGGCTCGCGGCACTCATCAGCACGATGCCGCTCGATGACCTCATCAGCGTGGCGGATGTGGAGGCGGGGTTGACCGGTGTTGCCGGAGCCCCGGCCGCTGTGGCCGCCGAGGGCTGGCTCCGTTCCGCCGATTTGAAGGCGATTGAAGACCGAACCGAGCGGGTCCGCCGACGGCTGGTCGGAGGCGAGCCCGGGGACAACTTGAAGGATCGCGTGCGGGAGGAATATGGGATCGAACTCCTGGATGTCCGCATCCGCCGGTTCAGCTACCCGGAAGCGGTCCGGGGGAGTATCGCCGAGCGAATCCGGAGTGAGCGAGCACGGAAGGTCGCGGAGTACGAGAGCGAGGGCCGTCGCCGGGCCGCCGGGATCACCACCGACGCCTCGGCCACCGCGAAAAAGATCGAGGACGAAGCGAACGCCCGGCGAACCGTGATCGAGGGAGAGGCGAAGGCGGAAGCCGCTCGAATCCGCGGCGCGGCCTATGCCCAGGACCGGGAGTTCGGCCTCTTCCTGGAGAAACTCCAGGCATTCCAGGCAATGGTTGCGGAAACCCGCGATATCCTCCTGCTCTCCACCAAACACCCGCTGTTTGATGTGCTGCGAGGACCGCCCGTAGGTATGAAGAATGAGAAATGATAGCATTATTTGGTCTAACCTCTCCCCCCAGTGGTATCGCTTCGCTCAACAACCGCCTAATGGAACGATCCCTCGTGGCGTCAACATGTGTGAACGAAAAAGCTAACCTCTCCGCCGGTGGTCGAGCTGCGCTCGACCACCGGCTAATCGCTGCGACCCCGCCGGGGTCGATGGCGTCATCACCTAATTTCAAAGTTCCGCTTTAAATCAGGCAAGATCTGAAAACTGAACACTGAAAACTGAACACTGAAAACTGAACACTGAAAACTGAACACTGAAAACTGAACACTGTGACTTCAAAATACCGTTATCTCCTGCTTCTCGTCCTCGCGGCGTATCTGCTCACCGGTCTGGTGCAGGTCGGGCCGGAGGAGCGGGCGGTGGTCCGGCGGTTTGGGCGGGTGGTCGCTCACCCTGGCCCAGGACTGTGGGTCGGGCTCCCCTGGGGTGTCGACCGGGTCGACCGCGTTCCTGTCCGGACCGTCCGCCAGATCCGGGCTGGGTTTATCCCCGAGACGGCGGCCGACGCCCCCGGGACACCCCCGGGACAACTCCTGACCGGCGACCAGAACCTCGTGAACGTCCAGCTCGTCCTCGACTACGCGATTGGTGAGACGGATCGCGACCTCGATGACTTCGTGATGCACCGCGATCAGGTGGATGCCGCGCTCGTCCGGGAAGCCGAGGCAGCAGCGGCCGAGTGGGTGGCCGGACGCGGCGTGGACGATGTCCTTTTGACGGGTACCGCTGCCCTCCCAGCATGGCTGATGGGTCGGATTGAGTATCGACTGACCACGTTGCGGCTCGGGGTCCGGGTCCAGCGGGCGAGTGTCGCTCTGACGTCCCCAGACGAGGTCCGGGCAGCCTTTGAACAGGTCACTCAGGCCCAGACCGGCATCCGGACAAAGGAATATCAGGCCCGGCAACAGGCGGACCAGCTGCTCCGACAGGCCGAGGCCGTGCGCTACAAACTCGAACAGGATGCGGCGGTCTTTCAGCAAGGAGAACTCCGTCAGGCCCGGGCGGACGCCACCGACTTCCTCACCCAACTCGCTGCGTACCGGGAATTGCGAACGACAAACCCAGACGCTCTGGCGTTGATATGGTGGACGGAAGTTCACAAGATCCTCGTCGGAGTGAAGACCCGTGGCGGTCGGGTTGAACCGCTCGACTCCCACCTCGGCCGGGATGGGCTGGATGTCACCCAGTTCCTCACCCCGAAGCGACGATAGCGGCCGTGGTTGACGAGTGGTGAATGTCCCTGTCAGCGACACCGTTCGTCCCAGGGTCTGCTGGCCTGGGTATCGGGCCCGGCTCAAGGATCGGGGACTCAGCGGGATCACGCTACGACACTCAAACAATTCTATTCTGTTACATTTTCTGCGTTGCCCCGCTTCAGGAATACTCGAACGTTCTGTCAAATCTATTCTGTTACATTTTCTGCGCTGTCCCGCTTGTGTGACACTTGGACACTCTGCCGGGTGCCATGCCCACGGCTTTGCGTGGGCATGCGGCCGAAGTCCTCCTCTGGTGGTTCGTGCATGTCCAAAGCGGTGGACATGGCACCCTGCGATCCTGGAACATTCTGACAACTCTATTATGTGACACTTTCTGCGCTGCCCCGCTTTGACTGGTTCACACGATTCTCGGGGATGTTCGAAATGTGACGAGTTCCAGGGGTCTTGGGGGGAATCGCCATCAATGCCTCCTGTTTTCAGTCATGGAAGCGGTGTCCAAGCATTCTGTCAGAGTGACGGCCGGAAATGACCGACCACGTGAGTGGGTGCCACGGGCGGCTTGTNNGCCTTCACGGGCGGACAAGCCGCTGGCACCCGATCCCGCTGGTCGATTTTCTCCTCCCTGCCTGCCTGACTCCGTTTGGGCCTCGGACTCTGCGGCCAGATGCCCAATCCCGCACTGCTGCGGGATGTCATCTGGAACGATCATTCAGGTAATCTTAGTGGGGGAAGTTGCCTGCCCGAGAAAGAATCGGCGCAAGAGTTCGCCATCACGAGGTGTTTTCCGACTGGGGCATGCGATCCGATTGTTCGGCCTGAATGGCAGTTTCCTCCAGCCCAGGCCGCTGGCCGGGGTATCGATTGAGGCTGTCGCATCTCCGGAAAGACGGTTAGACGTACAAATGGGAGGGCGAGNNGACCGATGCTTGCTCCTGGAATGAGACAGCCTCTGCGGGTTCCAGGATGAGTTCGATGCGGGGAGATCTCCCCGCGCCCCAGGGTTGCACCGGAAACCCGGCTTCGCCCTGGGCTGCTGTGAAAATCGAGGAAACAAAAGCGGTGGTAAAGCGCTGTGCTCCAAAAAGGAGAGGCTTGTGAATAATTTGGAGTGCGGCGATTTACCGCCGCTTTTGTTTCTCTGACTGGAGTCAGGCGGGTTCTCCATTTTCATGCGTTCAGGATGGTCCCCGAACATGACCACTGTTATAATCTTGTGTACTTCGAGTATCCTGAAGGTGTGGGGTCGGAGTGGCGGATTGCGAGAGGGCTTCTGTGATGACCGATCAAGAGCGACTCTTTCTGGCGGCTGCGAATGCCGAGGGCGGCATGCCCGTTTCCGCAGGTGGCCCTCCATTTCGAGCTTCTGAGGCCGACCCGTCGCTAACGCAGGTCCGACCTGCCTTCGACCCAAACGCTCCAATCGACCCTGCGCCGACAGTGGCCCCGGACACATTACCCACGTCCGTCCCCGGGTACGAGGTGATTGAGGTAGTCGGCTCAGGCACGATGGGGGTTGTCTACAAGGCCCGGGAGACGGCCCTGAAGAGGCTCGTTGCCCTCAAACTCCTGCGCGGGAACGCACACCCGGACGCCGTCGCCCGGTTTCTGATCGAGGCCGAGGCGGTTGCTGCGATCGACCACCCGCGAGTTGTTCGGATCTACCAATATGGGGAGCACAACGGCCGACCGTTCCTGGCGATGGAGTACCTCTCAGGCGACACCCTGACCAAGCGATTCGGGGGCCGCGCGTTCCCGCCACGGGAGGCCGCTGTCCTGGTGGCGAAGTTGGCCACGGGGGTTGGGGCGGCCCATGCTCTCGGGATTGTTCACCGGGATCTGAAACCCGGCAATGTCCTGTTCGACAATGCCGGAGAACCAAAGGTCGCCGACTTCGGACTGGCGCGGCGGGGGGCCGGGAGCGATCAGACTCGCACAGATGCGACGATGGGTACCCCGCCGTACATGCCCCCGGAGCAATTCGGGGGGGCAAAGTACGCCGGCCCACCGGCGGATGTGTGGGCGTTGGGTGTGATCCTGTACGAGTGCCTGACCGGAACCCGCCCATTCCTGGGGGACAACCGAGACGAGTTACGTGACCGGATCGACCGGGGCGATCCGGCCCCGCCAAGTCGGGTGGCTCCCGAAGTTCCCCGAGATCTTGAACTGATCTGCCTGAAGTGTTTGGCGAAAGCCCCGTCCGACCGTTACCCAACAGCGGCTGTCCTGGCCGACGACCTGAACCGGTTCCTGGACTGGAAACCGGTGAGCGTGCGGACGTTCAGGTGGAGCGAGCGAGCGGTTTTGTGGGTGCGTCGGAACCCAGTGGTCGCCGTTCTCCTGGCCGCAGTGGTGGTATCGCTGGTCATCGGAGCGACTGTCAGTTACCTGAATTACCGGGACGCCCGGAAACAGGAGGGGATCGCCCTGGCAAAAGCCGAGGACGCCGAGCGTGAAGCCCGGGAGGCGAAGCGACAGGAGGAGATCGCGATCGCCCAGCGGAATGAGGCGAGGCGACAGGAGGAGATCGCGATCGCCCAGCGGAAGGAGGCGAAGCGACAGGAGGAGATCGCGATCACCCAGCGGACGCTCGCGGAGGCGACCCGTGACTACACCCTCGGCGTGCTCGACACCATGACGTCGGAGATCACCGGCGACTCGCTCGCTACACAGAAGGCGATCACTCTCGAGCAGAAGAAATTCCTCACAGAGGTGTTGACGTCTTACAAGAAGTTCGCGGGGGAGAAAGGAGATGACGAACTCTCGCGCAAGCGGACCGCAGTATCGGCATATCGGGTCGGTCTCATCGAGTATCGGCTTGGCCGCAAGGAGGAATCGGTCGCGGCGTTCCGGCTGGCTCGAGACGGGTTCGTGACGCTGGTGGCCGACTTCCCCACCGTCCCCCACTACCGCGCCGATCTGGCCCGTAGCCACGGGAACCTGGGGGTTCTGTTCCACGGCCTCCGGAAGTGGATGGAGGCGGAGCAGGAGTGTCGCCAGGCTTTGGCCATTCAGGCAAAGCTGGCGGCCGACTTCCCCGCCGTCCCCCACTACCGCGCCGATCTGGCCCATAGCCATAGCAACCTGGGGGTCGTGCTTAATGCCCTCGGGAAGTGGTCGAAGGTGGAGCCGGAGTGTCGCCAGGCTCTAGCCATCCAGGCGAAGTTGGTGGCCGACTTCCCCAAAGTCAGCGAATACCGCGCCAACCTGGCTGTGAGCCACAACAACCTGGGGGGTCTGCTCCAGGGCCGCCAGAAGTGGGCAGAAGCAGAAGAGGAGTATCGCCAGGCTTTGGCCATCCAGGCGAAATTGGCGACCGACTTCCCCACTGCTCCCGTGTACCGCGCCGGCTTAGCCAGGAGCCATAGCAACCTGGGACTCCTGCTCAAGGGGATCGAGAAGCCGATAGAGTCGGGTCAGGAGTGTCGCCAGGCCCTGGCCATCTGGGGGAAGCTGACGACCGACTTCCCCGCTGTTCCCGAGTACCAAGCCGATCTGGCCGCCAGCCACCTGAACCTGGGAAGCCTGCTTGAGGGGCTCCGAAAGTGGACGGAGGCGGCAGAGGAGTATCGTCAGGCGCTGGCCATTTTCGAGAAACTGGCGGTCGACTTCCCCGAATACCGGGCCGATCTGGCCAAGAACCACTTCAGCCTGGGGGTTCTGCTCGCAAACGCCCGGCAGTGGTCCGACGCGGAAAAGGAGTATCGTAAGGCTATGGTCATGTTCGAGAAGCTGGCGGCTGACTTCCCTGCCGTCCCCGACTACCGCGCCGGCTTGGCCCGGAGCCACCTGAAGCTGGGAAACCTGCTCAAGGGGATCGAGAAGCCGATAGAGTCGGGTCAGGAGTACCGCAAGGCCCTGGCCATCTGGGGGAAGCTGACGACCGACTTCCCCGCTGTCCCCGAGTACCGTGCCGATCTGGCCGCCAGCCACTTGAACCTGGGAACTCTGCTCAAGGGGTTCCGAAAGTGGCCGGAGGCGGCAGAGGAGTATCGTCAGGGGCTGGCCATTTTCGACAAACTGGCGGCCGACTTCCCCGCCGTCCCCGAGTACCGCGACGATCTGGCCTGGAGCCACCTGAACCTGGGAACCCTGCTCAAGGGCCTCGGACAGTGGACGGAGGCGGCTAAGGAGTATCGTGAGGCGCTGGCCATCTTCGAGAAGCTGGTGGCCGACTTCCCCAACGTCCCGGAATACCGCCAGGAAGTGCTTGCCCGATCGTACAACTTAGCCAGTTTGTGTGCCCTTGCCAGCGGCAAGGTCGAGGACAAGAAACAGGAGTACGCCGACCAGGCGATGGAACTACTCCAGAAAGCTGTGAAAGCCGGATATATAGACGCCTCGCACATGGCCAAGGACACCGACCTCGACCCGCTCCGTGACCGCGACGACTTCAAGAAGCTCCTCGAATCGCTGTCGAAACCGAAAGCGAAGGAGAAGGGTCCGAGTCCCCGAGCCATTGCCCCGCCGCCGCGACTGGTGACGCGGTGATCGGGACGCCCTCACACCACCACAACCACGGGGTCGCCAGGATCTCTGGCCTCGGCGCGATTCCAAGACAGGTTCTGGAAACGAATGATGCGGAAGTTCGACCAGACGCAGCAGAAGAGGGACGGGGCTGTGCGGTTCAGCGGGCCATGTAAGCGGCAACTTGTGTGTCTTGTCGGTTCCTGAGGACTCACAACGGGTCAAAACTGGAATTCAAACATGAAGTTGAGCCCGTGAACGAAGAAGTCATCCCGGGCGAACGGGGTTGGGGGCGGCGTCCCGGTGCCACCAAGCGCGGTGTTCGATGGGGCTCGCAGCCCGTACGCGAGTGTGGTGGGAACCAGTCGGGGGTCGATTGCGGTCTCGATCTGGCCCCCGGGTCGGGTCACATTACTCAGGTACATGAACTGATACCCCACACCCAGGCGAATTCTCTGGGTCACCTGCAGGCCAAGCATTCCGTGGACATCGGGCAGCACCGAGAACCGATCCGTCACTGTGCGTCCGATGTTCCCGTTAGGGATCGCACCCACGCTCAGCAACCCGCCGGGTCCGCCGGAACCGCCAGGCACCACCGTCTGTCCGGAAACGGCCGTGATCTCGTGGACAGGGCCGAACCCGAGATCGAGCCCCAGATCGAGGAATAAGGGGCCGAACCGATACTCACTCTGCCCACCGAACTGCACGCCGTAGAACTGGTTGCGTGTGCTAAAGGTGTCGGTAATGGCAACTCCCGGAACTCCCGTGTGATTCCCGAAAAAGGGGATCGTGTTCCCATTCAATCCCCGGGTCACCTGATTGACGCTCAGGTATTCCTCAAGGTCGAAATATCGCGCTCCGACGAGAAAATTCAACGTCAACGCCTTCGTGTTGAGGAGGTTGAAGAGGACGTTCCCCTCGGTGCCGTCGATCCGTGCTCCGGTCACCACGGCCACGGATCCCGCGTAGCTGCCTGGGGAGGACACCAGAAGCCCGTCCTGCGCGCTTAATGCCGCGTTGAAGAATGGCCGCACGAGGGTCGGCGATCCGGCCGCATTCGAGCTGACGCTCGTCGACATGGACCGCTGCTCGGTCATGAACCCCGAGAATTCGAGGCCAATCGTATGCCGGCTGTCGAGCCACAACCCACCATCGAGGTTGAGTCCGCTGAAGCCGCCGTACCCGTAGGTATTCCCACCCAGGAGAACCTGGGTGCCGGGTCCGAGCGGGCCGGTGGCTAACAGGGGTGGGGCCGCCGGGGCCGACTTGATCCAGAGAAGGTTGTACCCACCCTGAACCCAGAGCGAATCCCACGGTCCCAGGTGATCATCGTGTGTCTTTCGGTCGGTCGCTCCAGCCATACCGGCCGTTCCGCATGAGTCGCACCCGACAGCGGCCGGGCCAGGGCTGAGTGTCGGCCCCCCCCCAGGACCAGCCATCGGCATGGTTCCGGGCAGGAGCCCAGGTGGAGAGGGGGTCGCCGGAGTGTCCGCGGACCGTGGGGCGGGGGCCGTGGGAGGAGACAATGGGGGGAGTTGGGTCGGGATGTCAGCACTCCCCGCATTGGTGCCTGGGGTTGTGCGCGTCGATATCCCCAAAGGGACCGGCGATGGCATTGGTGTCACTGGGGCAGCAACGGGAGCCGCCTGAGGGAAAACATCCCCACGGGACGGTGCCGCAGCCCTGGTCGGTCCCCCCGTAACAGGCGCGGACGGTCCTTCCGGGAGGATGTCCGGTGGTGCCAGGGCGTCAGTTATGGCCGCTGGCATGATGGAGTTTGGACCCACCTGACCAACGGGGGTCTTTGCCGCACCCGAAGCGTCCTTGGAACCCAGGATCGGCGGGAGCGTGGTCGGATCGGCCGCCGCAGCGAAAAGGGCCGACAGGAGGGCCGCTGCCAGACCGAGGAGTTGTGGGCGCATAAAAAACTCCTGTACACTGAGGGTGTTGTGACGAACACACCCGGGCGGACGAACAGCCATCTCGCATGGAGAGTCCGAGCCCAAACAACCACGGGCATCGGGAGAATCCAAACTACTGAAAGAATCGGTGAATTGGCCTATCCAGCTTGACTGGAGCGCGCGGAATTATCCCGACATTGACGGGGCTGGGGGCTGGCGCAAACTGGGTCAGGTATCGAGGATTGTTAGCAAAGGGACTGCAAAGTCACTCTTCAGGTAAGGGTGTTTGGCGGGAAACAGAGACCGGCCTTGCCGGATTGCTTGATCGACGTGTGCAGACCGTTGCGTCCAGAAGGACTCTTGGTACAATACAATCCAATTCGTCAACCTGAAGAAGACTTTCGTGGGGCATTTGCCTCGGGAGTCGGGCCATGCCCAAGCAGCCACCGCTCCAGCCCCCCCAGCCTGCAGAACCTCTTCCACCGGGATACAGGATCATTTCCTGGATCGGCGAAGGACAGTTCGGAAAAGTCTACCGAGTCCGGACCCCCGGCGGGATGCGCGATGCCGCTCTCAAAATCGTCCAACTGACCCGCGGAGCGTCCGAGGGGTTAAAGGAGTTCCGTTCGCTGGATGTGATCCGTGGCATCAAACCCCACCGTAACCTCCTCCAGTATCATAGCGTTTGGCTTCGGACTCAAGACGGCCGATTCCTGGACAACGCGGATGAGTTGGACGGTGCCGATTTGGAGGGGTCAGTCCTCCTGATCGTGATGGAGTTGGCCGACAAGACCCTGGCAGACCGCCTCAACGAATGTCGTTCGCAGGTCGCCAGTGACCGTCCCAGCGGCATTCCGATCAACGAGTTGTTGATCCACATTCGACAGTCAGCAAGGGGGCTCGATCACCTGCACGCGGAGATCCACGATCTGAATGGGAAACTGGCCCGGGTCATTCACCGTGATGTCAAACCCGCCAACCTGCTGCTGTTTGCGGGTGAGGTCAAAGTCGCGGATTATGGTGTCGCCCGTGCCGAAGTTCGTGACATGAAGGCCACTCAGTCGATCTCTTATACCCCGGCCTACGCTCCTCCCGAACTCTACTCGAACTTGCCCGTCCCCGCCTCCGACCAGTATTCACTCGCCGTTTCGTACTACGAATTACGGACCGGATGTCTCCCCTTTTCCGGCTTCGCGACTCCTGCCCACTTGTTGGGCGCACTGGAATTTGATCTGGTCCCCGCCAACGAGCAGGAGGTCCTCCGCCGGGCCACAAGCCTGGTCGTTGGCCAGCGCTACCCATCCTGTATGTCATTTGCGGACGACTTACGAGCGGCCGTGGAGTGGGAGGTGTCAATCGGTGCAGAAATGCCGGATCGGCGGATCGCTCCCGTCGAACCTCCGCCTGCCATCGACCCTGCCAGAATCACGTTTCACGCGGCGGGAAGCGGAACCTCGCGATTCAAGATTCCTCCTGAACTCCTCGTCAAGCGGAACGAGGAGCCGAGGGAGGATGCCCCTGACGAGGCCGTCGAAGATCCTCATGACATCCCCACCGAACCGCCAGCCCAGTCGGGAGATCCAGACTCCCCTATTGGGATCTCGAACGCACTGGTGTTTACTCACCTCCCCCAGGACCAGGATTCCCATCTCGACGGAGGACCGGAGCGTCCGGCTGAGCCTACCAGTCGCTCTGGCCGATTGCTGCATCCCCCGCTCCGCCCCCAACCTTCGGAGGTTCCGGCTCCTGGCTTGACGCCACTGGGTCCGGACTCCTCCGATCTCGTCGAGGGATTTTTTGCGTCCACCAGATCGGTCGTCGTGCCGGAGACAGCGGGGAATGACGATTTCCGCAGCACAATGATCCCCACCGGAGCCCAGCCACATCACCACCAACCCAGGGAGACGGCTCTGCTGATCGCAGAAGAGATCGAATCCGAGGAAATTCCGGCCTCTCGCACCCAGAAACGGCACAAGTCTCTCAAATTCCTCCTCCTCGCGGTGGCAATCGTGATCGGGATGGGGATCATCGCGGGCGCATTGAAACCCTCCAAGCCAATAGCAGTGGAGGAGCCGCCTCCAGTCGTGCCGGAGATCAAGAAGCCGACAACGACTCCACCAATCACACCAGAGCCTGAGGTTCCACCGGAGCTACATGTTCAAAGTGTCCCCCCCATTCCCGAAACAGCTCCCCCTCCCAGACTGAAACCAGACCCGATCAGACTGAACCCGGACCCGATCTCTCCACCGCCTCCACCGGTCGACTTCGCGGCCAAGCTCAAGATCGCACGAGACACGCTGAATGCCGGCAATTTGGTGAACGGGCTCTCCCTCCTGGATGGGATTCTCGGTCATGTTCCACCTCCACCCAAGAAGGTGCAACGCGAAGTGGAGGCGCTGCGAACGGCCTGGAAGGATACGCAAAAGCACAACCGCAATGCCGCCACAGTTACGGTCGAAGAGGTTGTCCTCGCCGCCAAATGCTCGATCGGCGATTGGGCTGCGAAGATTGAGGATCGTGAGTTGCTCACGGATGAGGACACCCAGGCAGTCAACGCATTCTACAAGAAACGCTTCGAGGGCCTGATCGAGAGGTTTGTCCGCGATCCCGATCCCAAAATCGACTGGACCCAGGCGAAGTACTGGAAAGATCTGAAACAAAAACTGGACGTTGTGCAAGCCCCCTCCCCCTGGCTGGAGCTTTTGCGGATCGAGTGTGGGTTGATGGAGCACTATTTATTGGAGGAAGAGACGATTCCCGAGAAGTTGCCGAAGCGGGACTCTGGGCCGGAAACGACGGGGGTGGAGGTCTATCGCGCCTTCGTGACTGCTACAGACTCTGTCCGTAGGGCCAAAGACAAGCCTGAAGACTTTCGGAAGGCGGTTGACCACCTCGTGGAGACAGTCGGGGACGTCAAGGTGAGGGCGCTCCTGAATCCCGCCCGGAAGCAACTCGTTTGTCAACAACTTCTTGAGGCGGAGGATTACGCACTCCGCCCGACGGAAAAAACCGAGATCGACCGACCCTTTGGTACTGACGAGGCAGACCCCAGACTCGCCAGAAAGTGGCTTGAGAAGGCCGTCCTGCTTGGGGCAGCGAACTCCAGGAGCGTGAAGAAGGCAAAAGGCCGGTTGCTACTGGCGGAGGCGTCTTTGGTTGGCGGTCGGGCAGTGGTCCGGGATCCACTCGGATTGGAGAGCCCCGAAGACGTTGCGAAGGCACTCGATTCCCAAGATCGATCTGCGTTCTGGCTGGCCTATGCCCGGACGAGGGATCGGAAGAGCCAAACAAGTGAGACGCTCAAGGGATATGAGAAAGCCATCGAAATGGTCCTCGCGAATCCAGAGAAGCTCGAGATTCCCGTGGTGTTCCGCCGACTTGCGGAGGTTGTACTCGCTGACGAGGAGCTGTCCGGGGTGTTGGCAATCGCCCCCGCCGACACCAAGCGACGGATGAGTTCCCTCTGTGCCAGCCTCGCCCGGCTGTTGTTCCGGTCCAGGCCGTTGGGGGGCAAAAAGTCTGATCCGTTGGCAAGAGTCTTGGCCAAATTGGGAGAGAGAGTATCGAGTCTGTCAAACGATCCGGATCTGGAGTCGCTGGCCGGTATCATCGCCCTGGAATGTGGTGAGATTCTTGAAAGCAAATCGCTGGCAGCCGTCATCGGCACAGCTACTGTCGAAGGAAATAAGAACGATAGAGATAAGGTAAAGAGCGAATTGATCCGCCGGGAAAACGCCGCCCGGCAGTGGGTCGACAGCAAAGATGGTCATGTTGCTCCACTCGTTTACCTCGGGATCATTCGGTTCGAGCTGTCAGTGAAAGAACCGCTCAGTGGTGACAAAGTTCCTCTCTTGAAGCAGGCCGCAGAGAGTCTGGACAAGGCTGTTCAAATGGTCGACCGCCCAGTCGACAAAACGTCTCTTCTCCCTCTGATCCGTTTCAAGGCAGCCATCGTGAATCTGCACATCGCGAATTACCTCGGCGAGAAGTATCCACGCGACGTCCGAACTCGACTTGAGGCCGCATTTCGAGAGGCCGAAGAGTTGGTCGGGCTTGTCCCAGACGATTCACACTCCTTGGACGTCAGAGGGTGTATCCTTGAAGATCAAGGGTGGTTACAGGCGGGATATTCAGCCGAGAAGCGGAGAGGATTCTACAGGGATGCTGTCGCAACATTGAGGAAAGCCGCAGACGGTAAAACTGGCGGTCTCCTTCGCTTCGACGCCCTCTTGCATCTGGGCCGGTGTCGCTATAAGTGGGCCAACCAATTCCCCGAGCCGGACACAGAGCATCCGGATCCGGATGAAGCCAAGAAGCAATTGTTGGATGCTGCCACAAAGGACTTGGGAGAAGTCCGACGGGACGGCCGACCCGAGGATCAACCCGAAGCGTTGTATTGGCTTGCAATGATCGAGATTACACGGGCTGGACTCCCCTGGAGCACAGCAACCAAAAATTATCCCAAAGATATATATCAGACAACAAAAAAACTGAATACCGTAAATCTAGATAAAGCGTACGGCTATCTTATCGAACTTCAGAAACCGTCGTTATCAGCAGAAACGACATGGTTCAAGGGGGAAGGCGCCGATTGGCTGGCTTGCCTCGTTTGCTATCAGGCAAAAACGGCGGACAAAAATGGTGAAGGGTGGGTCACCGTTTACGAGAAGACGCTTGCTGCTCTTGATCGTTTGACAGCAAGTGCTCCCTTGACTGCGGCTCGCTGGAGAACACAATATCTCTATGATGAACTCAAGAAGGCTACGGATGGAAGCGATCAAGCAGGTATTCTCCCCAGGGTTTGGGGTGACTTTGTCAAGAATCCACCGAATCCAGCTTTGAGAGCAACTAGCGTTGAAGAGGAGAGAACACTCCTCGAAATCGATTTACTGCGATACCGCGCGACAGCGATCCAAATCGCGAAACGTCTCCCGATCGATAACGCCGAGAAACCTCTTGAGCGAATTCTCGAACGGGCAAAACAGGCTCGGTTGGCAAAAGCCGACATCGGATTCCAACTCGAACTTGCTGCCTGCGAAATATTCAATCGGGCCGCCACGGCTGGGGCCGACAGAGCTATGATTGCTGGGTTGGCCGCACGAGCATTTTTTGCGGCTGAGCAACTTGACGGATCGGTGGGCTATCTGTCGACATTCCACTATAATCTGACAACGGCCGCTACGTTTCGTGACTATACTGCTGCTCTGCTAAAAGAGAGTTCGGTGGAAGATGCAGATAAGCTGTACGCACAAGCGGAAACCATTCTGGCGAACGCCACAGATGAAGAAGGGAAAAAGAAACTGGCCGAAATTAAGCTGAAGCGGAGCGAACTCAAGAACGCTAAACAATAAAAATGTTAATTTAACATATTGATCTGTATCGAATTTCGTAGATTCCGCTGCCGAATCCCGGAGGCTCGCGAATGTCCACCCCGACCTCGACGAGCGATGAAGACCCCCGGCCTCAGCCGAGTACGATGGCTCAGGAGGACGGGAAAGAGCATTCCACCGGGGTGGGAGGGGACTCCGTGGTGGCTGGCAATCCAAGCCAGGACGCCCAGGAGGACTGCGGCCAATCGGCGATCAGTCAAAGTCAACCTCCCGCAGAGCCCCCCGTTGATCGCGGCAACCAGACAGTCGTTCAGAAAGGTGATCGCACTCTCGATTCCCTGGGACAACCCACGCCGGGTTCTCAAGTTGGGTGTTATCACGTCATCCGCGAGTTGGGTCGAGGGGGAATGGGTGTGGTCTATGAGGCCGTCGACTCCTCGCTCCACCGTCGGGTCGCGGTCAAGGTGCTGGTGGACGAACATGCCTCTAATCACCTGGCCCGTGAGCGATTTCTCCGGGAAGCCCGGGCCGCGGCTGCCCTGAAATCCGATCATGTCGTCACCATCTATCAGGTTGTCGAAGACGCCAGACTTCCGTTCCTGGCGATGGAGTATCTCGAAGGATCGACACTGGACGATTGGCTGAAGAGTCGTCCGGGACCAGCCACGCTCCCGGAGATCCTTTGGATCGCGCAGCACGTGCTGACGGGGCTGGCTGCGGCCCACTCAAAGGGACTGATTCACCGCGACATCAAACCGGCGAATCTGTGGGTGGAAAAGGACACCGGACGCGTGAAGTTACTCGATTTCGGGTTAGCGCGGCCAATGGTCGCGGCGGATGGCTTGACGAATCCGGGTGCAATGGTCGGGACGGCGGGATACATGGCACCCGAGCAGGCCGATGGGCTTGAGGTGGATATCCGGGCCGACCTCTTCAGCTTCGGTGCCGTCCTTTATCGGGTGGCCACGGGGAAGCCCGCGTTCCAGGGAAAGACGCTCTCGGCTCTCCTCAAGTCGGTCGCTCTGCACTACCCTTCCCCTCCGCGGGCACTCAATCCCGCAGTGCCGCCACAATTGTCCAGTCTGATCTTGAAGCTACTGAGTAAGACCGCTCCCTTACGACCGCCTTCAGCACAGGCGGTCTTAACCGAGTTACAAGGGATTGGCCTCCTTGACTCGCCCGGAACCGCTCGTCAGCCATCTTCCCAACTCCAGGGCGTGAAAGACACGACTCGGCGTGGAGCCGAGTCCGTTGAGATGCCCCTTCTGCCGGTGCGCAGAACGCGCGGGCTCCGACTCCTATTCGTCCTTCTGGGATTGGCCACTCTCGTCGTTGGCACATTGGCGCTCTGGGGCCGTGACCGACTCAGGCAATCCGAGCGATCTCCGGTCGACCACTCAAAAGATGTCGTGAATGAACCTCCGATCGGTGATCAGCCGAAGGTCAGGTCGGATTCTGCCTCGACTGGGGATCGCAAACCTGAGATACTTGCGGCATCTAAGAAGAAGATTGACGCTAATGATCCTGGGCTATCTGAGCAAGAGAAACTTGCTGCCTTAGCGTTTCTAGGAAAATTATTGACAGACGAGCATGGATTATCTGATCAGGAGAAACGCATTGCTAGCGTTCTGCTGCAAAAACTAATTAACGATCAAATTAAAAGTACAACCTATCAAAGTTCAACATATGACCAAGGCAACATTAGCAATGCCACTAATCAAAGTATGACTCGCACGAAGCTAAACACTGATCACTTATCTAAACTACTTGGTCATTCTGCAACTGCATTAAATCATCCTAATCAGATGGCTATTGCCGGGATCATCGATCTTGAACGAGGCATAATCCAAAAAGGCAATGTGAAGAGCGAACTCATCAAACGCGAGAAGACTGCAATTGGACTGGTGGATCAAAGCGGAGATCGTCTCGCACCACTCTTGTACCTCGGAATGATTTTTTTTAGACAGGCAGATCTTGATTTAAATATTCAGACTCAAATTGCTCTGTACAGGCGGTCTGCTGATGCCTTCTCCAAGGCCGCTCAAGCTGCCAACCAGCCAGACGAGAAGGCCCTCCTTCCCCTGCTCCATTACAATGCAGCCATCGTCAATCTCAGGATCGCGAATTACATCATTGATCGTGCTGCCCCAAGCGAGGTTCGCAAACAACTCCAGATCGCGTTTAGCGAGTCCGAAAAGCTGTTGGCCCTCGTCCCTGATGATCCGCATGCCCTGGATGTGAAAGGGTGCATTCTGGAAGATCAGGCGTGGCTCCCGGCCGAGTATTCTGAATCCCAACGAAAACAATTCTATCGGAACGCAGTAACAGCGTTATCGAAGGCCACGAAGGACGAGACTGAGAGCGGAGTCATTCGCTTCGAGGCCCTCTTGCACCTGGGCCGGTGTCGCTACAAGTGGGCGAACCAGTTCCCCGATCCAGACCCAGACCACCCGCGAGAAACCAAGCAGCAGCTATTGGCCGATGCCGTGGCAAACCTTGATGAAGTGGTTCAGCGGAAAGACCAAAGCGACCAGCCACCTGAAGCTTTATACTGGCTCGCGATGATCGAGTTGACCAGGGCGGGCCTCACCTGGGCGGGAACGGCGACGAAAAGTTTCCCGGATGACCTGTTGCTGGTGACGAAACTGGACGACTCAAGTCTCAACAAAGCTCGGGACCACCTTGTCGAATTGCAAAAGCTATCGAAGTCGGCCAACAAATTGAGCAAGAGTTGGTACGAGCAAGAGGGTGCCGATTGGCTGGCATGTCTGATTTGCTACCAGGCGAGGACCGAGGACAAAGGAGGCGTAGAGTCGCCCAGGCACCGGGAGGCTCTTGGGGCGTTGGATCGCCTGGCTGAAAGCGACCCCTTGACCGCGGCCCTCCGAAGGACGCAATACCTCTACGGGCAGTTGGAGACCTCGGCGGATCAGAGGGCGAAAGCGGCCGACATCAAGGTTCTCTGGTCCGACTTTGAAAAAAGCCGCCCGGACCCGAAATTGACAGCGACAAGCCCCGACGGGGAAAGAAAACTTCTCACCCTCTATTTGCTACGATACCGAGCGACTGCGATTGAGATCACGCAGCAACTCCAAACAGGAGAAAACCCTGAGAAGCCGTTCGACCGCGTTCTCGAACTGATCAAGCGGGGTGGGATGGAAAAAGCCAACATCGCGATTCAACTCGAAGCAACCGCCTATCTTCTGGCCAGTAGAGCCGTAAAGGCGGGTACCGACGAGGCGAAGATCGCCACGCTCGCCGCCCGAGCGTTTCTTAAGGCGAGCGAACTCGATGAATCGATCGGCTATCTCTCGAAATTTTCCTGGAGGCTGATAACTGCTGCGCAGTGGCGTGAATACACTGCTGACAGCATCAAAAAAGTTTCCCCGGATGATGCGGAGAAACTCTATGCTCAGGGGGAAATCATTCTGGCGAATGCCAAGGATGAAAAAGAGAAAAAGCTGCGAGACGACCTGAAATTAAAGCGAATAAAACTGATTAAGTCGAAATAATCACTTTTGAACGTGTCTTTTCACACACAAACATCTCACTGCGAGCCGCTTGTCGGGTCGACCCGGCAACGTCAGACCGTGATCCGGGGTTCACTTTGTCATCTCTGGCAGGCAACTTTCTCCAGTAAGGTGACCTGAATGATCGTTCCCGATGACGTCCCGTAGCAGGCAGGGATTGGGCATCTGGCTCAAGGCCCGCGGCTCAAGCGCTGTCACAGAAGGATTGGAAACCGCTTCCATGAGTGAAAACAGGAGGCAGTTGTGACGATTCTTCCTCAAAACCCCTGGACCTTGTCCAATTTGGAACGCCCCTGAGGGTCGAGTGACACGGCCGAAGCGGGGCAACGCAGAAAGTGTAACAGAATAGAGTTGTCAGAGTGTAGAAGTTTCGCCGGGTGCTGTGTCCACGCTTGGGGTGGACATGGATGAACCACCAGGGGAGGACTTCGCCCACCAGGGATCGATTCACGCCCGCATGCTCACTCAAAACTGTGAGCATGGCAGCCGCTGACGCACAAGCGGGGCAACGCAGAAAGTGTAACAGAATAGATTTGGTAGAGTGTCGTATCGTGATCCGGCTCGGTCCCCGATCCTCGGTCCGCAACCACTACCCCGGCCTTCGGCGTGGGCTGGAGGAAACGGCATTTCAGGACGAAGATTCGGATCGCACTCCCAATCCCGGTGGTGTTCCTGGACGAGTCCAGATACAGGAACTCGTTGAGACTGTCGCATCTATAGAAAGACGATTAGACGTATAAACGGGAGGGCGAGGCTCCTGCCGATCTTCACTACCCGCACGCTCGGCAGGAGCCACGCCCTCCCGTTAGACCGATGTTTGCTCCTGGAATGTGACTGCCTCTGCGTGTTCTTGTTTACATGTGGCAAGGTGTGAACCCCATCAGCCCCGAGGAACACTCGGGAGTCAGTCCGGGCTGCGTGGAACCCATTCCACCTCGTGCCCGCCGATCGCTGCGATTCGCCCCCTCGATCATCCTGCAAACATGACTCTGCTGGGATCAGGACGGATGAATTGGGGGGAATAATCGGGAAAACAACGGTTCGGACACCTGGATCGATCAAGAGGAATGGAAGGTTTCCGTCAGCGGAAGGGATTTTGTTCTCAGCCGATCAAACCACACAACCGATAGAGACGGCAGAATGATGATTGAGATCAGGTTTTACAGCCCTCGGAACCCAGGTGAGGAGGAGGGGTGATGAACTCGCAGATCGCCCAGAGAACTTGTTTCTACGCCCTCGGGGTGGGAGCGGTCCTTCTGGGGGGCATCGTAGGGTATGCAGCAGACTCGGCTCCCCTTGCCCCATCCCAAACAAGCCCTCCTCTGCCTTCACCGCAAATCGCTTCTCCGCAGGCCCCTTCGGCCCCTGGAGACGTCGTTACATTGCCGAACGTGGTGCTCCCGCCCCCTCTGGCACCGGAGGGTCCGGCTCCAATCAAATTGGTGCAGGGTATTCAACCGGCGCCGGTGCAACCACCCCCGGAGCAACCAATACCAGCGCAACCAACACCAGTGCAACCGATACCAATCCCACCAACGGGTGGTGGTCCGCCGAGCCAGAGTCCAGGGACCGACTCATCACCTCGTGCCCCGCAGACCATTGCAGGCCCAACGAACGACGTCACCCTTGCTGCCAATCAGACGCCGCAGGTTCTCAATACGAATGACGTTGGTCAGGTTTTGAATCAATCGTCCACGTCGACTGGTATCCAGAGCCAGCAGCGGAACGGGTTGGTGTCCGACCCACGGATTCGAGGTCTGCGGAGTACCCAGTACGCGCTCTTTGGAGACTCCGGCCTGTACACCCCGGTCCGGCTCGACCTCGATACCCCGATCACCCGGTTCGATGCAGGAACCGTTCGGGATGTCATCGTCGTCAAAGGGCCGTACTCGGTCCTCTATGGCCCGGGGCTCGGGTTTCTCGATGTCGAAACACTCGACTCCCCACGGTTCCAGGATGGCTTCGAGACCCACGGTCGGACGTCGCTCAACTACCAGACGAACGGTCAGCGGTGGAATGGCCTCCAGTCGGTCTGGGGGGGGGAAGAGAACTGGGGCTTCCGGCTCACCTACAACGGGCTCACCGGGGCTGACTACAGGGCCGGAGACGGACAGTCCATCGCCAGTAGTTATCTGTCCCAGAATATCAACTTTGGCCTTGGATTCAGTTTGACCGAGAATAGCAGCATCGAACTGAAAGGTCAACGGACGTTCCAACAAAATATCGCGTCACCCGGGCTCTACTTCGATGTCGGACAACTGAACACCGAGGCCTACAGCTTACGGTATACCTTGCGCAATCAGGGGATCTTCGACCGGTTGGTACTGGACACATGGTACAACAACACGACCGGGACCGGAAATACCTCCAGCGGGTCGAAGCAGGCGTTCGATCAGCAACTGCTCGCGGTCTCGTTCAACCCTACCGCATTCAACCAGTCCGCATACGCTAACGGAACCGGCTCGATCTACTCGATCAGTCAGGCCGTTGCAAATGCTAACGCCAACGGAACCAGCCCCCTGAACCTCTTCCGGGATCACTCGACGTCGGACTTTGTCACCACCTCGCTCGGCTACCGCCTCTTCGGCGAATGGGAAGAGAAGGGGAGCTGGCGAGTGACGACCGGAACAGACCTGCGTGTCCTCGGTCAGGGCCTCCAGGAAAATATTCAGTTCGACCAGATCTCAGGCCACAACCTGAACACAGGAGCGTTGATCCTGCCTGGGCAGTCGGCCACGTTCACCCAGCAGCAGGGGATTCCGAACAGCAATTCGAACAACCCCGGGCTGTTCTCCGAGGGCGAATTTCACGCTACCGACTGGTGGACGATCCGGGCGGGTGGACGGGTGGACTGGGTCAACTCGACTTCGCACAACCGATTGATCACCGGTAACATCGACCTGTACGGTCCGCCTGGGCTGGCGAACCCGAACCGGTTCCAGGTCGATCCAATTCAGTTTTCGAGTGATCCGTCTGACACGAACCTCGACCGGAATTATTTCCTCATGGCCGGGTATCTCCAAAACGCCATCAAGTTAAACGATAACCTGACCGGGACTTTCGCGGTCGGCCACTCCGAACGAGCTCCGACCATGACCGAACTCTACTCGACCGGTGCCTTCATCGGAGCGCTCCAGCAAGGAACCAGCCGGTTGATCGGCGACCCGAATCTGAGACCCGAGAAGTTGACCCAACTCGACGTCGGACTCCAGGCCGACTACGGGTGGTACAAGGGCGGGATCAGCGCCTACTACGGGTGGATCCAGGATTACATCACCTATGATCAGATCAAGGGTGGTCCCGGGTTGACCCAGGTGGTGTACACCAACACCAACCTGGCCACCCTGGCAGGGACCGAAATGTTCAGCCAGGCGGATCTGACCACTTGGCTAACCGCCTTCGCCACAATGACTTATGTGCAGGGGATCGACCAGACCCACGTGGACAACCGGCGGGCAGCCGACATTGCCAGCAGTCGGCGGTACGACCCAGCAACGGGGCAGTTCGCCGCCAGCACCGAACCCCTCCCGCAAATGCCGCCGCTTGAGACACGACTTGGCTTCCGAATCCACGACACCGCGCCTCAGCGGCGGTGGCAGGTCGAGCTCTCGGCCCGGATCGTGAACGGCCAAAACGAGGTGGCCCGCAGCCTCGGCGAACTCCCAACCCCGGGATTCACGGTCTACAATATCCGCACCTACTGGCAGGCGAGAGAGAACCTACTCCTGACAGCCGGGGTCGAAAACGTCGGAAACAAAAACTACCGCGAGGCCCTCGATCCGGTCTCTGGCAATATCCTGGGAGTCAATCCGTTCTTGCGTCCCGGGACGAATTTCTACTTCGGTGCCCAGCTCTCCTACTAAGCGGCGGGTCGTGGTGGAATCTCCACTGCCCGATCACGATGTTCATCAAGTATTGCGAGAGGGTCACAAGGCTGGAACGAGGACGCGGAGCGTCAAAGACAGCATTCCCACGCGGAGAGAGGGAACGAGGGGCTGATTTTCTATTATATTGTGATTCACTCTGTTTGGCAGAACAAGACAAAAGTCAAGAAAGTAAAATGCAAATAGACAACCGATAAATAGTAGCTTAGTGCGGACGGAACATGCCCCGGGAGTCAAAGCTATAGTAATGAGTTACAATCTCTTTGATCGTAGTCAATTCCCGACGCAACATCCGCCGCACCCGCCGTCACTCCCTCACAGCGGAGACGAAGGTCAGGGGGCTTTATAGTCTCGGCGGATTTCCACTTCGGATTCCTCCGGATCGTGGAGCCCGCCAACGTTGCGTGCGGGGAGATCCTTGATGCGGGCGGGAACCGCCTGGGATTTATAGCGGCTGGCGAGGATCTTCGAGCCAGCGTTCCGCCATGACCGGAAATTTTGCAAGGCGATGGCCATTTGTAGGCTGAAGTCGGTTGGTGTCACGTGTTGATCAAATGCGGTCCCGCACTTCGGGTTCTGGAACCACCGCATCCACTCGGGTGACCCTGCCTTCGGTGGGTTCTTCTCGAAGAGTGGGCTGATCTGTGATCGCTGTGGGCTTTCTGCGGTCAGGTGGCAGCTCATGCACGAACTCCGCGGGTTATCCACCGGCCCGTTCAGCCGACCGTTCCAACCAAGGTGAGTCGGCGGGAGTTCATTTGCATCAGGGTTGATCACAGACTGTTTGAGTTGCTTATTAATGATAGTTTCCTTCGGCGTCGGATTTGAAGTGTCCGTGGTGATCTCCGGGTCGTTGCCCCACTGGAGCCCAACCGGCACGAGGTTATCCCAGCTCGGTTGGGGGCGTGCACCCGGCCGTTTGCCATTGTACTGGAACGTCCCGAACACCCAACCGGTCGGTGCCCGGGCGTCCCGGACCCGGACCATGATGTCCATCTGGATGAGTGACAGCCGCCGGATGCTGCGATCGGTCGAGGTGAAGTTTTCAGTGATATAGCCGTGCCAGATCAGCGCTGGGTTCAGGGACGGAACCTGATCGGGGGGAATGTCCACAAAGAGAACTTTGCAGACCACAGTTCCGACCGGGAATTCGATTTTCTTGAGATCCTTGGCGGGATGTTCGTGATCTTTCCACACTTCCCCGATCGTATAACCCCCGAACGTATTGTAGAATCCCACAGCGTAGGTCTGCCCACCCGTATACGTTTGTGATTCCGCGAGCTGTTGTGGCTGGACAGGGGCTTCCTTGGTCAGTCCGTGGATTCCCTCTCGACCGGTCGGTCCGTAGTGTTGCCAGGGCATGTGATACCAGTGGTTCTCGGTGTTGTGCTCGACCTGCCAGTCGTCTTCGACATCATGGCCTCGGATGTTGCCTCTGAAACAGTAGGCCCTGACATCCAAAAGGTATGTCCTCCAATCCTTTGTGATCGCGTCAAAGTCGCGAGTCGCGATCTCGGGCACGTCTCCCCCGGCCGGCAGGGCAGTAGGGTAGTCCTGGCTCAGTTTGAAGACCCGGCCTTCATACTGCTGCGGGGCGGGGAGGTAGCCGAAATCCGGATACCGGTGGCCCGACCGGGTGGGTTCGGCGGTTTTCTGGAAGGCTGCGGGCAAGGGGACGGGGCCACTGCCTGTGACTGCGGCGACCGTCGCAACGGTCGCCAGAAGCAGTGACGTGATCGAGGTGCGCATGGCATCTCCCGGTGCGTGGAGTAACTGGCCCCAGGCCACCCCCCATCGAATGGCGGTCAGCGGTGCCTGTCATCCAGTTGTGACGAATGAGAGGTTGATGGTAATGGATCGCCTGACGAGATGCGATAGATCATCCCGCGAATTTTTTCGTCTTACGCCAACCGAAAGAAACGGCTGGCGTGACACATGACCGCTCAGAGGTCACCCTCTCTTCCGGCACCCTCAATCCCCTCCTCCGCCACCACACCCACCGCACCCTCCGCCGCCACCCCCGTCCCCCCCGCCACCTCCATCTCCCCCGCCACACCCGGACGAAGTCCCGCACCCCGATCCACAACCACCTGAACTGCCACTTGTATGTCGCGGATACCACGCCTGGAGGTGCGCGATCGACGAACCGGTGAGGACGGCCGTCCCGAACAGAGCCACCCCCAAGGCGATGTCTCCTGAGCCATCTTTCAATGGGGCGTGCTTGGCTCGCTGCCAGACAAGGAGGTTCTCCCCCCGCCGGGTCAGACGTAGTTTCAGGTTCCTGATTACGCCGATCCCAATAATGGTGCCGAAGATACATGTCATGATAAGATAAAAGACAGGCTTGTTGTTCGCCAGCCCCATCAACAATCGGGGAACAGCCAGAAACAGGATGACAAGAAACAGCGGGACGAGGGACGCGCACCCAACCCCCACTTGCCGCGATTTCGGTACCAGGAACCCGTCCTGCTCCATCTGGGTGGCTCGGCTCGCGAATGCGGCTTCGACGGCCTCCTGGACCGGCTTCAGGTTCGATTTCGCGATCGGGCTACAACTCCGGACGGCCTCCTCGACCGGGGTCAACTGCCAGTTCGGCTCCCCCGTCGTCAGGCTATCGCCATGCACTTCGAGGCCTCCACTGGCGACAAGTCGTGCAATCGCAGCGGTGGTCAGCCTCGGGTAACCGCCGGCCAGGAACGCGGTCTGCTGCCAGTCCAGTTCGAGGGTGTCATCGCCCGGATAGGGGTTGGGTTTCCGCGTCGACGAGCGGACCACCCGTCCAACACACATCGCTGCGATCATCATCGGAATCAAGAAATAGAGAAACTCGGTCCCGACCAGATCGAACGGGTTGATCCCTCCCTCACATCCGGGTACGAAGATCGCCAACGCAAGGAACGCTGCGGTCGCCTGCAATACCCGTTTCACCGGGAGTTTGGGGACGACCCAGTTCCGGGCGGTGTTCACCATCCGGTGTTTCAGGTCGTCGCCGAACCGGACTTCCGCCGTGGGCCAGATCTCTGAAGGTGGCTCTTCACCGAACGCTTCGCGGTACGCCGCCAGAGTTCGAGCGTACATCCGCAGGTGTTTTTCCGCCTCGGCCGGTCCGCCCTTGGTCGGGTCGTGATGGAGTGGGCGGCCGAGAATCTCGCCGCAGAACCGTTTCCAGTAACTGCGAGTGTAAGTCAGGTGGAGGTGCCAGGCAGCGTCCACATCCTCGGACGGGCAGACGGGTATTTCTGACGTGGCGGAGAGGAAGACGTACCGCTTGTACTCGCGAATCACCCGCTCCGCATACGGGCGAGACCACCCGTTCTCGCGTGCGAGGCGGGCAGCGAATGGCAAGGCCGGAGCGTCCGGCCCATCGATGTCAAAGGCTTCGATCTGGTCGAGCAACGCAGTGCGATTGGGCGTCATGGGGCACCCGGGACAGAAGAGGTGAGTGGGGTGGTTTGAGTAACACCCCAATGGTACTTCGTCCGGGTCGCCTTGTCGTTAGAGTTGTTTTGAAGAAGACCGGAAAAAATCGACTGCCAGCGGGTCGCAATGTCGCTCCCAAGCCAGACCCACAAGGGTTGGCTCGGGAGCGACGTTTTCTCTACCCCTTGTCACGCCTTGGCGGCGGCGGTCTTCTGGACGGGCACTTTGTCCCGGGCGATGGCGACCAGTTTGTCGAACGTGGTCGGATCGTGGATCGCGATCTCGGAGAGTGATTTGCGGTCGAGCGCGATCATCGCGAGCTGGAGCCCGTGGATGAATTCGCTGTAGCGCATCCCCCGCATCCGACAGGCCGCGTTGATGCGGACAATCCACAGCCGGCGGAACTGTCGCTTCTTCGCCCGTCGGTCCCGAAATGCGTAAGCCCTGGCCCGGATGAGGGTCACGAGCGACTGCCGGTACAGATTGTGCCGGGCCAGACGGAACCCCTTGGTCAACTTTCGCGTCCGCTTCCTTTTGGCGGCCTGCGTCTTCCCACTCCCAGCGCGAACCATGGACAGTGCTCCTCAGTGGATCAGGCGTGCTGGCACTCGCATGGCGGCCAGCCCGTGGTGGTAAAGGTTGGTGGATTCCGGGTTTACAGAAGGCCCAGAGCGATCTTGTACTTCTTCAAGACGCTCGGGCGGCCCTCGATCACCCCGGCAGTCCGGAGTTGTCGCTTCCGCTTGGCGGTCATATGGGCATTCAAGTGCCGTCGACCGACCTTGGAATACTTCAGTTTCCCCGTCCCGGTTACCTTGATCCGCTTTCGGACGCTTTTGTTGGTCTTGTTCTTCCTGGCCATGAGTGTTGCTCCGTGCGGGGGGGCAGGGCTCCAGGATCACCCCTTGGCCAAGATCGGCCGGAGAATGGTCTGTCGGGCCACTGTCTTGGGTCCGCCCCGTCACTGGGGGGTGGGACGCTGGGGTCAGTCCAGCTTCCTCGGGTCAACGAAACGAACCGCCCCGACTCCGGAACAATGTCCCGGAATTCCGAGCGGGGTACGTTCGGTAGCTTTTTAATGTAAGGATGATGCGGGTCACCGGGGAGGGGCATTCCCCGGACCGCGTGACTTCGTTTGGCAAATTGTTGGGGGGTGGCCAGAGGGGGGGCGTCGAGGTTCGCAGTGCCAATGGTTGACCTTCTTCACCCTGAAGGGGTGAGATTTCTCAGCCCAGGGCAACGCCCTGGGTTTCCAAGCTTTTTGATTCCAGCCTGAAGGGCTGGGATAGCAAGCGACAGCGAAATAATCCCAGCCCTTCAGGCTGAATACAGATCACGCTCCCGGACAACGTGCCACACCCCGTTACTTGTCCTTGTCTCGGACCTTTTCGGGGGCGGGACCCTTGGCAGCCACCTTCGCGGTAGTGGGGGCTTTTTCGGGAGCGGAACCCTTGGCGACCAGAGGTTTGTCTGTTGCGGGTGGAGTCTGGGGAGCCTTGGGGGTGATTGTTGCAGTGTCTGGCGTCGGGCCTGTTGCCTTGGCGACGATGGGGGCGGCCGGGGGGGGCTCTGTACCCGGGGCCTTGTCGGTTGGGACTGGCTTGGGCGCTGCCGGTGGCTTGGGTTTGGCCGGAGCTTTCTCCTTGTCCGACCCCCCCGACTTCGTCCCGCTGGTCTTGGGGGCGAGGAGCGCCACCATCCGCTTCCCCTCCATCCGGGCTGGCGATTCGATCTTGCAGGCGTCCTGGAGGGCCTCCAGAACCTGATTCATCACCCGCTGGCCTTCCTCAATGTGCTGCATCTCGCGGCCACGGAAGAGCACATTCACCTGCACCTTGTCGTTGTGTTCGAGGAACTTTCGGGCCTGGACGATTTTGGTGTCGATGTCGTGGTCGCCAGTCTTCGGGCGGACTCGGATTTCCTTCAGCTTTTGCTGATGCGTCTTCTGGTGGGTTTTCTTGGACTGGGCGTACTTGAACTTTCCATAGTCGATGATCTTGCAGACGGGGGGCCGCTCCTGGGCGGCGACCTCGACAAGATCCATCCCGGACTCCCGGGCCATTTCCAGTGCCTGGGACGTGGGGACGATCCCGTGCTGTTCTCCTTCCGCACCAATGAGGCGGATGGGACTGATCCGGATCTGCTCGTTCATCCGGGGGCCAGCCGGGCCGCGGGCTGGGGCGTTGCGATCGAACGGTGGGATTGCCGTATCTCCTGTAACCTCGGGAAAGAATCCGGCGGGCCGCCGTTCGGCCCCCGGTCCCAGACCGTGAGGGTGGACGGTCACCACCCCTGGTCTTTGGGAACAATTCTTAACTTCTTATGCTTACCTCCCCGCCCCGTTTCCGTCAACGGGTTCCGCCAAGTTCTTGGGTGGTCCGTCTTTCGGTGCATCTCGTGAGAGTGAGTCAACTGGGCGATCCCGCGGGTTGGCCGGAGACGACCAGAACGGGGCGACCTCCCCGACCCTCCACTCGTCAGCCCGTTGCGTCACTGGGCTCACAGAGTTGGGTGAGGAGCCGGACGAGGTCGCAAGGGTCTGTGGGCTTGAGCAGATACTTGGTCGCCCCGGCATCGGCCGCCGCCCGGTGGTGTCCCAGGTCGGTGTGGGCGGTCACCACCACGACCGCCGGTGGGCGGGCAGACGATCGAATTCTCCGGATAATCGCACAGCCGTCTGCATCCGGCAAGTCCAGGTCAATCACCACCGCGCACGGCCGAGATGCAGCCACCGCTTGCAGTGCGTCGGCTCCAGTCCGGGCACAATGGGCATCGAAACCGTTCAGCCGAAGCATGGCGGTCAGTGTTGCGGCGGCGTCTTCGTCGTTCTCGACGACCAGCACCCGCTGCCCGCCAAGGGCGGGCATGGCGATGTCGGTGGCAGTCATGGCAGCACCTGTCGAGCGACAGTAACTCTGAGAGCGTACTGAAGGATACCCCATCCCATCCGCACCGACAACCACAACGCCAGCGACGGAATCAAGAAAAATACGAATCAATTGATGAGGAGATTATTAACTCACATGAGCGGAAAACTCGATATGGGTGGTGAGCAGAGCCGTGCGATTGGTGGCCCAGGATTGCCTGTTCAGACCGGGGCGGTTGTCATCCGCGGGACATGCGGTTAGGCTAAAGCTCATCCGCCGACATCCCGCCAGAGTCAACCCCACCCGGAACCGTTTCATGCGATGGACACTCCCCCTGATCACCGCTGCCCTTGCATTGTCGACTGCCCTTCCCGCTGACAACTGGCCAGCATTCCGCGGACCAACCGGGGACGGAGTCTCCACGGCAACGGACCTCCCGACCCGTTGGAGTGAGACCGAGAATATCCGCTGGAAGACGGCCATCCACGGGAAAGGGTGGTCGTCCCCAGTGGTGTGGGGCGATCAGATCTGGTTGACCACCGCCGATGAGGTGAGGGGGTCCAAGTCCGTTCCAGTCCCCAAGAAAGGTGGAGCCAAGGGGCCGGTCGAGCGGGTCACGTTTTTTGCCATCGGCGTGGATCGCAAGACGGGGAAGATCATGCACGACATCACGCTTGGGGTCGAGGACAACCCGGCTTTCTGCCACGATTTCAATAGCTACGCCTCGCCGACCCCCGTCATCGAAGAGGATCGCGTTTACGCGCATTTTGGCAGCCACGGAACGTGGTGCATCGATACAGCATCCGGGAAGGTGCTCTGGGAGCGGAAGGATCTGAAATGTGATCACTTTCGCGGCCCGGGATCGTCACCGATTCTGCACAATAACCTGCTGATCCTGATCTATGATGGATTCGATATCCAGTATGTCGCGGCCCTCGACAAGGCGACTGGCAAGACAGTGTGGAAGAAGGACCGAAACATCAGGTATTCGTCCGACAACGGAGATATCAAGAAAGCGTACGCGACGGCTCGGGTCATGGAGATCGGTGGCAAGTCGGAACTGATCTGCCCGTCGGCCGAGTGTACGATTGCCTACGACCCAGCGACAGGCGATGAACTCTGGCGTTTCGCTCACGGCGGGATGAACGGGTCCGCGCGGCCAGTCGGGGGGCACGGCCTGTTGTTCCTGACCAGCGGGCACACCCGGCAACTCCTGGCGGTCAAGGAAACGGTGAGTGGCGCTGTCCCCAAGGACGCGGTTGTCTGGCGGGTGGACAAGATCGTCCCGACCCGACCGTCGCTGATCTTGCATGGCGACATGCTCTACATGGTGAGCGATGATGGGATTGCGTCGGGGCTGGATGCGAAGACCGGAAAGGTCTACTGGTCGGAGCGGCAGAATGGGGAGTTCACCGCGTCTCCTGTCCTGGCTGGTGGGCACCTCTACCTCTCGAACCAAACCGGCAAGACAATTGTGTTGAAGGCGAGCCGGGAGTATGAACCGGTCGCCACCAACACCCTTGATGCAGGCTGTATGGCCTCACCAGCGGTCGCCGGGGACGCGCTGCTCCTTCGGACGAAAACGCACCTCTACAGCATCGGGAAGAAATAACGGGATTGTGTACCAGGTTTCCGTCCTTGCCCGGCCTCTCCCCTGCCGAGCAAGCCAACGGGATCAGGAGTTGCATCGCGCACTCGCCTGCACGTTGCCTCCGAGGCCGGGCCAACCTCGCCCGAGACCCTGCCCAGCAGGGCAGAATCCAGGATGGGCAAAAGCCCAGTTGTCCGGAAATCCCCTCGGTGTCGGGCATTCCCCGACACGCCTTTTCCCATCTCACCGACCATTCCCGCTCCATCTCCTGACCATTCGTCAGACGCCCTTCGAGTATACTAACAACAAGTGAATCACCCAGATACAGGGTGCCAACTCCCGCACCAGGATGACCAAATGGGGTCGCCGGAGAATCGCAGGGAAGGGGACTGACAGTCCGTCTTGGTCGTGGATGACCAACCCGACGCGGCCGCGTGCTGGCCCTCTTGGGCGACCGGCAGAACTCAGTTGACCGACTGTTATGGAGTTGTTGACGGGGATTGGAGCCCCGAAGGGGGCGTCGGACAATAGTGGTCATGATCGGTGATCACCCTGAACGCATGAAAATGGGGTCTGGTTGGTTATGATGGAGATGTTCCTGCCCGGGCCGAGGCCGCCCCTGTACTTGGTGTCGGTGAACCCGCCAATAGCCCAGGGTGGAGCCGGGTTTCCGGCGCAACCCTGGGAAGGCTTCACCACAGAGCACGCCGCGGATGTCGGATTTTTTACAATCGACATCTGCAGGCCGCACACGATCGTGCTCAACCCGATTGTGGGTGGCGTGACGTTGGCTGCGGGGATCGTCCTGACCATCGTGGGGCTTCGTTCAGCTTCCGCCTGAGAATTTGGCTCGAAACCGGGCGGCAAAGTCGACCCCGGCGAGCCTGACGAGTGGTAAGATGGCATGGGTTGACATTCAAGTCCATTGAGGCGAAAGGAAATCCGTAGTTATGAAACAATTACTCGTCGTCGTTTTGGTGCTGGCCGTGGCGGTCGGTGGCCTGGGCTACTGGCGGGGATGGTTCAGCGTGACCGATGAAGGCAAGGTGGAGGTTCACACTGATCCGACGAAATTCAAGCATGACAGGGACACTTTCAGTAAGACGGTCAGCGAGAAAGCCAAGGCGATGAAGGATCAGGTCGCCAAGCTCTGGACAAAAACCGAAGGGATGTCAGGCGACGAAAAGGCTCGTGCGCAAAAAGAGCTTGATGAACTCAATAAGCAGCACGCTCGACTTGAGCAGCAGATCAAGGATCTCGACAATGCAGGTGAGGACAAGTTTGATAATATCAAGCAAGACCTCTCAAAATCCCTCGGAGAAGTGGAGAAGAAGATCGAGGAACTGACGAAAAAGCTGGAGAAGGGAAAAGACAAGTAGAGCCCTGTGTAAACATCGCGAGTCAGACGAAGCCACTGTTGGATGTGTGGTTGCAATGTTGCTGGCTGCGATGTATTATTTCGACACTTCTCGCTGGCCAGACAGTTCCCCTGATTCCAACGCGGAGCGTGGAAACCAGGGGAATCCTTCCCGGGCGGTGATCGTCGATTGGGCAGCAGAGTTGGTTTGTGCCTGATCAAAGTGTTTGTATTCCTGCATTGCCGGGCCGCCACAGAAGCCTGCCCCTCATAATCAAGAGGTAAGAGTGGCCCTCGGCTGTGATCGTCGAGAGGGTCATGCCTGAGCCAATCCCGTTGAAGGGGATTGCTCCGCAAAGCCGGGCCGCTACAAATCAAAAGGTAGGGACCTCCCTTCGTGGCGGCCCGGCTACGCAGGAACACAAACTTTAATCAGATGCCAACCAGTCCTGCAGCCCAATTGACGACCACAACAAGAACGACTACCCTAAGTGGACGGTTGGCGTGATTCCACGCTGCCAAGGCTATAAAGCTTTAGATTTCATTACACTATTCGGCAGATAACGAGTTGACAATATGCCTGGAATTATCGCAATATTTTCTAAAGTTCGCCAATATGCAACATATTGGATTGTATACAGGTGCCTTTGGCTATATGGATCTGAGTATACATTTGATAATATAAGAAATTTTGATCAGTCAGACCCAGACAAAGGTCAATATAATATTAATCTTGATAATGCAATAGAATTAGATCTTCTTTTAATTTCAGCAAAAGATCACTATAAAGAATCGATCGACCGTAGAGCGACTATAAATGACAAGGCCAAATCGCTGATCACTCTTATTACTGCTGTCTTGACGATTATCGCAGCATTTCTCACACGACAAAGCACTATTAATAATCTAACTATTCTTACTATTCTATTTACTGGAATCGGCCTGATGTTTGTGTCGTTTCTCGTCATGTGGACTTTTTTCGACGCGCGCATTGAAACCACTCTTGACATTGACCAGCACCAACACAAACTGGATTGCATTAACTTAAAAAAATCAAAAATCAATGATTATATTACCGCACAAAAAGTCTGCGATGAAATTAGTGATTATTTAGCCGAGTTATATTGTTCCTCACGGATGTTTTTTATCAGCGGATTTACAATCATTTTTATCGCCATTTCGTTAGCATATTGCTTAAACTTGGCATCAACCGAGTCTGAAAATGTGGTTCGTCAGCTCCGCAGTGACCCGCGACTAATCAACGAACTGCGGGGGCCAAAGGGTGACAAAGGCGACAAGGGAGAGATGGGAGATCAAGGTCCGCAAGGAAACCCAGGTCCGCAAGGACCAAAGGGTGAACGAGGCCCCCAGGGTGAACGGGGTGAACGAGGCGAAAAGGGGGAGAAAGGTGCCCCTGCCACGCCAAAGTAGGACCATGCCAGCCTACTCTCCTTCGTAGTAGATCTTTCCGGAGGTCGACTCCGACCTAGCTCGTGCTCGATCCAGAACCACTCAGGTGGTGCGGCCTCGTACTTCGAGCACAGGTTGTCAAGATCAATCTGCAAGATGGCTCGCCCCGGGCCGTCCGCGATCTGGAATCGAGGCAATCCCGCTACGACTCAAGGACGTCATTGGGCATCGAACAACCATCCGTTCACTCCTCCGGTCGACGGTCTTGCCCGGCACGCCTCTTGGCCTCGCGCATCCGCGTGAAGAAATCGTCACTGGGTTCGCCTGCGGGTGGAGGCGACGGAGCGGCAGGCGGTGGCGGGACCGGCGGGACGGATGGGGTCTCGATCACCGGTGGGACGGGCGTTGGTGGTGCGTCTCCCGGGTCGAACCGCCGACCCGCCCGGTCGCGATCGATTGCCTCTCGCGCAGCGTCTCTGGCTCGCCGCAATCGGTCCAGTTCGGCAGACTCGCCTCCGGGCTTGACGGCGTGCCGTCGCAGTCGCCCCCACAGTCGCACCGCCCACGCCCGCACTTCGGCTGGCTCCACGCTCACTCGCCGCACTCCGACATCCAGAACCAGCAAGAACCCCGACGCGACCACCAGCCAGAACCAGACCGGGAGCAGCGACCGGACCGTCTTCGGCGCGTCCCGAAAGACCTCCCCGGACCGCGCGACCGCCAGCAACTCCGTATCTCCTTCCGTGTAAACTGTCCCGCCGGTGAGGTCGGCCAGTCGCCGCAGGAGTCCGGGGTTCGGCTCCAGGTCGGCGAATTCGGGCGAGTACGGGACGGCTACCCCCACCCGCGCTCCATCGATCACCTGGCCGTCCCGGACGGCCTGGGCGTACACGAAATACGCTCCTGCCTCCTCCGCTGCGATATCGGCCTCGAACCGTCCCGGGGCGGTTCGCACGAACTCGATCGTCCGATCTGCCGGACCTTGTGGCCCGTCCGTTGGGGCTGTCCGGACCGGTGTGATGGTCCCGCGGAGCGACACCCCGGCGAGCGGTCGGTCCCGCTCATCGTGGACATCGACCGTGACCCGGACCCGGCCATCACGGTACTCGGGGTAGATCACCACCCGGCCGGATTCGACCGATCGCATGGCCCACCCCACGACCTGCTCCCAGAACTTCTGGTACAGATCCGACCCCACCCACTCGCGGTCCCATCCGAGTACCCCGCCGGGTTGCGATCGGGCATCCGATGTGAAAGCCACCGTCCGCCCGGCCCGGTATTGCCGATACGCCAGCACCGGGAACCGAATGTCTCGCTGAGGTGGACCCTCGATTGGCATTTCGACGAACGCATCCGGACGTAAGGTCGTCCGCACGAACCCATGCAGTGGCGGAAGAGCGTCCGGTAGTTTCGCTGTCGGGCCGCTACGAAGGCGAAGAGTGGGAACGAATGGGCGAACGTCGAGGAAGGACTGGCTGACTCGCCGGGCCTCCTTCACGTAAATCGATGGCAGTTTCGTCGGATCCGAAACGCTGTAGAAATTCCCTTTCGTTCCATCAGCGATCTCCTTGAGTCGGCTGTCCTCGGCTGCTCCGTGAGTGGCGACCCCGACTGTCGTACAGGTCACTCCGCCCGCTGCCATCCGCCTGATCGCTGCTCGACCGACCACCCCGTACATGGGGTCGCCATCGCTGATGACGATGGTGTGTTTCACCGCGAGTCCGTGGGTCGGGTTGGTGAGGGTGTCAACGGCGAGCCTCAGGAACGGGTCGAAGTCGGGCATGTCTCCGGGGGTCATCCGGTCGAGTCGCGTCGCAAACCGCCTTCGGTCCACCCCCACCTCCTGGAATGGGATATACCAGCTCGCGTCCGCCCCGTAGTACAACACCCCAACCATGTCGGCCGGGCCGAGCCGATCGATGGCGAGTTTGGCAATTTCTTTCTGCCACTTATTCCCGTCGGCCATCTCCGAAGCGTGCATGATGAGCACCAGTCCCCCCTTCCCGACCGCTTCGGGCGCCTTGATGTCGCACGTCACCGGGAGGGCGTCTTCCACAGGTGTCTGCTGATATCCACCTGGTCCGAAACTGGCCGGGCCGCCCACCATCACGAGCCCCATGCCCTGATCCGATACGCTCGCCCGAATTACCTCCATCTGACCGGAGGTGAAGGCATCGGCCGGGGTGTTCGCCAGGATCAGGCAATCGAAATTGCTCAGCACAACGGCAAGTTCCGCCGGGTCAACAGGAAGGGCATCCGTAGCGAGTCGGTCGACCCGAAACTTCGCCAGGCGGAGGGTGTCGAGCAGGAGTCGGTGCGGGTTCGTGGCCGCGGTCGCCGGGTCGTCGAGGAGAAGCACTTGCCGTTGCCCGCGAGCGACCACGGCAGCCGTGGCGCGGTTATTGGCCACACGGTCGCCCGGGAGCCCCACCACCACGTTCCGACCATCCGGGTCGGCCGACTGGATCGGTGTGAATGTGGCTCGGTAGGTGGACGAGGTGGTGGCATCCTCGGCCCGGTCGCGGAAAGGAAAGATGTTCAGCCCGGGTCGGAGCCGGACCCTGACCGGCCCGGGACCAGCGGGCAGTTTCAGTACCTGTGGGCCGTTCTCGGCGGGAACCGGGCGAGTCTCGCGGTCGCGGATCTGGACGAGTTCGAGCGTTCCATCCACGACTCGGGTGGGGTGGGCATTGCGAACGAGAACACGAACCGGAAGGCGTTCCCCGGTCGCTGCGGCCGGAGGAACCTCGATCCCCTGGACGAGAACTTCGTTCTCGTTCCGATATCCCACCGCCAAGGGGAGGACGTCGACCGGGACAGCCTGGTGTTTGGCGAGGAGTGCCTGCTCCTCCGCCCGGCCAAGGTTCTCGTTCCCGTCGGAGATCAGGACAATCCGCTTGCCGGTCCCTTCGGGGAAGCTGGCGAGGGCGAGTTTCAGGGCCGCAGCGATGTCCGTGTACTCGACATCCAGCGACCCGGCCAAGCGGTCGTCGACCGGCAGGGTATCGACTGCTGCGGGTGGGAGGACGAGCTTTGGCCGTCGGCCGAAGAGGATCACGCCCGCACGGTCGTCCCGGTGGGCCGGGCCGCGGAACCGGACGGCATCATTCACAAACCGGCGAATTCGCTCCCATCGCCGGTCGATCGGCGTGCCATCGGGCTCGCGTGCGGTCGGGTCTGGATCTGGCGGGACGCTCAAACTCCGGTCGATCACGAACAAGACGGTCAGGTGTTCGCTCGACCGGCGGATTCGGGGCTCGGCCAGGGCGATGGCGAGGAACCCCACAATCGTGGCGCGGGTGCCGACTGCGATCCACTTCCGCCTCGCTCCCAATCCGGAAAGGCTCCGCCGACCGACAACAACAACGAACGGCACACCGGCCAGCAGGAGGAGCCACCACGGGCGGACGATTTCGAGGCCGCGGGCCGATCGTGCGGCTTCTATGCACCCTGTCTGGAGGTCCGGCAGGACCAGACCACTCAAGGACAGAAGGAGCATCCCCGCGATCACGAGGCCAAGCCGGAACGACCATGTCCCAGAGCGGACGAGTCGGATCGCTGAGAGAAGGAGAAGGGAGCCAGCGCTGACGAGGAGCCATAGCGGAAAGTCGAAGTCGAAGCGGGTGTGTGCGAGTCCGAGCCCACCCAGCCCGATGCCACCGGCCAGGAACGCGATCACCCATCGTCGACGCACGGCTGCCACCTCGCTTTGAGTTTAAAGTTTAAGCAGTTTAAAGTTTAAAGATAGTACGATTCTCGCTGGTCAGGAGTAGAGATTTGAATTCGATCTGTGAATCTTTAACCTTTAAACTCTTCCCCTGGTTCCTACGATCTGCGAGGTGAGCCAACACGCCTGGGACAACGTCTGTCGAATCTTCGATCGTGCGTCTGGTCCGTTCAGGCCAAGACGCAGAGCGTCGAAAACCGCATTCGCACGCGGAGCGTGGGAACGAGAAAATCGTTTTCATCCTTAAACTTTAAACTCTTTAAACTTTAAACGACTTAAAATCTCACCCGCTGAACCCGGTGATTCTCGGTGTCGATCACATGGACACGTCCGCGGCCATCCACCACAATGGCCCACGGGCGGTTCAACTGCCCGGGCGCACCCCCGGGCGCACCCCAGACACCGAGCGGTTGCCCCCCCGCAGTGAACTTCTGAATCCGCTGGTTCCCGTACTCCACAACGTACAGACTTCCATCTGGCGAGAAGGCGAGGTCGTAGGGGTAGCTGAGTCGGCCCAGGTCCGTCCCTTCGCCGCCGAATTCCCGGACGAACGTGCCGTCCAGGTGGAAGACCTGAATCCGGTGGTTGCAGGCGTCGGCCGCGTACAGGAACCCGTCTGGCCCGAGTGCGAGTGCGCGGAGCCGCTGGAACTCCCCCGGTCCGACCCCGGCCCGTCCCCAGCACGCGACGAGGCGGCCATCGGGATCGAGCTTGGTGATCCGGTCGTTCTCACCGAACTCGGATACGTAGTAGAACCCGTCGGTATCCTGCACCACGTCCGAGATGTAACCGAATTGCCCCGGTTCTTTCCCGGCCACCCCACCAATCATCCGCACCTCCACCCCCTCGGGCGAATACACGCGCAGACAGTGGTAGTGGGAATCGCAGACGATCAGTTGGCCGTAACGGTCGAGCCCGAGCCCACTCGGTCGGCCGTTGCGGAAGTCCGGGGTGCGAAACGTGATTCCGAGGTGCCGGCCGTCGAGGTCGAACGCCTGGATGCGGGCGGTGAAATCGACGATCCACAGCCGGTCCTGGCGGTCGATGACTGCCGCACGGGGGCGGACGAAGTCGCCGTCCTGAACACCCCGCTTCCCCCAGAGATGATCGGACCGGTCGGGGCGGGAGCACCCAGCCGCGAGGAACGCGGCCAGGAGCGCAGGCAACCAGAGGGGTTCGAGTGGTCTGGAGACCATGTGAAGTATCACCAAAGCTTCACTGATGAACCCGTCCGGGATGTCGCATCGACGGAAAGACGTTTAGACGCACAAATGGGAGGGCGAGGC
>PLDW01000188.1 GCA_003136315.1 Gemmataceae bacterium | reverse complement strand
AGTGGCCAGGATCCCGATCGGCTGTCGTTTGTGGTGTGCTTGCAGATTCTGCGGACACGGTTAGCGGAATGTCCCACTGATGAGCAGGAGCCGGCTGCGTGGATGGCCGCTGTTCTGGAAGAGCTGGCGAAGGAGCGGACCGAACCGCGACGCAACCGGATCAACCCACGTGTCGTTCGGATCAAGATGTCTAAGTTCAAGAAAAAGCGACCCATACATCGTGGACAAAAACAATTGCATCGAGATTTTTCAGATACAATCGTCATACTGCCAATTTTAAAATCGGTAAACCGTACTGGATAACGACTTGGACCCGTGCAACGGTATTGCCCTTAACTTCGACTCCATTTTTCTTGGGGAAGACCACAGCATCCGAAATTGACCGCCTGCTGAACGCTCTTGGGGACTTAGGGAACTAACGTTTCGCGATGCGAAGCTGCCAGCGGCGAATCGCAGTATGTATCATACAACCAGTAGGACTTGAAAGTATTACTTTTGGTTCCGTAGTTCTATTCGCAGGAAATCGCCCGAGAGCCACAAATCCCTTGAAAAATGTTGTATCTGCTTGTATATTCTGTAGTTGCCATCTGTTGCGCAGGGGTGTTTCGTTACTTCCATTTACCGACTTCAACCTGGTTTTCCCGGAATTCTGCGGCGATTCTGGGGCCGTCGCCATCCAGATTCAGACCTCGGTTCGATGACTGAGACACGCCGACACGTTCCCTACCTCCGGTGCAAGTGACCGAAGCTCGTTTAGGGTCGGCTGAGGCTGATTCACGGTAGCCACAGGCCGGAACTCCCTGCACAGTAGAGAGATCTTATCTGTCCATGAATAATTAGTTCTTTTACCGAGAATTGGGAGATTCACAATCAATAGATCGGTGATTCAATTACGTATATCATTAGAATGTAATAGACTAAGTTGTGGAAGTTATTTTGTCCTGTAAGTCGCCAGTCTTTCTACTTCTGAAATATTACAATCCCCACTATTCCCCCACTATTTTGATCGTCACTTCTTCTGCCGGTTACTCTAACCGTCCCCCAATCTTGGCTGATTCTGTTTCCAGGTAGCCACTGGGCGGACTCGCTTCTGGGTGGCGCCCCGGCCTCAGACCTGGTCACGGTTGGACGGGTGTTTGCAACTGCTCCAGTCTGCGAGTTATTCGCCGCCGAACCGCACCGTCGGCAGATCCCGTACGCCTTTGCGGAGAGTCTGCTCCCACTGCACCCGGACCGCCGTCAAGTCCGGATCGAGTGGACCGAACCGGCGATGCCGGGTGATCCGAAACTCGTCAGCCACGTACACCGCCAGGTCGATCGGCGGCCCGACCGTCACGTTTGACCGCATCGTTGAGTCAAGTGAGATCAAGGCATATTTCGCCGCCTCTTCAAGTGTCGTCTGGTCGTAGCTAATCCCACGGTCGAGAATCGGCCGACCGTATTTGGACTCCCCGATCTGGAGGTACGGGGACTCCTCGGCGGCCGACAATGGATTGCCTTGGGGGTAAACCAGATACAACCGGTGCGGCTCCCCACGGATCTGCCCGCCCAGGATGATGTGGACGTTGTACCGGTATCCGTCCCGCTCCAGGTCCCGGCGGTCGAGGGCCGAAACGTGTCGGACCTGTTCGCCGACCACACGCGCGGCGTCGTACATGGTGGCGGCCACCGCCAACCCCGCACCTCGCTGGAAGTCGCGGTCCAGCAGGGTCAACACCGACTGCGATAGCGACAGGCTACCGCTACACAGCAGGATGAACGCCCGCTCCCCAGGGGTCACGAACTGGTGCATTTTCCGGCAGACGGTGACATCGTCATACCCGGCGTTAGTTCGCGAGTCAGAGCCAAGGACAAGGCCCTCCCGCGTCAGGATTCCCAGACAGTAGGTCACAGCTTCTCCGGTGTTCCCGCAGGAGGTCCGGCTGCGAATGCTGCCGGTCGGTGGATCAGTGTTGATACAACGGTAGTGTAGGGGGGAATTTGCCTCGGTGAGGGCGGGAGGTGTTCGGTGCTGATTCGCGTGGGCTACGAATTGGTGTTCCAGGTCCCGGCCCGCACTCCTGTGGTGCTGATGCTTTACACTCACCCGTCGCGGGCCGCCTCGCTTCGGACAGTGGACTGGGTCCGGGTCGAGCCCGACACACCTGTCGAGATCTACACTGACCTATTCGGGAATTACTGCGGGCGGCTCGTCGCGTCCCCCGGCCAGCTCCGCCTCTGGAGCATGACTGTCGTCGAAGACAGCGGGGACGCTGACCCCGTCGATTGGGGTGCCACGCAGCACCCGATTGAGGAATTGCCACCGGCGGTGCTGTCCTTCTTACTCGGCAGCCGCTACTGCGAGGTCGACAGACTGACTGTAACCGCGTGGTCACTGTTCGGCTCGACTCCAGCCGGCTGGCCGCGGGTGCAGGCCATCTGCGATTGGGTCCACCGGAACGTCCAGTTCGGTTATCAATTTGCCAGTCCGTTCAAGACGGCCTGGGATGTCTACCAGCAGCGGGCGGGGGTCTGCCGCGACCTGAACCACCTGGCCCTCACGCTCTGCCGCTGCCTGGGCATTCCGGCTCGGTACGCGACCGGCTACCTTGGGGACATCGGAGTACCCGCGTCGACCGCCCCAATGGACTTCAGCGGCTGGTTCGAGGTCTTCCTTGGCGATCGGTGGCACACGTTCGACGCCCGACACAACACCCCCCGGGTCGGCCGGGTGGTGATGGCCCGGGGCCGGGATGCAGTCGACGTGGCCCTGACCACCACCTTCGGGCCGACGATCCTCGAGCGATTCGTCGTCTATACGGACGAAGTTCCGGAGTCTGGGACGTCCGGTGGCGGCGGTCCGCCGTCGCCGTCACAGGCCCCCGGGATTGCTCGCGGAGTGAGTCTCGCGGAGGGTGGCGTTCTCCTCCCGGGGGTGGCATGGGCGGACCTGAGCGGCCATGTCTGAACCGCATATCCGTTCGTCATCTTAAGGATCAATGATGACGCGGTAGGAGACTACGGACTCACTGACTGTTCCTCCGCTGGCTTCTGGTGAGGCCGACACCCGCGGGTTGACCAACCCACATGGCGTAGCAGGAGATGTGGGAAGAAAGAGGCAAGTCCCAGGGCTGCCTCCCGGCAACGGCCCCGGAAGTACATAGTCGTATGCTGCTACGACGTTGAGGGCGTGCTCACGATAGCAGTGCGATTCCGCCCCGATGTGTGCATCCTTGATGAGCGGATGTCCTCGACCCATCCGTCGATCAAGATACGTTCTTAATGGTCTGAACCGTTCTTCCCGCCCGGTTGTTGAATGGAGTGCTCACCCTTACCCGTGTAGTCCCCGAGCTGATTCCCTGGGTGCTCCTGTTGGGACTGAACTTCGCCGCCCTTCTGGAGGGATCCCGATTCCTTCTCCGCTTCTCCGAGCGTGGAAGAGGTGCCCGCGTGTTGACGGTTGTCCGGGGGAACTGGCCCGGGTCCACCGTGATGCTTCTTGCTCATAGCGTCTACCCCTGTGATTGCTCACCCTGTGCAGATGAACAGGATATGGCTCAGCAATTCGGGTGCCGGAAGTGGTCCTGACGGCGCTGAATCAGTGGATGGTGACCGTCTTCTCCCGCAGCAGTTTGTCGATAACTTCCAGCTTACGCCAGATGAAGAGGACGTTCTTCAACTCGATCGCCGGGCTGTTGCAGCCAACTGAGCTGATGATCAGGTTCCCGGCCCCAGCCCCAGCACCCGGTGCCGGAAAGCATCGCTCCGATTCTTCTCCACAATCGCTCCCCCAGCCGGCATCACCACCTCGCTGTCCCCGACCTCCAGGACGTACCGAATCTGTCCCTGGCTGAAGATCACGTAGTGTAGTCGGTCGTACAGGCCGACGACCGCGAGCCATGCCAGAAACAACGGGACACCGAAGCAGAGGTAGCCAGCCGCGTTTATCCGGATCTCCAGGCCACCGAGGAATCCGAGGATATCACTCCACCAGCCGAACCAAGCGAACGCGAGAGCCACGGCGATAACCGCCACGGCTGCCACTACCGACACCATGCCCCTCAGGACGACAGTGCTGGAAATGGCAACTGCGAGCAAGGTGATCACGAAGACTGCACCCGGACCATTGATGTCGCTCACCGTCACGCCCCCAGAACGAGCCCCCTCGGCGTACGTCACCCCGGCCAGGACGAACGACACCAACCAGACCGGCCACCAATACAGGAGAGCCGAGTGGCCGTACACCGCGATCTGATCGACCTCCTCTGTCCTCTGGGCTACTGGAGGTGTGGTGGCCGTATGGGTCAGAGCAATCATCGTCATCCTCCCGGACGGTCGGGCACGGCAATTGAGAAGACTTCAACACCGACCGTCCCCATTTGTGGCCGAAATCCTGTTCCCACGGACACGATGTCCGGACTTTTCTGGCAACTCATCTATGGGCGTGATCCTGAGCCGCTCGGGATGGGAGTTTTATGTTCCAGGCAAGTCCGACGAAAGACATCATGCGGATGATGTAGTAACTGGTGTCAGGCTGCCACCACCGCAACCCATGCCTCGCAGAAGTTGGGAATGCGTGATGGGAGTTATGCCACCCTTCTCCGAGAGCCAGGATACCAAGCAGGAAGTTATTCCGGCTCTCATCGCCGCTCCGGTAGGGCCGCATTCCCCACAGATGGCAGGCTGAGTTCACACTCCAGGTCACATGATGGACCAGGAAAATCCTTACCAGGCCGCCCCAGATCAGTCCGGTCCAGACGCCTCCCCAGGTTCCCGTGATCAATCCGCCCAAAACCGCCGGAATCCCGAGGCCGAGGCCGATCCAAAGGGGGAACAGAGTACTGGCGATTCGCATCGCGCGGCTCGCGCTGAGATCTTTGACGTAGTGGTCGAGCCCGGGCGGGTCGGGCATAAAGAACCATCCCAGATGCGCATATGTGAAGCCTCGGAGCATGCCGAGAACACCATGCCCGTGGTGGTGAGGGGAGTGCGGATCATCCGGTGTATCGCTGAGTTGGTGGTGCCGCCGGTGTTGGGCGACCCAGTTGAGCAATGATCCGACCACGGCCATTGAGCCGAGAGCAGCGAGGATGAACTTCACCCAGGTATATGTTTCGTATGACCGATGTACGAACAGCCGGTGAAACCCGACCGTTATACCGATCGCAGTGAGCCCATACATGCCGAGCAGGAGGCCCAGGTCAACCCAATGGAACCCCCATCCCCAGACAAAAAATGGGGCAGCAACCACTCCGAGGAGTGGAAGGGTAATGACCAAGAAGGCCGCAACCCGCACGGCTATCGGCGCACGCTTTGGAATCGTGTCCCGAGGAGGTAGATCAACTGTCCGTATCTCGGCTACTTCAGCCATAGGGATACCCCCTTCGCGTGGGCTCAGACGAGAACCACCGGCCACGATAGGAGTTAGTGCAAGTTCTGTGCCTCTGATACCGCCCGGCCGCAGACGCAACGAGCAAATCGGTACGACTTCGCGCAAAGTCTATCCCCGGTGCATGAAATACCCTCACGTTCCCCGCTTCAGTTGCCTTCGGCACCTCACGCCTAACGTCCGCAAAGCCGGGCCGCTACCGCGAGTGCCACCATGCCATCCGGGGAACGTTCGACCGGCGTTGATTTTTTTTCAGGTGGAATTGTTCAATCAGAATCTACGCTTCCCTGCCGAGAGGAGGTAGAATTCGCATAATGACCATTTACGTCAAGGGGGTATCCTTGACAGCGGATTGACCCTGGAAAGGGGGGCCAGACTCCCGCGGTGTCAAGCCGCTTAGGGACGGCAGGGAAGGCTGATCGCCACCACCGTCGCCCGAAGGGCCTCGTTTTGAATAGTTGCACACCCAACGTCATGTCTGTTCTGGTAGTCGAAGATCATGAAGACACCGCAACCAGTACCGTCGATCTGGTGCGGATGCATGGCCATCATGTGAACAGCGCTTCCACCGGGCGGGATGCGCTAGAACTTGCAGCCGACCAACCTCCCGATGTGGTTCTGCTCGACATCAATCTTCCCGACCTGAATGGCTGGGAGGTAGCACGATGGTTGAGGGAGCAGGCGGCGGGAAGGAAGAAACGCCCCCTGCTGGTCGCCGTTACCGGATGCGGATCGGCGGACGATTACCGCCAATCTACTAGCGTAGGTATCGATTTCCATCTGGTGAAACCTGTAGATCCAGGGCTGTTGGTTGGGATACTAAAGCGAATTGCGCAGACTGTCACGTAACCACTTCCCCGCGATGAACCCTGTAACCTCATCCGGGATCCAGGAATGGCGAGAACACACAGTCCTAAAACCCAAATCGACGAACCCTATACGCCAGCAGCGGTTGCCCATGCCATACGGGAGCATATCTCCGCTCTGGCTAATGTCCTGGAGTCGATCCGCGTAGCGGTAGGGGACAGAACCGACCTAAGCGCGAGCCTGAACCTGGCGACGCGTCAGATCGAAGGGCTGGCTCTACTCGCCGATGATTTGCATAATCCGGGCGTGGCATCGGGGTAATGGACAGCCGAGCATGATCGAGTCACCGTTAGGTTCCAACTGCGCCGACACTTTTTGTTGAGGGGCGCTACCACGCCCGGGACGACAGAATGCTGAATGCCTGTGGCAAGACGCTTCTGGTGGCCCGGTAGCCCGGAGTAACATTTGCAAGCCTCCAACTGCACACGAATTGCATGTCTGATAGTTCCGAGTTTGTGGGGTCGGAGGGGTATGTCCCCCGTCGTTCTGCATTTCCTTGGCCTATCTGCCCAAACTGGAGTATCAGCCGTGTGCGCCGTTCCTCCGGTGGCCCCGCCGGATGAACCGGGACCGCCAATCAAGATTTTGTGCGTCGATGATAGCCGCGACGCTGCAGACTCGGAAGCGATGTTGCTGGAACTGGTCGGCTACGAGGCGAAGGCGTGCTACGACGGGCGGTCTGCGATCAAGCTAGCCGATGATTTCCACCCCTGTATCGGTCTGCTCGACCTCAATATCCCAGGGATGGACGGGGACGAGTTGGCGGGGCACCTGCGGGACCAAGCAGCGGGTAGATTTCTTGCCTTAGTCGCGGTGACCGCGATGAGTGATGCTGAGTCCCGTAACAGAACTATAGCCGCAGGGTTCGACCAGCATCTTGTCAAGCCGGTTGCGCCGGGCGCGTTACTGGCGACCGTGGATGAGTTGTCGCATAACTGCCACTCGCCCGCGGAGGGCGATCCGCCTTCAAAGTCAGTCTGGGACACTTCGGACGGGTAGATGAGGTGGGTTCGGTGAGATGGTAAATGCTGGACTCTGGCGAATTCTGGTGAGTTCAGTGGTCAAGTTGTGAACACCTGAACAGAAAGGGAGAAAAGACAAGGCCGGGGGAATAGGACAGTGGTACTTCCAAGCCACCGACCCTACCCCCCACGACCCATGAAAACCGTTGTACAGCGTTCACTGGCCATTGGCACGTTCCTCGGGCTTTTAGGATTGACTGCCACACTGAGCAAACCCCAACTGCGTCACCTGGAACGTTTCGCCGACCTGTTGGTTGTTGC
>PLDW01000243.1 GCA_003136315.1 Gemmataceae bacterium | reverse complement strand
CCAGGGCTTACGCCCTGGGCTACTGTCTGACATCCCTTCGGGACTCAAAACCTCCGGCTTTGGGGCGAGCCCAACCGGTTACACCCTAGTCAACATGGCTCATCCAACCTGAGCGATTTCTCGCAGTCAGGCTGCCGCTCGTGCCGACCCCGCCGCCGGAGCGGCCATCCGAACGGCCAGTCCGAACCGCTTGAGCCACGCGGAGAGGGTGAGGAGGGTGTGGGTCTCGGTGTGGGGGTAGGCGATCATTTCCGCACTCGGACTCAGCCGAAGCCCCACGACCCGACGGGCGTGGGGGAAGTCTACACGGATTCGCTGAGAGGGGTTACCCTCCTCACACCTCACCACCAGGCATCGCGACCCGACCACGGTCGCCAGCCGATCAACCGTTTGGCCTTCGGCCACGAACACTAACCCGGCCTGGTCGAACCCAGCGAGCGTGTCCGATACCTTCACCCGGACTCGCGCCTGTTCCGCTTCGAGTGGGGTTACGAACCCACGGGCCAGGGAAATGGCGATATGCGTTTGCACCACTGACCCGGAACCCTTCACCACAATGTTCCCGCCACGTAATGCGACCTCCGCCACGAGTCGGGCAGCGTCATCGTCCTCTCCAACCAGTCCAACGACCGCCGGGAGCGGGGGAATCGGGTTCACCGGTCTGTGCCCTGATAACCCCACCCCTCCAAAGGGGTCAGAGTACAAAGCCTGCGTATCGAACTGTCGCTGGCGGATTGCAGCCTGTGCGGTCGGAGATCCGAGCGAGCGGGCGAACGTCTGGCGTTCCTCCGCCAGGCCGAACCCCTCGGATGCCTGGTGGGGTCGCGGTCCGCGGCTTTCCAGGCGGTCGAGGAATGTTCGCAGCTCGATTTTTCCCCGACGGTCACAAAAGGCGTGATCGACAAGACCAATGGACCGGGCCTCCCGGCCGGAGAGGGTCCGACCCGACTCCGCCAACCGGCCAATTGCTCGACGAACAGCCCCCGTCCGCGGCCAAACGGTCCCGCCAAAGCACGGCGGTATCCCGTGGGGGGCGTCGGGGAAGCCGAGGAGAGTGGTGGGCCGACTCAGACAAAGACGGTAATCGCACGCCAGGGCAAGTTCGAGCCCGGCCCCGAGGCATGGCCCATCAATAAACGCCACGGAGACCGCATCGAGCCCGGCGAGACGGCCAAACACCTGCTGGCCCACCCACGCGAGCGCTGCGCGGTCGGCCTCGGTGGTCAGGCTGGCGAGCGCGTCGGGGTGAATGCCGGCACAAAACCCCGCTGGCTTTGCACTGCGGAGGACGAGGATATTGATCGCGGGGTTGGCGGCGACGGCCGCAATCGCGCGGTCGAGTTCCCGCAACCTGACGAGGTCGAAGGCATTCACCGGCTCGCCCGGGAAGTTGAGCCAGAGCGTCGCAGTGCCAGGCTCCGTGGTCAACCGAACGTGGTCGGACTCGATCCGCATGCCCCCTCCCTGATGCACGACGCGGAATCGTCGCGGATCAGGGGGCTGTGGTCAACCCGAATTGCGGTTCCCAGAGTCGTCTCACCCTACAATACTGGCCATCCTTGAACTCGACTGCGTTTGGCTGTTGGGTGGAGAGGCGTTCCGGGAGCCGGGTATGTCCGCGGGATCTCTGGTACGCAGTGAGGTGCCAGGCCTATCGTGCCGCCGGGGAAAGGTGCGCGACGTCTACGACCTCGGCGAAGAATTGGTGATCGTGGCCACCGACCGGATCAGTGCGTTCGACTGGGTCATGCCCACGCCGATCCCGGGGAAGGGGAAGATCCTCACCGCGATGACCTTATTCTGGCTCGATTGGCTGAAGGTTCCGAACCACCTGATCAGTGCTGAGGTTGCCGACCTGCCGGAGCCGTTCCGGGTGCAGCCAGAAGTCTTTGCCGGGCGGACGATGCGAGTGCGAAAGACGGAAGTGATCCCCGTCGAGTGCGTGGCCCGCGGCTATCTCGCCGGGTCGGGATGGAAAGAGTACCGCTCAGGCAGGACAGTTTGCGGAATCCCGCTCGATGCCGGGTTGGAGGAAGCCAGTCCATTGCCCCATCCACTCTTCACTCCGGCGACGAAAGCGGTGGAAGGATTGCACGATGAGAATATCCCATTCGAGACGATGGTGGCAGCGGTCGGGGCAGCAACAGCCGCAGAACTCCGTGACCGCACACTCCATGTCTACCAGCGGGCCGCAGCGTTCGCTGCGGCGCGGGGGATTATCCTCGCCGACACCAAGCTGGAATGGGGCCGGCTTCCGACCGGGGAATTGATCCTGATTGATGAGGTGCTCACCCCCGACAGTTCGCGGTTCTGGCCGAGCGATACCTATCGGCCGGGGTCATCGCCACCGTCGTTTGACAAGCAATTCGTTCGCGACTGGCTGGAATCGTGTGGCTGGGACAAAGCGAGTCCACCGCCTGAACTCCCATCCCATGTGGTGGCCCAGACAGCAGCGAAATATCAGGAAGCCCTCAACCGGTTGACCGGGAAGTAGCACGATCGGCACCAACAGACCAACCACAGGCGGATTTCGGTCGCCCCCGCTGGGGCGACGACCAGGATCATTTGCTGTCGTGGACGGTACGTCTTACCGGCGACCGTGGTAGTAGTGGTTGTAGTGGTAGTAGTGGGCGGGGTAGTAACCGCCGCGGTAGCCACCGTAGAACCCAAAACCAACCGTCGGAACCACCCCGACCACCGGGCCAGGAGCGTAGACGCCGACACTCACACCGGGGGTGGCGACGGTCACTCCGGGAGAGTAAACGGGGTAGCCAGGGTAGCCGGGGGACACCACCACGGGACCGGCGTAGGGGCTCCCCACCACAACAGGTGTCTGGGCCGACGCGCTACCAGCCCCGATTCCGATCGCCACGGTTGCTGCCAGGCCGAGCATTGCGAGTTTCATGACAGGTTCTCCAGGGTGAGGTTCGTGAGGCCGGCGGGGAAGTCCTCCGTTCTCACAACATCCAGACGCCCTCAGCCTGCTTCCTTGCGCGGCTGTCAACTGGAAGTCTGGGCGGACCTTAAGGCAGTTGGTGAGAGAAAATCTCCCAGTGTGATCGGGTGCCACGGGCGGCTGGCCCGCCCGTGAAGGCGTCACACGGGCGGGCAAGCCGCCCGTGGCACCCCCCATGATCGTGGGAGGTCATTTCCTGCCGTCTGCCCAACGTCAGATCGATTCCGCCACGGCGGGTCTGCACCCGACATGCCCTTTCGGTCGCCTCTCAGCCGAGCCTTCACCCCGCCGTCATCTCCACGGCCAGAAGGGTGAAGTCATCGGGGTGGCGGACGTGCGGGAGGAGGTCGCGGGCGATCGCATCCACAAATGCCTGGCCGGAGAGAGCGCGGTGTTGGGTGGCAACGTGCAGGAGCCGGTCCGGTCCGCTACCGGGGGCGGGGTCACCATCGGGGCGAGTGCCGTCACTGCCCATGACCAGCTTGTCCCCGACAGCCAGAACCGCCTTCATCGACTGATACCCGGTGTCTGCGGTCCCCAGGAACGGTCCGGGGATGGCCCAGGCCTGGGGGTCTCCGGCAGCCGGGATGTAGATCGGGGCCGGGCTGCCGGCCCGGGCGACTGTGACCGATCCATCGCGGACGTTCAACACCCCGACCAACATCGCCACAAGAGGTGGGTCGTCCAATCCCAGGCCGAGGAGTTCCCGGTTCACCCCGACCAGAACTTCGTCCGGCGGGACGAGCCGGTAGCGGGTTCCGGTGATCTCCTTCAGGTTGGCGACCTGCTTCACGAATACACCGAGCAAGCTCCCGGTCGCAGTCCCCCGGCCGATCACGTCCCCGAGGAAGAATCCCAGGTGAATCTCGTCGAGCCGACGGATATCGAAGAAGTCACCCCCAACCCGGCTCCGTGGGCGGTAGCAAACGGCCACGCGCGCTGCACCAACCTGGGGGACCGTCCGGGGGAGGAAGGTCCGATGGACCCGTCGGGCCATTTCCAGTTCACCGTCGATCTGGGCATACGCTTTTTGCAGTTGGTCCCCCAGCAACCGGGCCTCGGCCGCTTTGGCCCCGACTCGGGCTGCGCTCGATCGAGCCCGTGTCATGGATTTGATCTGGGCAACGAACACCGCCGGGGGAACTGGCCGCGGCAAACAGGCATCGGCACCCGCCCCCAGGCCGACCGCGGCCAGATCGGCGGACGCGGAGGGCAAAATCCACAAAACCGGGACGAACTCGTCCCCAAGTTCGACCCGCCATCGCCGCGTTTGGGCCGTAGCGACATCGGCCCGTTCGCCAACTTCAATGACGGCTGCCACGATCGGCCCGAAATCGACCGTTGGGGTGGAACCGAGGGAGTGGTCGGTGACCGTGAACCCGGCCGCGGGGAGGACACGACGGAGGTCGTCGGCCGGGGCCTGCGGGTACACGCTGAGGAGGACAGTCGGTCCCATCGGATCTATCGGGTCAACAGGGGGGTTAGGGGGGTCGCACACGTTGCACCGAGGTCAGCCCCAGGTAACGGCGACTCAACCTATTCGATAACCGATATCCTCGATCCCCGATAGACCCGATTTCCCCCACCGCTTATGATTCACTCAGAGAGCAAGGTCGAACCCGGAGGCCGCCGTGCCCGTTCAGATGGAACTCCGCCGGATCATCATCAACGAGGTGGACGACCACCAGGTGATCATCCTCAAAGAGGTGGAGGGGGATCGGCAGTTCCCGATCGTGATCGGGATCTTCGAGGCCACCAGTATTGATCGGCGCGTCAAGGGGATGCAGGCCCCCCGACCGCTGACCCACGACCTGATCACCGCCGTGGTCGAACAGATGGGCGGTGAGATCCAGGACATCGTGATCAGCGACCTGAAAGAGCACACCTATTTTGCGCGGCTCCGAGTCCGAAAGGAGGGGGAGCTGATCGAGGTCGACTGCCGACCAAGCGACGCAATCGCCCTGGCCGTGACCGCCCGGGTTCCGATCTACGTGAGCGAAGAGGTACTCGGGGAAGCGTTGGACGAAGATTAACGAAGTTTAAGAGTTGAAAGCATCTTCTCCAAGTTCCCCACGCCGCGTGGAAATGCTGTCTTCGACGCTTTGCGTCGTGGCCTGGACGGACCTGAGGCGTGATCGGGAATCCCACAGACGTCGTCACCAACGTATTGGCCCACCTCGCAGAGCGTCCTGGGGGGTGCGTTCACACGGAGGACCGTGGGAACGAGGGAAAACGTCTGTCAATGGTCGTTGACTGAGATTTACCACAGGTGATCGGTGGGTTTTCGCTGGAGCTGAATGCGGGGAGGCAAACTTACTGCCCATACTGATCGGTTAAGCACTGGCGATCTGGCCGGTTTAATCCGTAAGTTAGAGGCGGTCGGAGAAATGAGTGCCAAGGCGGGACGCATGATATGCAATTTGGGAGGTAGCCTATGAGGCTCCGGACGCTGGATTACGCCGAACTTCAGGGAACCCCGCGTGAGTGGTCGCTAAATGGGCTACTGCTCGGACAGGTCAATCTGGTCGTCGGAAAGAACGCTACAGGGAAAAGCCGGACGCTGAACGTGATCAATGGCCTCGGCCGGCTTCTGAGTGGAGCGCAGAAGCCCGCGGCAATGTCGTCTGGATCATACAAGATATTGTTCGATCATGAAGGACGTCTTCTTCGATACAATATCGACATTCAGGATAGGAAGGTGCTTCATGAGGAGTTCATCGACGGGGAAACGGTCCGATTGACGCGTGGCGAGGGAGGGTCAGGGAGAATCTATCATGTGAAAGAGGATCAGGATTTTGATTTCCAGACGCCAGAATCAGATGCTGCTGCCGTCGCACGTCTGGACAAGATCCAACACGGATTTCTTGCACCACTAGCCGAGTGGGCTGAAGGGGTTCGCCATTACGAGTTTGGAAGTTATATGGGGCGAACGCACCTAGCTGTGATCGTTACCCCACCCCCAGACCCCGACCCCCGTGATGCGAACGCGATCATCGGACTGTTCCGGCGGGGGGTGAAACTGTTCCCGAACGTGTTCGCAGAAACTGTGAAACGGGATATGAGTGCGATCGGGTACGAGATTGACGATATCGGTACGATGGCACCAACGGATATCGCATTGCAGATACCGCTTGGTTCAAATATAGAGCCGATGATTATTTACGTCAAGGAGCATGACCTTGCTGGCGTGACCCAGCAGCCGTACATCTCTCAAGGTATGTTCCGTGCATTGGCGGTCATCATCCACATGGCATATGCCACCCTGGCCAGTCGGCCGAGCTGTATCATCGTGGATGACATCGGGGAAGGGCTCGATTTTGAACGCTCTTGTAAACTCATCAAGCTAATTCGCGACAGAGCAAAACAAGCGGACGTGCAGATCATCCTATCGACCAACGACACGTTCGTAATGAACGAAGTGCCCCTCGAAGAGTGGAGTGTCCTTCAACGTACGGGCGGGCACGTCTGGGTTAGAAACCACGCGAATGCTAAGGAAGCATTTGACAACTTCCGATATGTCGGGATGAGTAACTTCACCTTCTTTGAAATGGACTTTGTCAACGGAAAGCCGCAGATGGAGGATGCTACCGCCCATGAATAGGATGGCCATCTTCGTCGAGGGGTATACGGAGGTCGTGTTCGTAGACAAGCTAATTCGAGAGATTGCCGAAAAGAACTCAGTCCTTATTCAGTGGCGGCGAATCGCCGGCGGGACGACCTGCCTCCGAAGTAACCACCAGATTCAGGCTGAGGGTCCGCACGCTGGCCAACAGCACTTCATCGTCATCCACGACTGCGGTGGAGACGAAGCCGTGAAAACCCGCATGATGGAGGAGTACCCATTACTCTCAAAGGCCGGGTACTCAAAGATCGTTTGCATTCGGGACGTGTATCCCAGGGTCACGTATGCCAAGATCGCTGATCTCGAAGCCGGGTTGTCGGCGTTCGTGAGGACGAAGCCGATTATCGTGGATTTCATTCTTTCGATCATGGAAGTCGAGGCGTGGTTCCTTGCCGAACACTCCCACTTCGAACGGGTTCACTCTGCAATCACCGTACCCGCCATCATCGCCGCGCTGAATTTCGACCCATCAACCGACGACATGCAACTGAGGCCCACACCTGCAGACGACATGGTGGCGTGCTATGCCATCGGGGCGCAGGTCTACGCGAAAGCGCAGGCCCAGTTGACGGTCGATGCCCTCGATTATGCCTACGTATATGCTGGCTTAGTGGAGAAGTTCCCTTATCTGAAGCGACTTTGCGATGTTATAACGACCTTTCTTCAGTCATAGCTCAATCGAACTGTTGGCCTTCGTCACGAATCAGGAACTTTCCAGCACCCGCATCCGTTATGGTGAAACCTGCACAGTATGCTGCCCACATGCCCACTCAAAGCAGTGGGCATGGCACCCGGCTTCGCATCGGGTACGTCTTTACGGAGTATTTTCGTGACACATACAGACTTCATGACTCTTGCAATTACAATGGCAAGCGGCTGTAAGCCTGACGACCCTAAGACCACGCCTTGCGTGGGAGCTGCTATCGCTCTTGGCGAAGAAGTTGTTGCCTTAGCCTGCCGTGGCAAGGAGGATCACGCAGAAAAGATCGCCCTGGATATTGCCTATGGTAGGGGAGTCGATTTGACACAAGCCGTTGTCTACACAACACTAGAGCCATGTGTTGGCGGCGTTCGCCGCCAAAGAAACGAGTCTTGTGCCGATCGTCTTATTGCCGCCAAAGTAAAGAAAGTGGTTGTAGGTATCCATGATCCAAATATTAGCGTTTGTGGCAAGGGATTCTTGCGGCTTCAAGAAGGCAGGATCGATACCGAGTTGTTCCCTTCAAATCTAGCTGAACAAATCAAGCGGTTAAACAGGGACTTTATTCTGGCACAACAACGGATTGGTGCAAGAATAACTTCTCATAAAAATCATAAAGACGGTGAATTTATTCCGATTCCGAGTGGAGGCGAGATCGAGTTAAAGGGAACTTGGACCAACCCACCCTCAGATGGCGAACGCCTTTGCGCCATTGTGCGGACGGGTACGCAGTGGTGGCCACAACACGAGCTTAAGCTTATCGCTGGCAGCACTAATGAATGGAGCACCGTGATCAACATTGGACAATATGGTCTACACATTATATCTATCGGCAAGCTTAATCGTCTTGGTATGGCACTGTTCGATTACTATTCAACGGTAAGCAACGTACACATTCGATGGCGAGCTGATTTGAGGCGCAAGTATAGCGATCCCCACCTGAAGCTTGAGCCATCTCCTTGGATAGGGATTGAGCTTTCAGGCAGCGAGCCCCCAAAAGGCATCGATATAGAGGATTCGATCTGTCTTAATGTGCTCCCCCCGACGATCCCCCCAGTAACACCAGCCAACCAACCCGAAGGAGCGAGTGGATCAGGCCCCAGACACTAGGTGAAGGCAAGAAAGCAATTGTTCTGTCCACCCTGATAGGCTAGACTTCACGCCGGGTGCCATGCCCACGGCTTTGCGAGACATGCAGGCGTGAATCGATCACCCTGTGGGCGAAATCCTCCCCTGGTGCTTCATGCATGTCCACCCAAGCGGTGGACATCGCACCCGGCGACTCTGCCTGCTCGGTGGAGCGATCAAGTGGTGGGAGTAGTTACGTTACTTCCTCCGGTTTCGGACTCCCCACGATGCGAATTGCTTCCCTTATCAGAACCGTCGCATCATTGCTATTTCGTCCCGACATTTCTAGCCACCGCATTGCCGATCTCTCAACCTCCGGCCAATCGACCATTTCCCCGCCCTGAAACCACTCCCCTCCCGGCATCCCCTCCCGCTTTTTCCACTCTACGATTCCTGGCAATTGCCCATCACCGCCCGTTTCCAACCACGCTACACACACCCTCACATATTGCTCATCCAGAGTTGCCTCCTCTCATGGTCCGTAGTTTACGGCTGTTCTCGTAATCCAAGGTTATGAACTAACGAACACAGCCCGACTTTTGGCCGGGCTGTGTTTGCGTGGGGCTAATCTCGGTGTATCCTACCGTAGGAAATGCTGCCTGTTTGAACCGTCACCCTTCGTAGGGCAATCAGCGGGAAGTCTTTCTGACCGGCTTTCCCGACACACCTTCCCCACCCGGCCGCCAACCCTTCACTCGGCCCGACTTCGGTGAGAACCATTGCGTTCTCGTTGGGGTTGGGTTCCGACTTCAGCGCAACCGTTTCCCCTGCCATCAGTTCGCTTTCCACCATCGTCGTCTCCTCTCGCCCGAGTGCTTCCCTCTACTGGAATTGTAACTGACACCTCAAAAATCCAAGTGTCCAGTCAACCGTTGTCTGTTCGCCCGTAACCACAAAGCAGTTTTTCAGGCTTCCTACAGCAACTGGAGTGTCCCCCGGCTCACACCCAACTGGTTCAGCGCCTTCAACTCCCGCCACGCTGTCCGTCCGTCGTCCAACCCGCCGATCACACGGGCGTAGCGGTTCAGCAACGGCCCGACTTGCTCCGCCGTCTCCCGCAAGAGTTCCACCCGGAACCGGCGCAGTCCCAGCCCCAGCATCCGCCCGAGGTATTCCGCCCCCGACTGGGCGACGCTGTTGAACACCGTGTTCCGACACCCGGTATCCGGCAAGACCGGGAACTTTGCTCCGACCCGGTCCCGGAGGTCCACCGCGTGGGACTCGCACGGGCGGCCACAGTCGCGGGCGTCCTTTCCCGTGCTCAAGAATGCTGCAAAGACACAATGCTCCATGTGAAACATCGGCATGTGCTGATGGATCACCGGCTCGTACCATGCTGGGTTCGATCCACGGACCAGGGCCACGAGCTGGTCCCAGTTCAGATCGTAGCTCGGAACCAGCCGCGACAGCCCCTCGCGGATGAACAGGTCAGCGGTCAGTTCGTTGGCAATGTTCAGGCTGAAGTCGCCGATACGTTGTGCAGCCGGGAGAGCATCCCGGAAGAAGGCGACCGAGGCCAGATTCCGCACCAGCACAATGTCGGGCTCGGCACGTATGATTGGTGCCTGGAACCCCTCCTCCCCGGGCTTGAGGATGCGGAGCGTGGCCAGACCGACCGGCATTCCCGCCGCCCTGGCCCGCGGCACGGCGTCCTTGTAACGGCGAAGATCCTCGAAATCGCAGTAGACCGCCGCCGGACGCGGAAGCCCTTCAGGCGGCTTCCACGCCAGCACCGCATCCAGTTGATCGAGTGTCCGCACCAGAACCGTCAGACGTGGAGTCTCCAACGTGGCAGGCGGGATCGAACGAACCCCCGCCCGGAGTTGCTCCAGCGCGTCCGGTTCCGCGATCGGGTGCTTCTGCCCTTCGGTTCGCCGCGCTGCGAGGTCGGCGGCAGCGCGGCGGCGGAGGTCATTCAATACCGACCGCGGGAGCATCACCGCTTGCGGAAGATCGAGCGTCAGATCGCCCAGTTCAAACGGGGTATCGCCGAGCCGGGCGAGTTGCTGGCGAATCTCGTCGGTGGTGGTCGCCCGACTGCGGGCCTGTTCGAGCGGACCGGGCCACATTGCGGATACCATCCCTCCGCCGCCTGATACAGGAACCGGCAGAGGCTGTCTCATTCCCGGAGCAATCATCGGTATAACGGGAGGGCGAGGCTCCTGCCGAGCGTGATGGTCGTCCAGCTCGGCAGGAGCCTCGCCCTCCCATATATGCGTCCAATCGTCTTTCCGTTGATGCGACAGCCTTGGCGGGTTCCTGTATGAGAGCGTCAGTGTCAGCTCCCCCCCAAGAGTTCCGCGAAGGTGGGCATCGACACGCACCCGTCGGGCGGGTTTGTCCTGCGAGTACGTCTGTTCGAGCCGCTTGCGGAGCGAGGGGTCATCCGTTTTCCAGACGTCGCATCCCGGCTCGATCGCAGCCAGGTCGATGCCGTCGGGTTCAAACGTCAGTTCCATCACCCCCTGGCCATCCCGCGTCGTGGCCACTCGCTCGACCGTCCACACTCTCCCGCCGGGCTCGTTCTCCGCCGGTCGGCCGAGGTCGAAAAGCACCCCATCCCCGGGCTTCAACAGGTCCGGCCCAGGCTCCGCATGAAGCACCCGAACACCACGGTTGGTGACAGTCACCACCGTTCCCACCCGGACACCGCGACTCTTCGGGAAGCGACCACGGACCAGCCGCTGATGATTGACCCCGTCGAGAAATCCCGGTGTGAATCCCCGGCTGAACGTCTGGGCGAGATCCCGTTCCTCCTGTCGCGTCAGGCCGAATGCCTGACCAGCAATCGCCGCGTCGATCGCCTTCCGGTAGGTCTGAGTCGTGGCAGCGACATAGGGTCCGCCCTTGAGGCGGCCCTCGATCTTGAAGGAGATCACGCCCGCCTCAACGAGCGGGGCGATCCATTCGTGCGCTGCCAGATCCTGGGGGCTGAGCAGGTACGCCCGGTCGCCGAGATCCCGGTGGGTACCATCAACGAGCATCTCGTATGGCAACCGACACGCCTGCGCGCATTGCCCGCGGTTGGCGCTCCTTCCCCCGAGGGCTTCGCTGGTCAGACACTGGCCACTGTACGCCACGCACAGCGCGCCATGAACGAACACCTCGACAGGGGTCTGAGTGTGAGCGGTCACTTTTCGGATCTCATCCAGCGACAGTTCCCGGGCGAGAACGACCCGCTCGACCCCAAGGGATTCGGCAAAGGCAATCCCTCGGGGCTCGGTCAGCGTCATCTGGGTGGAGGCATGGACCGGGAGGGTGGGAGCGAGTCGACGGATGAGACGGACCAGGCCGAGATCTTGCACAATCACGGCATCCACCCCCGCCCTGGCTGCGGCAGTGACAAAATCCGTTACCGCGGGGAGTTCGTCGGAAAAGAGGAGCGTGTTGAGCGTGACAAAACCACGGACGTTGCGCGCATGGAGGAACCTCATCACTTCCGGCAATTCGTCTGGCGTGAAGTTTGTGGCCCTGGCACGAGCGTTAAAGTCGGACAGGCCGAAATAGACGGCGTCCGCACCGTTCGCAACAGCCGCGCGGAGCGATTCCCAGTCCCCGGCTGGGGCAAGGAGTTCGGGGGCCAGGCGCGGTCGCATCGCAGGAGTGGTCATCCCCTGATTGTAGCAGCGGGAGAAGCCACTGCGTTTGTGTCTGGCGTGAAACAAAGCCACGGGCGCCTTTTCGCGGTCTCAACAGCGTCGCCAGGATCCGCGCACTTCCGTTTCATGAGTTGGTGGCCTCAAGTTTCGCATGCCCTGAAATCGCGTTGGACAGGGTTTGATCCCGAGCTAGACTTGATCCGATTTCGAGGGTGCCAAGGTCCAACCGCCCATATCTTCCACCCTCCGACCCAGCCCAAACGCAGGTGATCTGGGACCGACAGCCCCCATGCGAGCCGCTGAATGGATGGGACATCAGTCAACAACCGGACTTCGGTCGGCTCCACGCTGAACCGGGCGAGGGAAACGGCTCTGGTGGGTGGCCGTGTTCCCGCCTACCCCTTTCTAATGCCCCCCGAAGCGGATGGAGAGATCGGGCGTCTGGGAACGTATCGAATCCTCCGGCTCCTGGGTGAGGGGGGGATGGGGCTGGTGTTTGAAGCGGAAGACACCAGCCTCCGCCGGCCTGCTGCCGTGAAGGTGATGAAGCAGCCACCCGGACTCAATGGCGTGGAGGTCCGTGCGCGGTTCCTTCGCGAAGCTCGCGCGATGGCAGCACTCAAGCACGATCATCTTCTCACCATCTATCAGGTGGTCGAAGAGGGTTTCACCGTTTACATGGCGATGGAACTGCTCCGGGGAGAAACGCTGGAAGCCCAAATCCGCCGGCAAGAGCCTTTCCCGCCCGCGGAAATCTGTCGAATCGGGCGAGAGATTGCTGTTGGACTGGCCGCGATCCACGAACACGGGATGATTCACCGTGACATCAAGCCTGGGAACCTGTGGCTGGAGGAGCCCGGCCGGCGGGTCAAGATCCTGGATTTCGGACTCGCCCGGGAAGTGAACGACAGTGCCAACCTGACCCAGGAAGGGATGGTCGTCGGAACCCCCGCTTACCTCTCGCCGGAACAAGCCCGGGGCCTCCCAGCCGACCCCCTCAGCGACCTGTTCAGCCTCGGTTGCGTGATGTATCGGATGTGTACCGGCCAGCTTCCCTTCCCGGCTGAGAGCACGATGGGGCAACTCATCTCGGTGACGTTCGACCAGCCCATCCAGGTCCGTCGGATCAATCCTGCCATCCCCGAACCTCTCGCTGCCCTGATCCACCGTCTCCTGGCGAAAGATCCCTTTGATCGACCGAAGTCGGCGGCTGCACTCGCCGATGCCATCCGTGCGATTGAGCAGGCCGCCACGAAACCCAAAAAGGTGGCCAGGGCAGTCTCTGGCTCACCGCCATCGGCAACGATCAAACCCCCGATCGCCCGACCGAAACCCCACGCATCCGCAGCGATCAAGCCCCCGGTCACCAGGCCGAAACTGCAACCCCTTCCCGCTCCAGAACAGGAACCAGACAATCGCCAGGAGGAGTTTGAGAAACTCACTCGGGCAACACGAGTCGGCAAGTCCAGGCGAGCAGGCCGCAAATCTGCCCGTCTCCGTCGTCTGTGGATCACTCGATCGATCATCGCAGTGGGGGTGATCGTCCTGGTGGTTGCGGCCTACAGTGCGATCCGAGCCATTCGCAAGCATTCCCCACCCGCGGTCGATCCGACCTCCACGGTCTCCACAGCCCCAGCGCTCCCGCTGGTCCCGACAAAGCCAACCCCGGCCGCTGCTTTGCCCCCTCCGAAAAAACCAGAGCCCGAGACCGGGTTCTTGACGGATCTGAAGATGGTCGACGCGGTCGGGTGGCCTTTCCACCCTCCGAAGAGAGGCCCTGGCCCCACTCCTATGGACTTCTCCCGGGTCGTCGTCAACGGAAAGGTATCGCCCCACGGGCTTTTCATGCATGCCGCCTTTGCGAATGAGCCGCCGGCCAAGGTCAGCTACAACCTGGGGAAGCAGTACCGAAAGTTCGCCACCCGGGTCTCGATCAACGACACCGCACCCTGGAGCCAGTCGCCGATGACGTTCACGATTCGTGGAGATGGGCGGTTGCTCTGGTCCTCACAACCCGTGCAATCTCTGAATGATGAGCAATCCTGGTCGGGCTCGGTGGAAGGGGTCGAGGTGCTGACGCTGAGTGTGACCATTCCCGGAGCCCACGGCGGAGCCCACGGGGTTTGGATCGAGCCAGAATTGACCAAATGAGACATGTGGCGGGAGAAAATCGACCTGCGGGATCGGGGTGCCACGGGCGGCTNNCCCGTGAAGGCATCGCACGGGCGGACAAGCCGCCCGTGGCACCCACAAGAGATTCTCAGGGCTTCCGCCCTGGGGTTACTGATTGAACAGGAATGCTTTGCTATTGAGCAACGCCCACAGGATGTTTTCGTAGGCCACTTTCTTGCTCTTCTCGTTCCGGGCGATATGCTCGAGCGCGGCCGTAAGCTGTTCCTTGGTCGGCTTCTTGGCGATTGCGAGCAGGAACAATTCCTCCACCTTCGCGGCATCCGTCCGCGGATCTTTGGCAAGGGCTTCGGCTCGCCCTCCCGTGCGGGCCAGTTTGTCCTGCACCTCGTTGGAATTCAGCAGATGCAGACTCATCGCCAGGCTCGCTTCGTTCACCCGTTCACACTCGCAGGCACTGATCCGCTGCGGACGCCCCGTGACATCCAGGAAGTACGAAGTGAAGGATTCGTCCGGAAGCATGATCGCCCGGCTCGGGGAGAACTTGTCGGCCGGAAGCCCTGGGAACGCGGTCGGGCTGCCAGTGAGATTGGAGACGGCATCGTAGAGCACTTCCGCCTGAAGTCGCCTCGGGTAATATCGGGCATACGACTGCTTGTCCGAGGCGTTAATCTCCGTTGGCGTCGAGGAGAGTTGGTACGTCCGGCTCTTGCAAATCGTCTTCACCAGCGCCTTGAGACTGTATTTGTTGTCGATCAAATTCTGGGCCAGAGCGTCGAGAAGTTCCGGGTTACTCGGCGGGTTGGTCACTCGCATGTCGTCGAGCGGATCGACGATTCCCCGGCCAAAGAAGTGCGCCCAGTACCGGTTCGCCACCGCCTTGGCGAAGAAGGGGTTCTTCGGACTCGTGAGCCAGTCGGCAAAGCGCTGCCGCGGATCCTCGTCGGTCGCGGCGGTCATCGGATCGGCATCCAACGGTTTCAGTGGGGCCGTTTGCCCGGTCCGCTTGTTCTGAACCGTCCCGCTCGACTTGACGAACAGCACCTGCCTGCCATTCTGACCGTTATTATTGTTGACCATCCCCGGAACAGGGATGTTCTTGGTTCCAACCCGGCCGAAAAACGCGGCCAGTCCCCAATAATCGTCCTGTGTCCACTTCTCATAAGGATGGTGGTGGCAATTGGCGCACGCCAGCCGCTGCCCCAGGAACACCTGCGAGACATCGTCGACGAAGTTCTCGGGCGTTCTCACCTCCCGATACCAGAAAGCCGTCGGGGATCGGGACTCGTCGCCGATGGCACAGATGATATCGCGGACGAACTCGTCGTAGGGTTTGTCGGCCGCGATCGCATCACGAATCCAGGTGTGGAACGCGAATGTCCCGGCGGCCCGAGCCACCTGATTCCTTCGCTTAACCCGTAACACATCCGCCCACTTATTGGCGAAGAAGTAGGTATATTCGACGGAATCGACAAGCTTATCGACGAGTTTGTCGCGCTTGGCGGGATCCTTGTCCGCAACGAACGCCTGAATCGCTGTCGGCTCGGGGAGGGTGCCACAGATATCGAGATAAACCCGACGGACGAACTGCTCGTCGGTACATAGTTCCGACGGGGCGATCCCCAGTTCTCTCCACTTCTTCGCCGTGAACCGATCGACGACGGTCTTCTCAGCAAACTCGAATTTCGGGGCCGTTCCCGGTCGTGGAACCATTGCGCGGAAGGTGGCGACATTGCCCTGATACCGGACCATGACCGCCGCCTGCCCGGTGATCCCCAGGGTCTGCACGAGCCCAGCCTCGCTCACCGTTGCGATTTCGGTGTCGTTGCTCTCGAACTGGGTCCGACGAGTCACGTCTTCGACGCTCCCATCGGAGTAGTGAGCGTGGACAGCCAGTTGCTGCCGCCCTTGCCGATCCAGAATCCGGGCATCCGGGGTGACGATGACTTTCGTGACGACCGGGTCCGTTGGGTTCCCATACGGGAGGCCCGAGGCCACCCACCGGCGAACGATTTTGTATTCCTCGCTCCCCACTTCCATCTTCTTCCCACCACCGTGGGGCACCTGCCCTGTTGCCTTGGTGAGTACCAGACTGGCGTCTGGATTGGCTGGAAACACCCGTCGTCCTCGCCCTTCCTTGAGCAGGTTTTCGTAATCGTAGCGTGGTTCGAACCCCAGCAGCGACAGGCGAAAGCCGTTCTGCCCCTGGATCTTGCCGTGGCACCCGCCGCTGTTGCAACTCAACTTCGTCAGCACCGGAACAACCTGATTGCCGAAGTTGATCGGCAGTGGAATGTCCACCGACTCCGCAACGACCGGCACCTTCACGCTCATCTCGCCCACGGTCGCAGTGATCTCGGCAGCCCCGTTCCCAAGAGGGTAGACACGACCATCGGATGCCATCCGAACAACCCTGGAATCGGAGACGCTGTAGGTCGCGGCAGCGGTGAGGTCAATATCGCGGCCGTCGGCTCGCTTTCCGGTGATGAGTAGCTGGGGAGCATCGTCGGAACCGCGGATCTTGAGTGCAGTGGGGAATGGGGTGAGTGCGGTCACAGGCGGGGTCGGTTCGGCTGCCTGAAGGAGAGCGAGTGGTGCCAAAACAAACGTGACCGCGAGGAGGAAGCGAACCATGAGGACACCTTCGGAGCAAAGACGGCCCGAGAGTGAGGACGGGCCGGAGGGTGTGTCGGACAGTTAGAACTCGTCCAAGATCAAAACCGTGTTTTTCGCCGATCAAACGAACAGGAGAAAAACAGGCATTATCTACGTGGCCCGGCCATCCAGGGCCAACACGCCAGCGGTGTGGCCGGGGTTGAGTCTTCGAAACCCCGGCTGCGTGNNTGCCAGCGATTTCACGGTTTTGATTCTGGACAACTCCTTACCAGGAACTCGCTCAGGGCTCAGAACGGCCGCCGCTCTGCGGCTCAAAACCCTGATGGTTACGGCCGTAGGCCGCTCGTTCTTAGCCCCGGATGGGGCGTTCGTTCTGAGCCCAGGGCGGAAGCCCTGGGCACTCCGGCACCAAGGCCGACCCCGGCTGCTCACATCCGATTCACTTCATCCGGGTCAGGGTCTGTTTCTGCCCCTTCTCGGAATCGATCGTCATCGTGTCACCGTTAATCGAAATCCGTTCGCGGCTCTGGGTCTTCCCATCGACGGGCGGAGAGAGTTCGGTCAATGTGACCGTGTCCCCGAATCCCAGCGCGTATTTGCCGCTGGCCGCCTTCAATAAACTCTGGCCACCGAGCTCCACGCTAATTGTGAATCGCCCGTCTTCTGTGAACTCGAAGACGACTTCAGCCCCTTTGGGCATGGCTTCTCCCGGTTTCTCGACTACGTTCGCCTTCCACTTCCCGACAATTTTGCCCTTGTTGTTGGAACTACAGGCTGTGACACAGAGTGCAACAGCACAGATCGTCAGCAGCGACACCGTTCGAACAGCCCTGATCATGATGGCCCCAGTCGGAGGATGAGCCGGGCCGGCCTGAGGGTGTCCCTTCAACAACTCCGACCCGGGCTGTATTGTTGTACCCTCCCGGTTCGGAAAACGCGATCGGATTCGGGCCGAATTTGCAGAACCTAACTCCCCATCCCTTTTACCTGGAAAGGAAGGGGGAGCCGTTCACAGCAAGTAGAACAAGTTCGGAGCCCCTCCCCAAAGGGAGAGTGGTTTGCTCCAAAAGTGCTTTGGACCACTGGCCCCACCTCGACTGGGAGGCAGAGGGGGTCAAACCCCTCTCCGACTCCCCCTTCCTTTTTAGGGAAGGGGGTTGGGGGGTTAGGTTCCGACTCCAGCTCCCCCTTCCTTTTTAAGGAAGGGGGTTGGGGGGTTAGGTTTTCTCCGCTCATCCTCAACTGATCAACTCGCGGACCGGTTCTCGCTCGTCCAGGATATACATCGGTCGACCGGCTCCGTTCGGGAATGTCATTGAGGGATCGATCCCCACCGCCTTGTAGAGGGTGCTCAACACCTGCGGGATGGAGTAGGGGCGGTCTTTTGGCCGCTCGCCCTTGGCAGTGCTGGCCCCAACCGCCTGACCCATCTGGAGCCCACCGCCAGCCACCAGAGCGCTCATCACCGGCGCCCAGTGGTCCCGCCCGGCCCCAGCGTTGATCTTCGGTGTCCGACCGAACTCACCCCACATCACCGTCACCACATCGTCCTGCATTCCACGGGCGTGCAGATCCGCGATCAGGTTCGCAATCCCCCGGTCGACTTGCGGGAGTTGCTTCCTGAGCGTGGTGAAGTTCCCGCCGTGAGTGTCCCAGCCGCCGATCGAGAGAGTCACACACCCCACACCGGCTTCCACAAGCCGACGGGCGGTGAGGAACTGCTCCACGCCCTTGTACCGCTCCCGGACTTTCGGGTCTTCTTTCTCCAGGTTCAGGGCATCGCGGACGACTCCCGCGGTGACCATCTCCACAGCCCGCTCGGTATACGCATCCATCCCTTTCATCGTACCCGTCGCATCAATCTCTCGACGGGTGTCGTCGAACGTGTCGAGGAGGGTTTTCCGGTCGTCGAGTCGCTGGGCGGTCACCCCGTTGGCCAGTTTCAGGTTCGCGTTCCCGGGTCCGCCTGGGGTGAAGGGTCGGTGAGCCACCCCCAGATAACCCGGTTCGGTCCCCCGACTCATCCCGCGGAGGCTGACGAACGGCGGGACCGGCCCGCTCGACTCCCCGCGGAGTTTCGACATCACCGCTCCGAACGACGGGTGGTCGGCGATGCGGTTCACCCGTTCGGCGTAGCCGGTCAGCACCGCGGAGTCGCTGTGCTCGTCCACTGCAACCACAGAGCGGACCACGGCCAGCTTGTCGAACATCTTGGCCTGTAACGGGAAGTGTTCGCAGATCTGAACGCCGGGGACGTTTGTGTCGATCGCCTTGAATTCGCCGCGAAATTCCACGGGAGCCTCGGGCTTCAGGTCGTACATGTCCATGTGCGACGGGCCGCCGGGCAGGTAAATCATGATCGCGGCCTTGTGCGATCGCGACACCTGCCGCGCGCCACCGGCAGCCTGGAGAGACCGGGCACGGAGCATGTCGGCCAAAGTCAGGCCGGCACCGAACGCCCCAATCTGGAGGAAGTTACGACGGGAAACGCCGTCACAAAACGACTGCGATGAGCCCAGGAACCGCAGCATGGCTGCCCCCAATTCGCGATTCGGACAGGGAAGGGTGAATACGGTGGGTCGAAACTCGACCGGGGTAGGTAGGTAGGCACCACCGGCATCTATCCGGAAGCCCGCCGAATCGAGCGGCAGACATCCGACTCGCTCGCCGGTTTGGTGAGCAGGGACCGAGCTTCTCTGCTCCTCTCACCAAATCTTCACTCGGAATCCGGTAGTCGTCAACGAAAAAATGGTGGGTTTCGCGCCCTGCGGCTTTGAGCCCCTGGATGTGAAGCGATGGAAGGTGGTCCTGCTCCAACGAAAGCGACCCGTTCATACTCCCTCCGACTGCGGACCAAGCAGGTCGAGCAAGTGCCGTGGTTCGCGGACAAGATGGGTCGGGCCGGATGCCCGCAGGATCGCTTCCTCGTGGAATCCCCAGGTCACCGCGGCGACCGCCACTCCCACAGCGCGCGCTGCCTCGACATCCCGGGCCTCATCCCCGATGTAGATGGCCTCGGCGCGGTCGACCCCCTCCTTCCGCAGGATTCGCCGCAGCGCTTTTGCCTTGCCGAACAGCTTGGGGTAACCGACGACGAAGGCGAAATGCTCTTCCGCCCCATTCGCTCTTAAACATCGCCGGATGTTATCCTCCCGATTAGATGAGAGAATACCCAGTCGGACGCCCCGGTCCCGGAATCCCTCCAGGACCTCGGCCAATCCCGGAAACAACACCAACTGGTCGGCCACAGCCGCCGCCGCCGCCCGAAAGTGCCGGACCAGCCTCGGAAGTCGCCAGAGTGTGATCCCGTGGACCTTCATGAATTCCCGGGAGGACATCGTCCTCGCCAATGCGGGATCTTCCACTGGCTTGAAGCCAAGTTCCCCCGCAAGCCTGTTGAAGATCCCCAGGCCGGCTGCCATTGAGTCGGCCAGAGTGCCATCGAAATCCCAGACGACAAGACGTGGACTCATACCACCCTCTGGAATCCGAGCAAAACGGACCTGCCAGACGAATGTCGTCCGGATTGGAGGCTTGGCTGGGTAACAACCAACCAACGAGCCGGAAGCGTCAGCGACGGACTGCTTGGCTGGGTAACAACCAACGAGTCAGCGACGGACTGCCTGAGAGGAGAAGTCGAGAGCCCCAAAAGCAGAGATTCTGAGAGGGTATGAGGCGGCCAGTCGCTCAAACGACAGCCGTCGGGCGATGAGGGCTCACTCCATGTGGAGCCAGGCGGGGGAGGACGGCGACACGACCAACCGAGGGGGGGGGCAGGTGCGCGGAGAGCCAGGCCTCGGACGTCTGCTCGGACCAGCCAGCAGCGAGATTGAATGAAACCGCTGCTGTGAATGCGGCAGGACCGGTGCCGATGACTTTTTCACGAACTCCCACATCCAATTCGATCCAGTCTCCGCCCGTCACTCCAGCCGCTGGCCACCGAGCCACCAAGTAATCGTCCGATCGTTCCCAGATTTGCTCGCCGCATGGTCGGAGCAACACCTCACCGAGCTGTTCGTAGAGGTACGCCTTGGAAGAGGCGACCGTGGACCCGGAAGGAAACGCGATCTCAGCCAGAACCGCATCAGCACCGTCTGTGGTGAACCGCAACTCGATCTCGGGTCGATCCAGGACCGGTTCGCGGGTCAACTGTCGCCTCTGATCGGAGGGGACGTGACAGAGGCGAAAGACGAGGCGGTCGCCTTCGATTGCCCACGGTTCACGGTCCAGTAGCCGAATCAACCGGGCAAAAAAGGTTGGCCCTGTCGGACGTACTGGGCGAGAGCCGGGGGCTGCCATGATCGGGAGTTGTCTGGAGTCCTCGCCTGGTGCTGTACCGGCCAGCACCCATCGCCTGGCCAGCACGGCAAGACGAGTGAAATCCGGCTCGGTCAACTCCTCGGCGTGGTCAAGGACCAGAACACTGAACGCTGGGGCCGAAAGATCCTGTCGCGGCTCGAACGTTGGGTCGGAATCGACCGATCCCGGTGTGCCAATCACGACTCTGGCGTCGCCCAGGAATTGCCGCAGGAGTTCTGGCAGCGACTGGATCAGTTGGTTGAGTCGTTCCCGCGCGGCTGCCACCCGTTTCGCAACTTCCTCCCAGCACGGGGTGAGCTCGGCTGTGACCCGATTGGCAGCTTCAACCGTTAACTGAGCGGGTGGGGTGAAACCCGCTCGATCCAATTCCCTGGCACGGGCTGCAAAGCGACCTGCAATCTCATCACGGTCCCGAGTGAGTTCGGCGAGCCGAACTTCTGTCGTTGTGCGCCGGGTGGTCACCTCTTCGGCGATACACTTCTCGCGTTCAGCGTCGAAGCGACCGCCCACGGCTTCAGCCTCGGCATGAATACTGGCCTCGCGAGCGACCAATTCTTTCACCTCTCGTTCGGTCTCCATGATCTGGCGGTCGAACTCGGCAGGATCAGTCTGATGTTTCGGCTTATGAAGAAATCTCGCGAAGAATCCTGTCTTCTTCCCTGCGTCGACTGTCGCACCGGCGAGAAGCTGCCGGGCAGCGGCGAGGGCCGTTTCTTTGTCGGCCCGTTGGGTTGCCAGTGCGGCCAGGCTGGCGACCAGCGGGGCGGTAGCTGCCTCACGGTCGATCCGAAGGACGCTGAGCCGGGCTGTGAAAGCGTTCGATGAGTGCGTCTCTTCGGTTTCTGTGCGAACCTCGGTGTCCAGCCTGTCCAGACGGGCCGACAGCGCCCTTCGGTCAGGCTCGATTTCGGACAACCGAACGGCAAGCAGTCGGAGATCCTCTGCAGCCGTCAAGGCGGCTGCGATAGTTGTTAGCTCGGCCTCCGAACGGGCCACCGCGGCCATTGCGTCCTGTTTCATCTGCTCAACCCGACGCTGACCTAGCGCGATCGATGTGATTCGACTGACCAGGGGAAGAGCGCGAATGGGGTTTTCGTCTTCTGCAAGTGCCCGGATGATTTTCAATGATGGGTCGGACGCGATTGCCTCGGCCATTCGATCGGCAGCGGCCGGATCGGGGGAGAGAACGAGTATCCGTTCACCACGAGCAGCCGCGATCCGGGCAAAGTCTGCAATCACGCGTTCGCGGATGAGCCGGTCCGGGGCTTCCAACACGAACAACTCATGGCACCCCAGGATTCGGGCGACAGCGTCGAGTTCGACAACGGGTCGGTCGATCGGGGGTAAAGGAGCCGGGGCGAGCGTCTGCAACCCCAGATCCCCCGCGAACAGTCGAGTCAGCCAGGACCGGCCGCGGTCATCCGGAGCCGGAGGTGGGTTCGCAAGTTCCGTGATCGGACGTCCAGGATTACGGGTGGCAAGGGTGAGAGACATTGACGGGCCGTCGCTTCGTGGGGCGGTCTCTGGGTGTGGGGAGGCGTTTTGGTCGGTGGACCCAGATGGGGAGGCCACCACCGGTAACGAGTGTGGGGCAAGACGTTCCAGGTCGGTCATCCCGACACCCTGTCTTGGCCCGGTGGAAGGATCCCAACCAATCCCGACCCTCCGTACCCGAAAGACCTGACTGAGTCCCGGGAGATACCAGGGCGGCAAGATATCGCCCGGAGGAGAGGGACCATCGGACCACCCGAAAGCCTCCCGCGGGTGAGATCAGACGACTCGTCGGTCTCCACCCGTGTGCAAACTTTCTCCGAGTATAGACGCTGAAGCGACGGGAAGCTATCACACACCTAAATTTCATGGGTTACTGGAAATTGGCCACAACACACTCTTGCGTGGAGTGAAAACATCGGGTCGCTCACGGGCTGACCCGGCTCACCTCGAACCCTGGCCGGGTCATCAGAACCCGCAAAACCGGCAGCAATGGTGCAAAGGACCGCTCGTTATGCCACGAGTGATCCGTGATCTTGACATGGCCGGGGCCGATCCCACCCATACCGAGAGTGGCATCGAGCGGAACCCACTGACTGTCGGCGAACACCTCGAACCACATGTGATACGCAAGATACGGCTTATTATCGGCCCCCTTCGCGTACACCAAGCCGAGGACGGTTCGCGAAGGCACCCCCACCGCCCGACACATCGCAGCGGCGAGCATGGCGTATTCCGTGCAGTCACCGCTGAGCGTCTTGGCCACGTTGTCGGCTGTCGCCATTGCCTGCGAGAACTCGATTGCCCTCATGTTGAGATGCACCCACTGCTCGATCGCTTTGGCCTTCTCCCAGGCGGTGGCATCAGCCTGGAGGCCAGCAACAGCCTTGGCAGCATGGGCTTTGACTTCTGCGTTGTCCCAGTTGATGAAGAAGCTACTCCCGAGAAATTCGCCACCAGGCACAGCTTGCTGAGGCGTTCCCTTGATGGGTCCGTGGCTGGCCGAAACATGGAGTTCCAGGGTTTTCGCTTTGGGGTCGAGGTTCTTGATCTCCTGTCGGGCATCCGCAGGGAAAGCTGTTCCCGGGTCATCGTCCCGCGGGAGTGTCACCTTGTAGACGACCGCCGCCTTGGTGTGTATTCCCGGAATTTCTCGATTGAGACGGATTGACTGAGTTTTAAAGAGGTCCGGTGGGTTCGTGACGGGTGCCTTGGCAGCCGCCTCGGTGGTGCGCAAGAAGGTCACACGCCCCCCAAGCCCCGGAAAATCAAACTCGACCCGCAAGGGCTCGGCGGAAACGGCATCGCACCACGTTGTCGCGGGGGGAAGAGTCAGTTTCTGGCCCCCTTCCCCCTGGATCGGTTCCATCCGAGAGACGAACCGCAAGAGCTTCCGTGGAGGAGTGTTCGGCCAAAGAGCAGTCGTCTCGTCGCCCTCGAATGTGACCCCCACTTTCACCACCCGATTCACCTGGGGAACGTACGTCAGGTACTCGAACTTCTCACCTATCTTGAGTGCCTGATTCTCCTTGAACAACCGGGGCTCACGGGTGATCCCTGTCACTCCACCCGGCCACGGAGTGTCACTGGCACCCTGTGCCGCCCCAGCTCCTTTGATCTTCAACACTTTTCCGTCGACCATTCCACTGAGAGCGAGGGCTTGATCCTTGCCGAGCCCTTGCCGCATTGACGTGCTCACCACCTCGCCCTCGGGGGTTTCCACCGTGGACTCCTCGCCGAACTGGGTGACGAGCTGTCCAAACCGAGAGATTGTGAAGTTTTGATACTTCACACCGACCCAGAATTTTTTGCCTCGCTGTTCGAGTTCTCGCCCGGTCCAACGAAGATAGCCGATTCGATCACCCTCAACGGCTGCCGCAAACCAGTAGTCGAACAGCCCTTTACCGTCCTCCTTGGCAGTCGTGAGAACAGGAGGGACCACAGGCGCGGGGGTTGGGGGTTGGGCAACCGGCGCAGGGGTGGGAGTCGGTCCAGGCTGTGGGGTGGTCGATGGAGACGCACCCTTGGGCCGGATAATGATCAGACCAGGGGGGTCGGGGGTGGACGATGCCGGACTGGGAGGATCACCGGGCCGTTTCGGGGTGATGATGATCGTGGGCGGATCGGCTGCGCCGGTTCCAGCGGGTGGTTGCGCAGCGTTAACACCAACAACGCTGACGAACACGAGTGGCGTGATCCAGTTCCGCACGACATCCCCTCCTGAGCACAATCCGCATAACCCTTTGTTCTGGGGGAGCCTCTCCCCCAAGCGCCGAAATCCGCGTGCGCATCGGCAGACAGCTGAGGTGAGCCGGCGTGAGCCCAATTGTCTATTCGATCAGCGTAACCGGTCAGGCTCGGAGTTTCGGGGAATCGATGATCGCCCGAAATCGCCTGGATCCCCAGGACTTCCGCCTTGGGCTGAGAACGGCCGCCGCTCTTCGGCTCAAAACCGTGCTCATCGCGGCCGTAGGCCGCTCGTTCGTAGCCCCGGATGGGGCATTGGTTCTCAGTCCAGGGCGGAAACCCTGGACACTCCCGCACCGACCGATGAGGCCGACCGGTTACACCCTATTCGACCACACACAACACACCCATTACCGGATTATCCCAATTTTCACGATAACCGGTTAGGAAGCCTCTGCCCAGCCGGACCGACGATTTCTCTGGCATTGGGCCTTACCAGCCCGAGATTCCGCATCACCCCTGCCGAGCGTCAGTTTCGCGCCAACCGGACTCCTGGACTGCGTAGAATACCCTCGGCACGGACGCCAGCGACCCGAACAGGGACTATGTTTGTGTGCCCAGGGTTCTAGACGCCACCCGTTATGACGCGACACCGTTGAATTCTCCCTCCCTGGGCCTGATCTTCCTGCTGTCGCGAGGTGTTCTAGTGAACTCTGAACGGCTGGCCGCGCACCTCCGTGTCAACCGCTACGGCGACTTCATCCTGACAGACGCTGTCCGACCCGGACCGAATGTCCTGATCCCGCCCCGCCAGGGGTATCGGGTCGAGATCTATCGGGACCGCCGCGCGAAGCTCCGTCTTCCCATGCTGTCCGCAGCTATCTCGGCCGAGAATCTCTTCGATGTCTTTCTGGCCCTTCTCGAACCGCTGGGTGAAGTAGTGCATGTGGTTCTGGAGAGTAGCCACGGAAACAGCCGTGACAGCCATCAGGATCTCCGCCGCAACCACATTGATCGACCGGTCCTGGAAAGCCACTTCTGTGAGTTCGAGGAGTTGCTGAAGCACGACGGATGCACGGGAGTCGCGGTCCTCGCCGACGAACTTCCCATTGAGGTCCAGTTCGACGAGCACAAACTCTTCCACGTCTACGCCCCGAACTTGAAACCGTTTCGCCGGGTGCTCAAACGGCTTGGTGTTCGGCGTCGCAAAGTGCTCCCCTTGATTAGCGAGGCCGAGCACCTTCACCACTCGACCGATGACCACGCCGACGCCTTTCGCCAGCTTTGTATGCGGATCGGGGTGGGCGACTTCGACCGGGTCTTCAGCGACGAGAGCTGGTAGCTGATTCCCACCCCAGGTCGAAGTCCCAGGAGCGACGGTCACCAGGACGCGAACACGATGGCCAGAACGACCCCTCCGGAGTCGTTCTACGATCTTGAGCATTCTCTGAATGCGTCATTCAGACGTACATAGGAATGCTAGGCTGCAGTTCCTCCCTCGCTGGGAGACCCGGTCGAAGTCGCGGTGGAATCGCTGCTGGAAATCAACTCGATCACGGTCCCACCGCGGGAGGTTGGCGAGCGGAACAACATGCCTCCGGTCGCACGCACATAGGTGAATACGGAGAGTTGGTTCAGACTGAGTGTCGTACCGGAGAGCGAGGCACCGATGAGCACCCCCTCATACGGGCTTGCGGCAGTCCCTGAACCGCCCTGATTGCTGACCAGATCGAGGTTGCCGGCCACCGTCGTCGACGAGGTCAGTCGGAATTGACCGGTCACCGGGAGCGTGATCGCGGCTTGCCCTTCGATGGTGATCGTGATTGTCCCTGTGAGCGCGAGCCCGTACGACGTGGTGCTGGAGGCAGCAAACCGCGGTGCGGGGTTAAGGGTCGCGCTCGTGATCTGAAGTGAGATGGTCGCGCTTGAACTTGCGGAAGTCGGCATCACACTGCCGGCCGCTAACGTGTAGAGAGTCCCGGCCCCGCTCCCCGTGTACGTCCCCTCAACGGCGGTGGCCGTGCTCTGAGTCACAGCAATCGGACCGCTGGCCCAGCCGGGTAAGCCCGGAAGAGATGACCCGGTTCCGGTCCCTGCAACCAGAACCTGAACTTCGGTGCCGGCCGCGTTGTAGATGCCGGTCGCATTTGTCGCGAGATCGGTTGCGACTAGATCTGTCGACCCGTCCGACTCGACGATCGTCCCCACCGCGACGCCTGCCCGGTCGTTCTGGGAACCCGCGAAGAAGTTGGCCAGCACGTCCGTCTGGCCGGCCAGGAGTTCCTTCCCATCGAGCGCCAGAACCCGTGGCCCGCCGCCTGGCCCTGCGCCGAAGATCAGGTCGCCGTACCCGTCCCCGTTAATGTCCCCGACCGCCACATAGGCCCCGTTTCGGAGGCTCGGGTCGAACGCATAGAAGTCGTTCACGAGTTTGACCTGCTCGCCTTTCCCAAGGCTCGCTCCATCGTAGATGGCGATCCGCGGCCCACCCCCGTTCCCGGCCGCGACAACGAGATCGGGCACCCCATCTCCGTTAATGTCCCCGAGCGCGATCCGCACTCCGCCCCGGAAGTCCGGGTCGTCGATTCCCAGGAAGTCGTCGAGAGTTGTCGGGGTGCTGGATCCGGTCGCAACGCTTGACCCCTCGAAGACCCGTACCCGCGGTCCCCCACCCACGTCGGCCCCCGTCACGATATCCGCCATCCCATCCCCGGTCAGGTTCCCGGCGGCGATGTTCACTCCACCCATAAACGTGGAGGCGTAGGCGTCGAACGAATCGATCAACTGTTGGGTGACGCCGCTGTAAACATTGACGAGGGGTGCGGTGCCTGGCCCCGGAGCGGTGATCAGATCGGGCACCCCGTCCCCGTTCACGTCGGCGAGGGCGACACGGACTCCGCCTGTGAAGTTTGATCCATACGGATTGGTGATTTGGTAAGCCATCGTCCCGCTGGCGTTATAGACCACCACGTTCCCGGTTTGGCCAGTAGGAACACCGAGGGCGTAAAGGGAGGCTGCGGTTGTCGTGGACGCAGGTGTGTGGCGATCCTCAAGCTCGGTAAGCCGCAACAGGGCGAACAAGCCGCTATTGTTACGTGACATGACCTGCTTCTCCTCTCTATGCAAATCATCTCCCACGCAGAATTTCGACACCCTCATTAACCATCGATTCTAACTGGCCCGAATTTGATGAGCAACAACTTTTAATCATTCGAGATGGGCCACCCTGAGCGGACGAGAGGAGGTCGGGTCGAGGCTTTGGGAGACCCGACNNCAGGAGCCTCGCCCTCCCGTACTAGCGATTTCCTCTTTTGGCAATAAGATCGCCTGAGCGAGTTGAGTGAACCGTCTGCCAGGTCCACCGCTTGAGGTGCGCCGCACGATCCCACGGAGGCCAGCCACACCACGGACCGGCCCCCACGCCAACCCAGGATCAAAACGAGTTGCCATCAATGGGGAATCCGTCGTTCCCCAGGTAGAGTAGGAGGAACGGATAGTTCGTGTTCACCACCGTGAGGGGGTGGTTACATGTCTGTTGGTTCGGGTCTGTGGCCAGGGTGTCCCGGAGAAAATGGATTGACCCGTCGATGAAGGCGAAGTTCACGCCGCCCGGGTGCATACTCGACCACGTAAAGCGGGTGCAAAGTGGGTCGTTGGCGGTGTCCGGTCGGAGGCCAGCCGCAGCGCCGACATACGGGGTGTTCAGCGGCCAGTTCGGTCGGCCGACAACCGACGCCACACTGGTACTCGGGGTGCCGATGTCCTTGCCCGCCCAGATCCCGCCGACCTGCTTCTGCATATCCCGTTCGCCAGCCATGATCGTGTTGCTGGTCCCGTCGGTGATCGACAGGATGGTGTACTGGGAACCGCCGTCGCTGACCGTTTCGCTGATCAAATAATTGCTCTTCGCGTGTCCGCTGAAGTAGTTGTTCAGTGGTCCCACGGCCGGATCCGACGGGCAGAGAAAGATGGACAGGGACACCTGTGTGTTCGTGCTCAGTGCGAACGCATTGACGTTCGGGCTCAAGATGTTAAACAGTGCTGGCTGCTCAAGATAGGGAAGTATCCATGTACCCCAGCCCCAGTTGGCAAACGCCCAGGGCGGCACCGCCGAGAACGCGGGTGGGAAATACCGGTTCGTGTCGTGGTACATGTGCATCGCCAGCGCGATCTGCTTGAGGTTATTGCTGCACTTGCTACGGGCAGCGGCCTCGCGGACCTTCTGGACGGCCGGGAGAAGCAGACCCATCAGGATCGCAATGATCGCAATCACGACCAGCAACTCAATCAGAGTGAAGGCGGATTTCGATCGGAGTGGGTATCGCCTCATAGATGAACTCCAGGGTGGTGAATCGTTGGAGAAAAACGAATGTGGCAGGTGCGCACTGGCAGGTGGAGATTACAGAATCGTAATGGGAATTAGATAGGTGTCCAGGGCAAATTGGGGGAGTTGCTGAGACTTTGAAGGGCCAGTACCCTGGTTGATCGGCACCCACAAGAACCGAAAGACCCCCGACCCGATCTCCTGATCAAGATAGGATCCGATTGCAATCAAATTTTATTGCTACAATCTATTTTAGTTAATTCTACATTAGAATCAACGAGACCACAGGCATCAGAAAGGAGGAGATGCGAAGAAGTCGAGACCCGTCATTGTCCCCCCGCCGGGAACACCAGCACCACGGTCACTCCCTGACCCTGTGGAGAGTCGGCAGTCACGCAGCCGCCGTGCAGTTCGGCGATTCCCCTCACAATCGCCAGCCCCAGTCCGACCCGGCCCTGGCCCGATGATCGGGCTGCGTCGGCCCGGTAAAACCGGTCGAAGACGTAGGGGAGATGCTCGCTCGGGATGCCAGGGCCGGTGTCCCGAACTCCCACCCGCACGCCAGTCGGGTCTGGGCTTGCGAACAGGGTGGCTGTGCCCCCAGCCGGTGTGTGGGCCAGTGCGTTCGCGACCAGATTCCCTACGGCCCGCTGGAGCAAGTCACGGTCGGCCCGGACGCTCAGGCCCGGGGGTGCGTCGACTGTGAGGTGGACCCCGGCCTCCGCCGCCGCCGGGGCGAAAAATTCCCGCACGAGGTGCAGTTCCGCAGCCACATCCACCAGTGTTGTCACGAGTTCCGTCTTGGGATCTTCCACACGGGCCAGGAAGAGGAGGCTGTCGATCAGCCGGGTGAGTCGGCTGCACTCCTCCAGGCACGAGCTCAGCGTCTCCCGATACTCTTCCGGAGTCCTGGGGCGGCCGAGCGCTACCTCGGCCTCACCACGGAGATTGTTCACCGGAGTGCGGAGTTCATGGGCGATGTCGGCAGAGAAGCGGCTGAGTCGGGTAAAGGCATCCTCCAGTCGGTCGAGCATGTGGTTGATCGTCTCGGCCAGTTCCCGAACTTCGGCCGGGAGCCCGGCTATGGCGATACGCTCACCCATGTGGGTTGGCCGAACGCGCCGAGCCGTGGCGGTGATGTCGGCGATTGGCCGCACGCCCCGGCGGGCAATCCAATACCCCCCGACGACCGCCGCCAGAAGACTCCCACCCAGCACGTACGACAACTGATGACGGTAGTCGGTGAGCAACTCGTGGTCGTGTGTCCGGTCCATCGCGGCCTGGATCACATACCCGGCAATTGGATTGTGAGACGCCCGAAGTCGGAACAGGCGGCCGTCCGCAGTACGGTAGTCGGTAGTGGGTTCGGAAATCGTCGCGCCTGGAACGGGGAACAGATCCGCCGGGAGCACATCGGCCATCCCGGGGGACTCCGCCCCCTCCTTCCCACCCCCGGTGAATGACACCCGGATCAAAAAGCGGGCGGCCTCCCGGTCCGGCCCGGATGTCCCGACCTCCTGACGCAGTGCAGTCGGGTCAGCCGGACGGCTCTCCAGCACCCGCCTCACCGCCTGCACCTTGTCGGCCAGGAACTGGTCGTCCTCCTCGTCCAGACTCACGGCCAGCGCCCAGTAGAGGTAACCGGTCGCCCCGAGAACCAGGGCGAAAGCTGCGGCGGCATACCAGACGGTCAGTCGCAGAGCGATCGACCACGGCCGGGGGACGGGGTCAGTCACGGGGTTCAAGGACATAGCCGACCCCTCGGACGGTGTGGATCAACTTGGCCGGGAATGGGTCGTCGGCCTTGACTCTCAGCCGCCGGACATGGACATCGACGACGTTCGTCCCGGAATCCGATTTGACATCCCAGACGTGTTCCGAGATGAGTGCCCGGGAGAGCACTTCCCCGGCCCGACGGGCGAGCAGGGCCAGGAGCGAGAACTCCTTTGGAGTCAGTTCGAGGGGCGTTCCACCCCGCGCGGCCCGCTGACGGGCCAGGTCGACTTCCAGATCAGCGACCCGGACGACATCCGGGCGAGTCGCCCCGCGGCGAAGGACGGTCCGGACCCGGGCGAGGAACTCGGAGAAGGCAAACGGCTTGACGAGATAATCGTCGGCCCCGAGTTCGAGCCCCTTCACTCGATCGGCAACGGCGTCCCGGGCGGTGAGAAACAGAACCGGCGTCCGAATCCCGTCTGCCCGCAAATTGCGAAGCACTGCCCATCCGTCCATCCCGGGGAGAAGCACATCCAGGACAATCAGGTCGTAACCGCCGGACGTCGCAAGAGCGAGGCCCTCGGGACCGGTGGAGGCGGAGTCCACCGTGTACCCGTTCTCTTCCAACCCCTTGCAGAGAAAGGCGACCGTCTTCGGGTCGTCCTCGACAAGCAGGAGGTGAACAACTCCAGGGGGTCGGGGCGGGTGATCGGGGGTCGTCATGCGGATATCGTACACGCTCCACGGACTGCGGGCTCTGGGGGTGGGGGGAACACCGCAGCAGATGTTGGGTACAATGGGACACATTCGGACCGACTCCCGGTTTGACCATCGGTGTGAAGGAGCCTCGCGCAATGTTGCGGTTGGCGGCGGGATTCACCCAGGTGCGAACCCTGGCGTTCAGCCCGGATAACCGGCACCTCCTGGCGGTCGGGCTGCGACCCCGGCTGGGCGGGTTTCTGAGCTTCTCACGGGTCGCCCTGTGGAACCTCTCGGATCCGATCGCAACTGTTCGGAGCGCGATTGACGAAGGGTTCGACCCAATCGCCGGGTATTTCCTTCCAGACGGTCGCATTCTCGGGGTCGACAACCGGGGGCACTGGCGAGCGTGCGAGGTGGGCGGGGGACGATACCGACAGGTCGAATCTGCCGGACGGTCCGGGCGGTCCGAACCGGCGGGCATTTCGCCGGATGGGAACTGGCTCGCAGTCATCGGGCGGGGTGGAGTTGAGATTCTGCCGTTGCCTGAGAACCCGCGGGAAGAGATGTGGGTGGGACTTGACGATGGACAGGAGGCAGTGGGAGTGGCATTTTCCCCCAAGTCGGAAGTCGTGGCGGTGGTCACACGAGGGTGGTGGGGGAGGGACCAAGTGGCCTGGATCGCGATCCACGAAACCGACACCTGGCGGTGCGTCCGTGACGCGGGCTCGGGGAGCCTGGACCGGGGTGAAGGGGTTCCAATCGAACTCTTCGCTACGGCCTGGGCACCAGACGGCCTGTCGATTGCCCGGGTCGGGCGAGGTGGGTTCGATGTCTTCGACGTCTACACCTGGGCTCAAACTGCCATCCGAACCGTGACCGGGAGTCAGATCACAGCGGCGATGTTCGATCCGTCCGGCCGGACATTCGCAACTGCCACCAAAGATGGCCTGGTCCACCTCTGGGACACAGGAGAATGGCCTTCGACAGATTCCGCTAAACGAGCGACTGGTACTGGGGGTCTGGTCCACCTTTGGGACACAGGAGAATGGCCTGGCCACTCACTCCCTGAGGACATGAATCGACCGCCCTCCCGATCTCTCGACTGGGGTGTGGGCCGAATCCAGGCGATGGCGTTCAGCCAGGACGGAACGCTCGGAGCCGTGGCCGGAGCGCGGGGTGATGTTGTCGTCTGGGATGCGCTGGAGTAACTCCTGTGGGGAGTCGTGATGCGTGTGATTGAGGCGTTCGACCAAGGAGTGCAAGCGATTGCAGTATCGCCCGACGGCCGGTTCCTGGCTGCGGCTTCTCCGGATGTGGTCGCCCTCTGGGACTGGTCCGGTGGCGATTGCTGGCGGGCAAAGCACCCGCACAGCCTCCAGCTCGCGATGTCGCCCGACGGTGCCTGGCTGGCGGCAGGAAACTACGGCTATCTCCGCTTGTATCCCACCGATGGCCGCCTTTCAACCCGCCTTGAGTCCCCTCGCAGAGACGCATTATTGGCAGGAGGCGTCTCGTTCGCACCAACTGGGAAATATCTTGTCGCAAGTCGAGACCGATATCCGGGCAGTCCGCCGGATGGTGGCGGTCTGATGCGGTGGCAAGTGCTGACCTGGAAGCAGGAGTTAGGTTTCGACCAGGACTGGCCCGCCTTCCCTCGCCTCGCATCCAGCCCGAATGGAGAGTATGTGGCCGGGATCAACAACCGCGTCTGTGAAATCCGATTCGCGGTCAGCGGGGGGATCTCGTGCCGGGTCCGAAATCGTGAGAGGGGCGGTCAGGGGTATCTGACGTTCTCCCCGGACAGCCAGATGGCGGTGTGCGGGTGGGAAGCAGAGTTCCACGTGGTCGAACTGATTGGAGGGAAAGTCACTCGAGTGGTCCGGACTTCGGGGCCGCCTTTCCAGGACGTGGCCTACACCGGCAACGGGCAGCATGTCGGCACCGTGGACTCGAACGGGCAACTGCGGTTGTGGGAGACAACAGAGTGGCGTGAGGTGCGTGCGTTCGATTGGGCCGCCGGGCCGCTGACGAGCCTGGCGTTCACGACCGATGGCCTCACAGGGGTCTGTGGAACCCTCCGTGGCCAACTCATCCTCTTCGACCTCGACTGACCCGGTCGCAGTGCTGCGAACGACCGTGTCCAGGGGGTCTCATCGCACGAACGACGGCTGCTACCTGTGACGTTCACCCCGGACGTTCGGTGCCTGCTCGTCAGTCGACCTCAACACCGGCTGCAACTGTGGCAGGGAGAATCCGGGGAGTTGCTGAACAAATGGAACTGGCGACTGGAAGGAATCAGCTGCCCGGCCGTCGATCCGGATGGTTTGACGGCCCAGACTGGGGCTGGTTCGGCTGAGTGGTCACGTGGATCCTGGGGTGAGCCGTCGGTGGGCTCACTTGGAGGTGCTCTTCCGTTCCTTATCCTTAACGTCCACCGGATGCGGGATCGACGGGGAGGGGGTCTTGCGAGAAGCCAGCAACTCGATCAGCTGGCTCATCTGGGAATTAATAACCGACAGTTTCTTGTCAAGATTGGCATTCGTTTGTTCGAGTCGCTCGACTCGTGCTGCTAGCTCTGCCAGTTGTTGGTTCCCCCCACCCACTGGTTGGAAACGGGGCTGAGCTTGGATGGGCGGTACGCTGAACGACTGACCCGTCGCTGCCCCCCCAACGGGGGAGAAGACCGGGGTTTGAGGCGGTGTCAGCTGGAACCCGGGGGGAGCGGCCGGGGTTGGGACCGTTGTCTGCTGGAACATGGGGGCAGTGGCTGGCCCGGGGATGAAGATGGTGATGGTCACCCCGCTTGCGACAGGGTGCACAAAGGAGGGTGCAACAGGCTGTTGGATAAAGGTGGGTGCGACAGGGTGCTGGGTAACGACAGGCATGGCGATCTGGGGGGTCTGCTGCTGTGGTTGCACCTGCTGAGCGAGACCGGACCCCACCAACCCGAGAATCGACACGCAAACCAGTGCGATTGTCGCACACCACGAGTGCCTCGTCACGATGGTTCTCCTCACTCTGGCGAACGGAAACACAATTACAAGATGAAATTCTAACTCCGGGCCACCTGACTTGCAAGAACCAGATATCCTAAATTCTCCAGATTCACCCAACAGCTCCATTCGCACAGTCTCACTGTGATCGCGATGGACCTCATCTAACCTTGTCGCTCTTAACGACTCCCAGCTCGTGAACCGCTGAAACCATCGGCATGTGTCCACCCGGTCACCCGACATCAGTCCACATGTCGTTGCCCAATGAGGACCACGACGACTGCGCCAACCAATAACAAGAACGACGCAGTGTAGCTTCCGTAGACCATCGCCAGGTCTGCCGCGTGTCCCGGGAGCACACCCGACCCGATGGTGAGAAGCCCGACCGCTGCCAAAATCCCCGCGAGCCACCGCTTCAACCGCTGGCTCGGGCCAGATGCGAAAAGGCTCGCAGCGATGACCGCAAACGGTAGGAGCAGCGTGACCGCGTGGTGTTTCCAGGTCCGCTCACTGAATAGAAGCATTCCGAGTACGATCAGCGAACACTCCGCTGCGAAGCGCCAGCCCTGCCGTTCACTCCTCGGACCTCGGCACAGGCCAATGATTAGCAAACCGAACGCCACCAGGCACCCCTTCACCGTCCAGCGAGCATTGTCTGTTCCGATGTCGGCGACATTGTGAAACGCAGCCGGAGTCGGGATGTTGTCCGGGTACACCAGAAACGACGGACTGTGGGTCAGGAGGCGGAAGGCGACACCCGGAATCGACTGGTTCGGGTGCTCGCTCGTCACCCGATTCTCCACCAATGATGGCCGCACCATTAGCGAGTACCAACTCTCCAGCAACTCCCCGTTCCGCTCCCAGCCGTACACCGCCCCTGGCACGATTGCGAGCCACAAAACAAGCCCAACCGCACACCCGGCGACAACCTTCCAAGCTCGCTTCCAGGCAAAGTAGGCGAGGAACAGCAGAGGTGTCACCTTGCATGCAACCGCCAGTCCGAGTACCAGTCCGGCGGACACATCCCACCCCCGGCGATACGCTTCCAGGCATGCCGCGATGAGGAACAAGATGAAGATGTTCACGTTATTGTGTGAGAGATCACCGAGTATCGGTGGGAGCGCGAGCAAGATAGCGATTGCCTTGGCGAGATCCGGGATCTGCGAATTGCCGACTCCGGCTTCGGGGGCCGATCGGGGAGGAGATCGGGCGAGGTCCGTCCCCTGACCCGGTTCAGGAGAAGGGTTCGATCGCCCCGACACCAGCCGGAATATCCAAACGGCCGCGAGTGCTGCCATCAGCACCTTGGCGTAGAACCATGCCATCGCACCCGCGACAGGCGGGAGGTCGGCGAAGGGCTTGAGGGCCAGCGCCATGATCGGGGGGTTCGGGTACTCGTGAACCCCGACATACACATTTCCGCCCGCGAACAGTTCGTGGATCATTCCGCGCCAGCGCAGAAACGCCGACCGGGTCTGCTGGCCACTGTCCCCCGGCTTGTTCACCTTGGCCGCGTATTTGAGACTCATCCCGATGGCGATCACCGTCAGAATGGCCACAAACACGATACGCAGGTGGGCCGGATTCCGGGCCGAGCGGTCGATGAACCCAGCGATGTGGGAGCCAGCGGGGATGTGCAGGGGCATGGCAACGATTCCGGGCAGTCAGGCGAATGACGCCGGACTGTATGCCGGGGGCGGAAGAGCGGTCAACCCGAACACGGATCGTGCGACACATGATCCGCCCTCCGCGACCAAGCTCCGCAATGGGTAAACCATTCAACCGAGCCCATCTTGAGGGACGTTCCTTCTTCCCAGTGAATTGAGATTCGACGCCAAAACATTGCAGGCGTCGTTCGATCTTGTTACCCTTTTCTTGTGGAAACATCGAATTCTCGGGGAGTGAACGAATGCGAATCTGGATCTTGCTCACAGCGATTTTCCTGGCTGTCGCTGGAACCTGGCCGATTCGCAGTGGGGGAGGAGCGTCTCCAACGCTCAACGCAGCCGACAGTCCTTCCGTCAAGACCACACCGGTGCCCGTCGATGTCAGTATGCACGACTTCATGGAAGGGGTGTTTCAGGGGCCGTATCGTCGGCTGAAGGCGAGTATTGCCGCCGAGCCGAAGGACAACGCGGGCTGGAAAGCCATTCGGTCGGAATCGCTCATCCTGGCAGAAGGGGGCAACCTCCTGCTCCTGCGGAAACCCGAGAAGGACGCCGAGAAGTGGACCGAATACAGCATCGCATCGCGTGATGCCGGAGCGGAAGTGTTCAAGGCGGCGAAGAAGAAAGATTACGCCGCGGCGAAGAAGGCATACCAGACGATGATTGTCTCCTGCAATGCTTGCCACAAGCAGTTTGATGGTGGGAAGAACCAGTTGGCTCCCTAGCCTGGGGGCTGGTGTTCTCGAAATCAGTTGGCATCGCCCTGGGCTGACTTCGTATCCGTCTTCCCCAACTCATGGACCAGGGCTCGCAGAAACGGCTCGGCGTCGGAGACGATCCCGACCGTCTGGGTGCTTCCGCGGTCCATCAACTTCGTGACGGTCGCTGGGCTGATGTCGATGCACGCTACCCTGACCCAGGCCGGGAGGAGGTTTCCCACTGCCACGCTGTGCAGGGTAGTGGCCAGCATCAGGCAGAAGCCCACCCCAGGGATCAATCGCCGCATCGCATCCTGCGCCTGAATGGTATCGGTGATCACTTCGGGCAGAGGGCCGTCGTCCCGAATGCTCCCGGCCAGCACGAATGGCACCCCCCGGGTGATGCACTCGTACATGATCCCGCCCGTCAGTTTGCCGGCCTCGACGGCCTGCCGAATGCCTCCAAATCGACGGATCGAGTTGATCGTTCGGAGGTGGTGTTCATGACCCTCGGCGGTCGGTAATCCCTTCTCCAGCGACACCCCGAGGCTGGTGCCGTAGAACGCCTGCTCGATATCGTGGGTGGCCAGGGCGTTGCCTGCAAAGAGGACATCCACGAGCCCATCTCGAATGAGCCCCGCGATGAGTTCCCCACCCCCGGTGTGGACCACCGCCGGCCCAAGCACGGCCAGCACCTTCTCCCCCGCAGCCTTCGTCCGCCGCATCGCCAGGGCAATCTCCCGGACACTCACCGCCTTGGGCTTTTCACTCGACACCGCGCTGGTCATGAACTCGAACAGGTCGTGCTTCTTCTCGCCCCCCTCGACCGGGAACACCCGGATACCAGCCCGGCCGACCACGACCCGATCCCCGACCTTCACGCCGATCATTGGGACGCATCGTGCGGCCCCGCCCTCCGGATCGAGGGTGATCCCGCAATCCATCTCCTGATCTTCCACCTCAACCCATTCCCCGCCGAGCCGGACCTGTGTGCGAAAGTTGGTGGTGCAGTAAAACCCGTCCGGAAACGCTCCAGGAACGTCTGCGGGCACGGCATTGCAATTCCCCGGGTGGACCGAGACGGCCCCGTGCGGGTGGATCTCGGCAAGCACCTGTTCGAGCACCTCGGCTGAGTCGGCCCGCACCTCCAGGCGGGCGTAAGAGGGATCGTCCTGTCGCTTCCCGACCCGGAATTCCTGGATCTCATACCTGGCCCCGCGGGTCATGATCGCATCCAACACCTTGGGGAACAGGAGCGAATCGATGATGTGGCCAGACATCTCCACGTGTTCAACGTGAATCGGGGGCATGGGAGCGGCTCCTCGGCGGGCGAGACATCTTCTTGATACCCGGGGCCAGCCCAGAAGACGAGTCAAGGGTGGGGTGACTGGTGGCGTGTCCAGCACTGCCCCCGCGCGATAAAATCTCCTCAACGGGTGACCCTGCGCTGCCGGTCCGGCGGCTTGCAGCCCCGATCATACACTGAGCGAACTCCCCATGACCGATCCAGCTTCTCAAGACGATGGCTGGGACGAACTTGCCCGTGAACTCGGGCTGGAGAAACCGTCCCCGATAGAGGAACGGCATCCGACCTCCGAACCCGTCGCCCAGCCTCAACACGACACCGAGGCAATTTCGGCTGCAGCAGACCAAGCGGCCGAAAGCCATCACCTTTCACCTGAACCCGTCATTGAGGAGGCCGAACTCTTCGATGCGGAATCGGACCCCGTTGGCGCGGAGGCCGAGTTTGAACTGGAAGATGGGGACGGCGAACCGGGCGAGGGGGACTCCGCCGGTGGGGAAGGGCTGGGCGAAGACGGTCAACCGGGAACGGGACGGAAACGTCGACGACGACGACGACGGCGGAAAAAGGGAGCCCAACCGGTTGGGGCTGTTGCTGGAGATCCCGCCGAAGCCGCAAGTATCGATGTTGTGGAAGACGAACCTCCCCACTCGCTACCCGTACAGGCTCAACTGCCACCGGACGTTGCGGAAGAGGAAGAGGTCTTTGAGTCGAGCGAAGAAGACCGTGGTGAGGAAGAGTCTGGTGCGTCCCCCCGCACTGCTGAGGAAGACACGGGCGGCGAGGTTCTTCGCGAGTTGATCGCAACCTGGAATGTTCCGTCCTGGGACGATATTGTCTCCAGCCTGTACCGTCCCGACCGCTGATGCGGCCGACGGACGCGACTTGATTTGTGAGGAGCATTATGGCGGACGCAGTCATTGATGTGATCGGGATCGACGAATTGCCGCAGATCGTCGAGTTGTACAACCAGATCTTCCGCCCGACAAAGACGGCCGATTCGTTCAACCGGCGCTACCTTGGGCGACACAACGTTCTTCAACTGGTGGCCCGTGTGAAGGACCGCCCAGTCGGGTTTTTCATTGGCTTTGAACTCAAGCCGGACACGTTTTTCGCGTGGTTCTACGGGGTTCTGCCCGACACTCGACGAGCTGGTGTTGGGGCGCAGTTGATGGAAGCCGCCCAGGGTTGGGCGACTCAGAACGAGTACGAAACGTTCCGGCTGGAATGTCACAACCAGCACCGGCCGATGCTCCACCTGGCGATTGACCTCGGTTACGATATCGTCGGAATGCGGTGGGACGCTGACCGGGGCGAGAACCTGGTGATCTTCGAGAAAAACCTCACGCTCGGGCGATGAGAGTGGAGGCCCTCGTACATAAACCCTTCCAGGCCGTTGCATGTGCGAAGCGATGATTCAGACGCGCGCACGGGAGGGCGAGGCTCCTNNGCCCTCCCGTTAGACCGATGCGTGATCCTGGGAAGAGACAGCCGAAGTGGGCTCGTCTATCGGGTGCGTCGTAGACCCGACATTCCTACCGTACTGGGGCAAGTTCCAGAAAATTCCGCAGGATCTTCGGACCTTCGATGGTGAGGAAACTCTCGGGGTGGAACTGGACACCGTGGAGTGGCCAGATCTTGTGTCGGACGCCCATGATCTCTCCCTCGGCGGTCCAGGCGGACACCTCGAAGTCGGGGTTCGTCCACGTCTCTTTTTTGATGACCAACGAGTGATAGCGGGTGGCCTCGAACGGATTGCTTAGACCGGCAAACACCCCTTTGCCGTCGTGGTGGATCGGTGACACTTTGCCGTGCATGATCCGCCAGTTCCGGATGACTTCTCCACCGAAACTGTGGCCGATGCACTGATGCCCCAGGCAGACCCCAAAGACCGGCCGGGTTGGGGCGAAGCGTATCAGCACATCGTTCGAGATTCCAGCCTCCTTCGGCGTACAGGGGCCGGGGGAAATGATGATGTGGGTCGGATCCAATTCGGCAATCCGGTCGAGGGTGATGCGATCGTTGCGGACAACCTCCATCGGTAACGTGGGGTCGATCTCCCCGAACCGCTGGACGAGGTTGTAAGTGAACGAGTCGTAGTTGTCGATCAAGAGGATCATGGTTGGGTGGGTAGAACAGAGCCAGTGGCTGGGATTATCGGTTCGTGGTTTGCCTGCCAGAGTGCCTCAAACTCATCTAGCATTTGGCGATACAATAATGACTGGTCGGTACACTCAAAGAGTGGGGAACGACTGGTGACTTCGGAGTAGAGGACCATCGAAGCCATCATCTTCCCATCCGCCCGGAGGATCTGTTGATGATGGCAGCCGATTAATATCCGGCGAACCTCAACCGAGTCACATTCCCGGGCGAGTTGATTGAAAAATGCGTAGCTCCTTTCGACATCTGGGGCCGAATTACCAATCGGCACTCTCAAGCTCGGGTTCATGTACTGCTTAAGGGCGATGTTGTCCGGATGCATGACCAGAACCCGAATTCGGCATCCCTCGGCTGCTTTCTGCCGCACAAGTTGTGGAAACTGCGGGATCCTGGTCCAGAATCGCAGAGTAATCCCGGATAGATCAATGGCCTGTCGAGCCTGCTGAAACATGCTGAGCCAATCGTCTGACTCCCCAAATGACTCGACTCGATCATGAAGCCGGAATGCCCCCGATGGCTGGCCGAGCGGGGAGAGGTTTGGGCCGAACGGAACCGAGACTGCCCAGTTGGTGGCCTCCAGATTCCGAACCATCTCCACGATCTGGTGGACGTAGACTTTTTCAATGATTGACTGCGGCCGGAAATCGTATTCGATCACCCGGAGATCTTTGATGTCGAACGGGAGAGGGGAGCCTTTCAGGCTGAGAATGATGACCGGGCGAGCAGCAGCTTGAGCGACCGCGAGTTCGTAGAATACATTTGGATTATAAAACGTCAGAACTGCAATACACAGATCATCTGTAAGGATCGAGCGAAACATTTGGTCGGTAATTCGACCGACTTGATTGTCGTGGTCCGCTCGGTGAGGGAAAATCCCGAGTTCATCCATCGCTGGACAAATGACGTATTTGTAGAGATCGTCGGCATGGTCACGAGCCTCCGACCCCGGCTCCCCGATCGGGCTGATGACAAAGCATTTTTTGGGTGTCATTGCCACTCACCCCTGACGGGCGGGGAGTTTCTGAGCACTATTCGCAGTGGCGTCGTACTTCCCGTTCGCGGCCTCATCGGGCACGACTTCAAGGTGCGTATCTGCTGCGGGAATGTCGTACCATGCTCCGTCGGCGAAGTCGATTAGCGCTCTCCCACCGTAGTTCACCGTGACCACCCGCCCCACCTTACCCGCGAAGCGAGTGTACTCCGGGAACCCCGGTTTCACCCGGACGAACCGGTCGGTCCAGAGTTGCTTCAACTCTTCGGCCTGTTCGAACGTCGGGAACCGCATTGCTGCATCTCGATTGTGAGTTTTTTGAGTTTAAAGTTGAACACAGTTCACATAGAAGTCCAGGGTGTTACCCCGACAACCCACCGTGCGGAGAATCGGACTGTCCACCCACTGAACCCCGCACGAAGGCTCACCTGGCTCAGTCTACACCCGCTCGCCTCGCACAACAACTCGACCACGGTGATGGGTAGCAGTTGGTGGGGATAGGAGCCCCGTATGGGGCTCAGGACAATAGCCCAGGGTGGAGCCGGTCTTCCGGCAAAACCCTGGGAATCGGCTTCACCAGAGGAGCAGCGTTATCGGGTCCATTCCTTGTCCCCGGGTTGGGCATCGTGTAGACTCTGCGGGGTATTGTTGACCCCGCTTCGCGAGGCCCCGAACTGGAGAGACCCCACTGGTGAACCGCCGCTGGCTGTTGGCCGTTGTCGCCCTTCTCACCCTGGCCACCCCGAGTTCGGCCCAGGAGCCGCCACTCCTCCGCTGGGGCGGCGATAAGAACGGCGGCGCTCCGTACATCTTTGAAGATGAGAACGGGAAACTGACCGGCTTCGAGGTCGAATTCGCCGAGTACCTGGCGGCCGAACTCGGGCGGAAACCAATGTTCGTTCAGAACAAGTGGGATGATTTGCCCGACTTGCTCGGCCGTGGGGATCTCGATATCATCCTCAACGGTTACGAGTTCAGCCAGGACCGGCATGCAAAGACACCCACCACAATCCCGTACTACGTCTACTCACTGCGATTGATCACGCGGATCGCGGACAAGGATCTCACCTCCTGGGCGGACCTCAGCAAGGCAACGGTCCCGAAAAAGGTCGGGGTTCTCAATGGATCGGCATCCCAGCGCTACATGTCGGACAGGTTCGGAAATCAGGTCATTATCGAGTCGTCTGAAACGGTCACCGAGGTTCTCGATCTCGTCAAGGAGGGACAGCGGCTCGACGCAACCGTTCAAGATGCTCCTGCGGCGGTGTATTACGTCCAGGAAGGTCGATATCCGACACTGAGAATTGTCGATGAGCCAGTCGGGTATGGGTACTACGTCATCCTCACCCGGCCAGGGGCGGACGCCTTGCGGGAGAAGCTGAACGAGGAGATTCGGAAGGCAATCCGGACCGGGACACTCCGGCAGTTGTATCAGAAGTATCACATCTGGAACGGGGCTCAGCAGCGTCTCGCCTACCTGGCCGAACAGCCCTGGCCGGATGTCGCAGCGGAACTCGACGATGTGGCAGGAGAAGTCAATGCCCCGGTCGCTCCGAAGTTCTCACAGATCCTCGATAAACTCGTATGGGCCGCCGGGATGACCCTGATCCTGGCGTTCGCCTCCTTCCCGCTGGCCGTTGTACTTGGGATGCTGGTGGCGGTCGGCCGGGTGTATGGGCCGTGGGTGATTCGCACTCCACTGGGGGTGTACGTCGAAGTCCTCCGAGGCACTCCACTCCTGCTTCAACTGTTCGTCATTTTCTACCTGCTCCCGCAGATCGGGGTGATCGTCGGGTCGGAATGGCTGACAGGATTGCTGTCGCTGAACAAGTACGCCGCGGCCATCCTCGGACTGGCCCTGAACTACTCGGCGGCCGAGGCCGAGAATTACCGCGCGGGGTTGATGGCTGTCCCACGCGGACAGATGGAAGCCGCCCTGGCGCTTGGCATGTCCCCGGCCACGGCCGTGCGGCGGGTGGTGCTCCCGCAAGCCGTCCGGATCGTCATCCCACCGGTCACGAACGACTTCATCGCCCTGTTCAAGGATACCGCCGTCACGTCGACGATCATGATCGTCGAACTGACTGGTCTATATTATCAGTACAAGATCTATCCAAGTCTCGTGATCGAACTGGCTGCGGCTGTGGCCATTCTCTATCTGCTGATGAGCTACCCGATGTCGCTGCTGGCCCGGTGGCTGGAGAAGCGGACGAGCCTCCTGGCAGCCGGAGGGCGGGCATGATCCGGGTCTCGAATATCGTGAAGTACCACGGACCGGTCCGCATCCTCGACGGGATCAGCGTGGGCTTTGGCAAAGGGCAAGTGGCCGGAATTGTCGGCCCGTCCGGCAGCGGGAAGAGCACGCTCTTGCGATGTATCAACGGGCTGGAGCGGTTTCAGGAGGGCGAGGTATCGGTCGGCGACACGATCCGGCTCGTCGGCGGGCCGGTCTCCCCTCCCACGAAAACTCTGCTCACTCTTCGTCGGGCAGTCGGGATGGTGTTCCAGCAGTTCAACCTGTTCCCGCACATGACCGCCCTCGACAACGTGCTCAGCGGGCCGGTCTACGCCCTCGGGACGGCTCGGGCGGACGCTATTGCGACTGCCCGTCGGCTACTCGATCGCGTTGGGCTCGCGGACAAGGCGGATTCCCGGCCATCGCAACTGTCTGGCGGGCAACAACAGCGTGTTGCCATCGCCCGCGCTCTCGCGGTTAACCCCGCAGCCATCCTGTTCGATGAGCCGACCAGCGCCCTCGACCCGAAGATGTCCACGGAAGTCATGCGGGTGATTGATGATCTGGCTGGCGACGAGCAGTTCCAGACGACCATGGTGATCGTCTCCCACGACATCCCCGCCCTTCGCCGGGTCGCGGATGTGATTGTCGTCCTCGAACAGGGGAAGGTGGCTTTTGCCGGCCCAACCGACGAGGCGTTCCGCCCTGGCGGCCCGGCCGCGACGCTCCATGACTGAGGCAACCCATGACCACAACCACCGCTCCCCAGTTGATCCGCGTCGGCCACAGTCCCGACCCGGACGACGCGTTCATGTTCCACGCCCTGGCGAACGATAAGATCCCAACCGGGAACCTGCGGTTCACTCACGAACTCCAGGACATCGAGACGCTCAACCGCCGGGCGATGCGGGGGGAACTCGAAGTCTCGGCCGTGAGCATCCACGCTTACAGCCTCCTGCTCGACACCTACGCACTCCTCCCGAGCGGGTGCAGCATGGGCGACCGATACGGGCCGATGGTCATCTCCCGTGTGCCGATGGGGGTGCGTGACCTTCCAGGCATCAAGATCGCCGTACCCGGAACGCTCACCACCGCGTTCCTCACTCTGAAACTCCTCTTCGAGTCGATCGGGGCGACAGAGCGACTGACGTTCGACGTGATCCCGTTCGACGAGATCATCCCCGCCCTGGCAGCCGGGAGGTACGACGCCGGGTTGATTATCCACGAGGGCCAACTCACTTTCCAGAATCAGGGACTTCATCTGGTGGTGGATCTCGGAGTATGGTGGCAGGACCGGACTGGACTGCCCCTCCCGCTGGGTGGGAATGTGGTCCGCAAGGATCTCGGTGGGCCGACGATCCAGGAAATCAGTCGGCTCCTGAAAGAGAGTATCCGCTACGGGTTGGCCCACCGGCGGGAGGCCCTCGATTACGCCCTCCGCTACGCCCGAGACATGGACGTGGCACTCGCTGACCGATTCGTGGGGATGTATGTGAACGATTGGACCCTCGATTACGGCGATCGGGGTCGAGCGGCCGTCCGCAAACTCCTCGACGAAGGCCACCGGGCCGGGATCATCCCTTCCGCAACGGAAGTGGAGTTTGTAGAGTGAGTTATCAGTTATCAGTTATCAGTTGTTAGATCTAAATCCACCCAAATGGCCCGTGGCGAGAACCCAACTGACTGATTGTCTTGGCTGACAACTGACAACTGATAACTGATCACTCCCCGCCGACAAAGGTCTCCCGATGATTTCCCTCTTCACCTTCGTCACATCACCGGGGACGTGCAGTTACCTCCCGGATCGGCTTTCGCAGATGGAGTACGAGATTGTCGGTCAGCTCAGCCCGACCGAATACCTGGAGCGGATGAAGGCCGGGTGGCGGCGATTCGGATACTCGCTCTTCCGGCCAGCATGTCCGACTTGCAAGATGTGTCGGTCGGTCCGGGTGCCGGTTGCCACATTTCGTTGGGATCGGAGCCAGAAGCGGGCCTGGGCTGCGAACGAGTCGGACGTTCGACTCGTTGTTGGAACTCCGGTGGTGACCAGGGCCAAACTGGCCCTTTACGACACGTTCCACGCCTTCCAGACGGATGCCAAGGGCTGGCCCGACCACGGCGCAAAAGACCCAGCCGACTACATCGAGACGTTCGTCGAGAACCCGTTCGTGGCGGAGGAATGGTGCTACTACGTCGGTGATCGGCTGGTCGGGGTGGGGTACGTCGATTGCCTGGCGGAAGGGCTCTCGGCAATCTACTTCTTCTACGATCCGGACGAACGGCACCGGTCGTTGGGCACGTTCAATGTGCTGTCGGTCATCCGTGCGGCGGCGGATCGGGGATTGCCGCACGTCTATCTGGGGTACTACGTCGAGGGGTGCCGATCACTGGAGTACAAGGGTCGATTTCGCCCGAACGAGGCCATCGGCGCAGATGGGGAGTGGGGTCCGTTCCTGTCCTGAATCCCCAGACACGCAACACCCTCACAGGGCGTCCGGGTCGACACCAAGTTCTCGGAGCTTCGCGGCCAGTGCGTCAGCCCGCTTTCGCTGCGACTCAGCTCGTTTCCGCTCCGATTCGGCACGTTTCCGCTCTGCCGCAGCCTGTCGCTGGGCTTCCTCGGCATCGCTGAGCAGTTCCAGGTAGGTCCGAAACCGTGTACCGTCCGGGCGGATCAGCTTCATCGGTTCCGACTCGGACACCTCGAACCGCACTTTCAGACGGGGGCTGACAAACCCATTGACCTCCTTCACCGGGACCAGCCTCCGACCCGAGCGAACCCACGCCTGGAGTTGGTGAGTGGCCGGATCGTAGAGATAGTATTCCTCGACCTGATGCCGGCGGTAGAACCGGAACTTGCCCGCCAGTTCGTCCGCTGTGTTGCCTGGCGACTGGATCTCGAAGACCACCTGCGGGGGGATGTTCTCCTCTTCCCACTGCTTGTAGCTGGGGCGGTCGCCTTTTGGTCGGCCGAACACCACCATGACATCGGGAGCCGTGACGTTCGTTGGATCGGCGTACTGGGGATACCAGAACAGGTCGGCTGCGAGGAATACGTCCGGGCGGTCCCGGAAGACTCCCTCCAAACCGTTAAGGATAGCTACGATCCACTTCACCTGGAGTGTGTTTTCACCCATCGGTTTGCCATCAGATTCTGGGTAGATCAGCCGCTCCGGGTGTCGGATTTGCACCAGCATCTTGGCTGCCTCCGCTGGGACTTCTCGTTCATCTTACCGCCTGGTCCCCATCACTCACAGTTCGGCTGATGGAGTGGGGCCGGCTTGGAATGCCCGACCTTAACTTCGACCTCGCCGCCGCGGACCTGTGGCATGTTTTCAGGAAAATCCTTGCAATCGCACCTTCGGGGGGTTAACCTTCAACAAGGAATTCATACCGACCCCGAGCCAGGCTCTCGAGCAAACATCCGGTCAGCGTCGTGGTGAGTAGCTCTTTTCTTTCTCATGTGAGTCCTTTCGATGACCAAACGGAATGATATTCCGACTGCGCCGCGTGCCTTCACGTTGATCGAGTTGCTGGTGGTGATTGCCATAATCGCAATCCTCATCGGCTTGCTCCTTCCTGCCGTCCAGAAGGTCCGAGAGGCAGCAGCACGAACGCAGTGTACGAACAACCTCAAACAGATCGGACTTGCTGTCCAGAGTCATCACGATACCCTCGGCTTCCTCCCCAATTGCGGGCAAGGATGGCCCTATCCCCCCGCTTACGCCGGGGTGGGCCAACCCCTCGTTGGGATTCAACAGACTGGCGGGTGGCTGTTCCAGATCCTGCCCTACCTTGAACAGAGCGCTGTCTGGACGGGCTCAGGGACCAGTTCGGTCAACGCCGCGATCATCCAGGCGATTGGCACCCCGATCAAGACGTACTTCTGTCCGGCTCGGGGCGGGCCACGGGTGATCACAGCGGCATCGTGGTATGGCCCGGTCGGAACTTACCCTCACGCCATGACGGACTACGCGGGGAGTGACCTGGAGAACAATGGGGCGATCATCTACTGTGCCCAAGGAGTGGGGCCGACCATCAACCTCTTGTCGATCGCCGACGGCACCTCAAACACTATGCTCGGTGGGGAGAAGCAACTCGACCCGAATGCCTACCTGACAGGGGAGATGGAAAGTGACGACAACGAGGGCTACTCCGATGGCTGGGACTGGGATGTGATGTGCTACTCGACCATCCAACCCGCCAGCGATCTCAAGGTGATGGGGACAGGTTCGGGGAGTGGGTCGTTTGGCGGACCGCATCAGGCCGGTTTCATGGCCGTGTACTGCGACGGCTCCGTGCGATTGATTCCCTACAGCGTACCGGTGAGTACCATCGAACTCATCTGCAACCGGAACGATGGTCAAGTCATCCCCAACTACTGACCCCACACGTCAGACAATCGCAACCGGGCGGTTCTCTTCATGGAACTGACCCGGTTCTTGATTCCCCTCTCCTCAAACTGCACAACCTTGATGACTTCTCTGATACGCCTCATCGCGCGAACCTTGATCGTGTTGCCTTTTCTACCGCTTATCGGCTGTGGCAATTCGGAAGAAGTGACGACAATAATCGTCAAGGGGAGACTGACTGAGAACGGGAGACCCTTTATCCTCGACCAGGCGAAAATCCCCATCCCCAAGGGAGCGACGGCAGCCCCTCCGGGAGGGGAGAGTGGGATCGTTCGCATCGCGTTCATCCCAACTGAGGGAAAAGAACAGTTCCCAGCCAAATATGTCGCTGAGTCCGGAACATTTGAGGTTTCTGGCACTCAAGGAAAGGGAATCAAGCCTGGGCGATACAAGATTGTCATCACTGCGGGTCACACACCAGGAGGGAAAGTGAGCGGAGACTATTTTGGCGGCAAGTTCTCCCGCGAACAAACCCAGATCATACGAGAAGTGAAAGCCGGTGAAGAAATCGCAATTGATGTCGCAAAGCCGCAGGGCTAACTCGGCATATCGACAAGATCGAAATACTCATATAGTCAATAAAGTATATGATCGTCGATTGGGCCATACATTGCCCGATCCCGATGAACGGGATCACTCCGCAAAGCCAGGCCGCCAAGGAGGGCGGCTCCAACGAATGCTGTGTAGGGGCCGCCCTCCTTGGCGACCTGGCTAACCATGACTTAGACTATTAAATTTTATCGGGTGTACAACACTGCCCCAGGCCCGAGGATCATCTCCAGATCGTCGGCCAGGAGGTTGGCGGTGTTGACCGCGAACTCGGCCGTCAGCTTCAACTGGACCTGCCTCCCGTTCGGGTCACGGACGCTCAGAAAGACCGGCGTCTGACCCCGGCATCGCTTGAGCACCAGGCTAACCGCGTCGAGTTTCCGCAAGGCCTCCTCCTGATCGCTGTATGGCACCCGCAGGAGAAGGCTCTTGGCCATGTCTTTGCGGGCCTCGTCGACCGTCAGGAGTTTCTTCACGATCAGGTCACCGGTCGTGCCCCCCTCTCGCCACTCAACCACGCCTTCGAGCAGGAACACCGCGTCGGCAACGAGCTGGTCCTTGTATCGGGCGTACTCGTCCGACCAGAGGATGCACTTGCACTGGCCGGAGAAATCCTCCAGGTAGAACATCGCCCACCGCTTGCCGTTCTTCTGAACTGTCCGGACCTGGAGCTGAGTGATCATCCCGCCGACCAGAACCTGGGTGCCGGTTGCGAGTTTCAGCACCGAAAGCGCGTCGTGAGTCCGGAACCGCTTGAGTTGTTCATCGTGCTGGGCAAGTGGATGGCTCGACATGTAGAAGTCGAGTGCTTCTTTCTCGAACTTCAGTTTCTCGGCGTCGGGCCATTCGGGGACATCCGGCAGGCCGTGATCGCCCGTGGTTCCGTTCGACTCCACAGCGGCCACAAAGTCGTCGAACAACCCGCCCTGCCCCTTCTTCCGGTCGCTGGCCCGCTCGTCGGCCGCCTGAAATCCCTTGTGGACCGCAGCGAACAAGGCCGCTCGTCGGCCGAAGGCATCGAACCCCCCGGCCATGATCAGTTTCTCGACCGCGGCCTTGGTGACCGTCCGGCGGTCGATCCGTTCGCAGAAATCGAAGAAGTCCTTGAATTTTCCATCCTCGGTCCGGGCTCGGACAATCTCCTCGGCAGCGCCGCGCCCCAGTCCCTTGATGGCCGTCAGGCCGAAGATAATCCGGCTGTTCTGAACGTCGAAATCCGCCATCCCGCGGTTGACATCCGGAGGCCGAACCTCAACTCCCATCCGCCTGGCGTCGGCGATGTGGTCGACCATCACGTCCCGCTTGTTGCCATCGTCGATCTCACTCGACAGTAGCGCTGCCATGTACTCGGCTGTATAGTGGCACTTCAGATAGGCTGTTTGGTAGCCGATTTGTGCGTACGCGGCGGTATGTGATTTGTTGAATCCATAACCTCCAAACTTCACTATGAGATTAAATATCTCTTCAGCTTTTTCATGTGTCATTCCGCGTTCACTACAACCATTTACGAAGTCGGCCTTACGCGCGTTGATGATGTCGTGATTTTTCTTACTGATCGCCTTGATACATGCGTACGCCTTGGCCAACTCAATGCCACCCAGACGATTTAATATTCTCATAATCTGTTCTTGATACACCATAACGCCGTACGTTTCCGCGAGGATCTCCTCCATCACCGGATGAGGGTAGACCGGCTTTTTGCGGCCGTGTTTGCACTCGATGTACTCATCGACCATCCCGCCTTCGAGCGGGCCGGGCCGGTAGAGGGCGAGGACCGCGATGAGGTCGCGGATATTGTCCGGCTTCATCCGTTTGAGCAGTTCACGAATGCCTTCGCTCTCAAGCTGGAACACGCCCTTCGCATCGCCGCGCTGGAGCAGCTTGAACGTCTCCAGGTCGTCGAACGGAAACGTCATGGGGTCGACCGTCTTGTCGCGAGTTCTCTTGATGAGACGGACGCAGTTGTCGAGGACGCTCAGGTTCCGCAAGCCGAGAAAGTCCATCTTGAGCATCCCGACCTTTTCGAGGATGCCCATCTCCCATTGCGTGGTGACCGTGGCGGTGTCAGCGCCGACCTCACTCCCGTCGCCGCCTTTCTTGGGGGGTCGCTGGACCGGGACGTAGTCGGTAATCGGACCGTTGGCGATGACGATCCCGGCAGCGTGTGTCCCGACGTTCCGGTTACTGCCCTCCAGTTTTCGCGCAATCTTGACCAGTTCCAGGAGTTGCGGGTCGGACTCGTACTCCCGCTTGAAGTCCGGGGATTGCGTGGCTTCCTCCAGGTCGGCCGCGATCGCTCCCTTCATCGGGACGAGCTTGCACAGGGCGTTGACCCGGTCCAGTGGGACATCCAGCACCCGTCCCACATCCTTGAGTGCAGCCTTTGCCCCGAGCGTCCCGAACGTCCCAATCTGGGCCACACTCTCGGCCCCGTATTTCTCCTTCACGTACTGGATGACCAGCCCCCGCCGGTCCTGGCAGAAGTCGATGTCGATATCCGGCGCTTCACTGCGGTTAGGATCCAGGAACCGCTCAAACAGCAGGTCGTACTCGAGTGGGCAGACGTGGCTGAGGTACAGCACATAGCTCACGATGGCCCCGCACCCGGAGCCACGGGCCGTACACGGGATGCCGTTCTCCCGGGCGAAGCGGACGAAATCCCAGGTGATGAGGAAGTAGCTCGCAAAGCCCATTCGGCAAATGATCCCGAGTTCGTGGTCCAGTCGCTTGGTTACGGCTTCGGAGGGGTTCTCGCCGTAGCGCTCCCGCACCCCCTGGAGGCACAATTCACGGAGAAACGCCTCCGGCTCTTTCCCGGGCGGCGGCTGGAAGGCGGGGAAGTGCCGCTTCTTGAAGTCGATGTCGATGTTCACCCGGTCGGCGATTTCCTGGCTGCGGGCGACGGCTTCCGGGTACTGCGGGAAGAGCCGATACATGTCGTCCGGCGACCGGACGTAGTAGGGGTTGGGCATCCGCTCTTCTGGGTACTTCTTCTTCCGCGGATCACGCTTCTGGCCAGTGTTAATGCAGAACAGCACATCGTGCGCTTCGGCGTCCTCAGCGCACAGGTAGTGAGCGTCGGCGGTGGCCACAAGCGGCAGGCCGAGTCGGTTGGCGATGTCCACCGCTACCGGGGTACACTGGTCCTGGAGCCCGATCCCGTTGTTCTGAATCTCGATGTAAAAGTCGTTCGGAAACAGCCGGGCGAACCACTCTGCCAGTTGCTCGGCCTCCTTCGTCTTGTCCTGACTGATAAATCGGTTGAACTCCCCCGCGAGGCAACCGCTGAGGACGACCAGCCCTTCCCGGTGGGCCTCCAGAACTTCCCGGTCAATTCGGGGGTGATAGTAGAACCCTTCGAGGAACGCAATTGACGAGAGCTTGATCAGGTTCTTGTACCCGGCTGTATTCCGGGCCAGGAGGGTGAGGTGGGTCGATGCCTCTCCAGATTTGGCAGCCTTTTTGTCCAGACGCGACCCAGTCGCCAGGTACGCCTCGTAGCCAATGATCGGGTTGATCCCGTGCTTCTTGCACTCGTTGTAAAACTCGATCGCTCCGTACAGGTTCCCGTGGTCGGTGATTGCCACCGCATTCATGCCCAGCTTCTTGGTCTGCTCGACAAGGGGCACGATGCGGTTAAACCCGTCGAGGAGGCTGTAGTGCGTGTGCAGGTGCAGGTGCGCGAACTTCCGGTCGGCCATCGGCGTGCATTCCCGGTCGGCGGTGGACAAATGAATAAATTCGACCCCGTAGTTATACCCCGGCCCGCTCCGCCCCGGAAGACGAACCCAGCCTGTGCTTGCCCTCAGCCAATCCAGGGCGGACAATACTTGACAGGTGTTCCGGTGAGGCCGAGGGGGAGGGTGACGCGATGACGATTCGGGTGGTTGGGGTGGTGGTACTCGTCGTGGCGAGCGTGAGCGTGCCGGTGGCTGGGCAGAATGAGAAACCCAAGGGGAAGGAGTCCTACCCGGTCAACGAAAAGGTCGTCGCATTCGCCAAGAAGAGCATCGGTGAGCAGGTGGGTGACGGGGAGTGCGCGACGCTTGCGAACGAAGCCTTGAAATCTGCCGGTGGGAAATCGATATCGGCGTACAAGGACAGCCCGAACGAGGGTGATTATGTTTGGGGCGAACTCGTCTACGGTCGGGAGGTGAAGGATGGCAAGTTGGTCGAGAGTGGGAACGCCAAGTTGAGGGTCGTACCTGGCGACATCGTCCAGTTCCGGGATGCGAAGTTTGCAGGCCGGCGGCCTGGTGGGGGGACTTACACCATGACCGCCTCACACCACACCGCAGTCGTCGTCAACACCACCCCGAACGGGAAAGTGCTCGGCATCTTACACCAAAACTCGAACGGGAATAAAACGGTTGCCGAGGCAATCCTGACCCTGACCGACCTCCAGGGGGGATGGATCAAGATCTACCGGCCAGCGAAGGGATGAACACGTGACAACTAAATCCGATCGGAGAACGGATTCGGCGTGCCGGTCGGACATCTGAGGGGCATTATCCACCGGATTCGACCCGTCACCAGCCGGTGAACCATGTTTCATACTGCAACTCGTCGCTTGGTCGCCCTTCCCGCTCTCGACGACTCCGATCGTGAGTTAATCCATCGCTTCGCCAACTCCCGGGACGAAGCGGCGTTCGCCGAACTCGTCCGTCGGCATGGGGGGCTTGTCCGTGGTGTGGCCCATCGCGTACTCGCCGATCCTCACACGGCCGACGATGTGTTCCAGGCCGCCTTCCTTCTCCTCGCCACAAAGGCCAGCAAGGAAACCTGGGGCCGGACTATCGGTCCGTGGCTGTATCAGGCTGCGTGTCGGTTGGCCTGGAAAGCTCGGGTTCGGTGGACTCGTCGACTGGAACGATCTGCCCCGATGATCGACTCCCCCGCGCCGATGGTCGATCCGATTGCGCCGCTTGCCTGGGCCGAGGTCCGGTCCGCCCTGGACGACGAACTCAGGCGGTTGCCAGCTTCCCAGCGAGATCCATTGGTGCTTTGCTACCTCGAAGGACTGACCCGCGACGAGGCCGCCGCTGCCCTGGGGTGCTCACCGGGCGAACTGAAAGGCCGACTGGAGCGGGGCCGAAATTCGCTCCGCAGTCGGCTGGAGCGGCGTGGGCTGGCGCTGTCGACCGGGCTGGCCGCTGTGCTGGTGGCCGATCCGGGTGTTCCCGTGAAGGCCGCCACTGCGGTGGCCCAACTGGCTGCGAGGTGTGTTGTGGGTGAAACGATGCCCGCAGCCATCCGTGAGCTGCTTCGAGAGACCTGGGTTGGCCTCGGCCTGAAAGCGGCGGGGATGGCTACGGTCCTCGTGGTCGCTGCCTTGGGCGCGGCCGCGATGACCGCTGTCGGCCCTCATCCCGTCGAGTCAAACCAGCCCCAGCCGTCAGGCTCACCAGCCGTCCCCATCGCGCAGCATCCCCTGGTCGATGCTGACGGTGATCCTCTTCCACCAGGGGCGATTGCACGGCTCGGGACAGTTCGGTTCCGTACTGGCGGTTTGGTCTCCGCCCTTGCCTTTTCGCCGGATGGGAAACAACTCGCATCATGGAGTTGGGCCGGGTCCAAAAAACCTGATCAGCTCAGCTTATGGGATGTCGCAAGTGGACGAGAGTTGCGGAGCATCCCGGCGCGGGAGCGTAAGCTCATGACCTTGACATGGACGCCAAACGGCCGCGGATTCGCAATTCTCCAAGCTCAGGGAGTGGGTAACGGACGCCGGTTCGTCATGCCCGATTTGCAGGTCTGGGAATTCACGTCCGGAAAACCCGAGCCGATTCCGCCGAACCCTCCCACCGGACTCCCCTCGGTGTCGTTTGAGGTCGCTGCCGCATCCCGGGACGGAAAACAGTTGGCAGTCACCATCAAGGTCGACGATAAACCGGGAAAGCCGCGGATCTACGAACTCAAAGCCACCGAATCCGTTGACGGCTTGAAGCCACTCGCCGAGTTCGACGCTCCGCTGATCGATTGTAAGTCTCTCGCGTTCACTCCGGATGGGAAATATCTTGTTGGAATCGGTCCGAATGAGATGAATAATGAAGCGAATGTTGATGGCACGGTGATCGTGTGGGATAAGAAAACGGGAGCCATTGTTCGCACGATCGCCGCACCCTACGGCGAACCGAAACGCCAACAAGCCAAAATCGCCGCTGCCAACGACAGGGTGGCGGTGGGGCTTGAGTCGGGAGACACGTTTGTCGCCGACCTGCGAACGGGAACCGGTCGAACATTTGCGACTGGGCACAAGGCAACAAACGGTCGTGGAGCTGGGGTACGCGCCCTGGACTTTTCCCCGGATGGCCGCACCCTGGCAACAACCGGCATGGATGGCATGGTGCGGGTTTGGGACGCGACCGGAATGAAGGTCCGAGAGTTCGGCCCACATCGGAACTGGTCGGAGGCGATCGCCTTCACGGCTGATGGTGCGAAGCTCGCGAGTGGCGGCCAGGATCGCTTGATCCGCATGTGGGATCCGATTGCCGGTAAGGAGATTGCTCCCGCTGGAGGGCTCCCGATGATCCTTGTAGACTTATCATTATCGGCCGATGGGATAACGATATTGTCCTATAGTAGGGACAATTTTCTGAGAGTATGGGAGACTCGGACGGGATTGTTGCGACGTCAGATCCCAACAGGCGGCGAGGTGACTGCATGCCAACTCAGCGCGGATGGGACCAAGGTGGTGGCTGTGATCGGCGACCTGTACAGCCCCAATAAGGCACTCAAGGTATGGAATGCCGCCACCGGCGCGGACGTGGCCCCAGCCGGCTTCCCCAAAACGATCGTGGCTGGCGGCTTCCAGTTCACACCGGACAGGTCCGTGTTGATCACGCACTTCGAGAACCAACTGGTGGCATGGGGATGGCCGGGTGGGAATCCTGTTGGAGGTGAGGTGGGGGCAAAATTGTGGGCAGCGGAGATGCCCAAACCTGCCAAAGAGCCAGGTGCCAACCATATCCGGTGGATGACCGTCTCGCCAGACGGAAAGCATTTCGTCACTGTTGCTTACAGGTATACGTATCGGGAGGAGAAGGGGATGAGATTCCCGTTCCTCCAGGATGGGGTCGTCGACCTCTGGAATGCGAAAACGGGCAAACGAATTCGTCGCGTGGCGGAAGCCTATTCTCCGTTCCTTCCCGCAGTCTACGCTCCAAACGGGAGTCTGATCGTCACTAATCCGTATGGGTTTTCCCTACTCTCCGCCAACGGTGGACCCGCGGTGGATCTCAAATCGCAGATTGTTGTCGTGGATCCGTTGACCGGGACGGTCCTCAAAGAGTTTACTCCGCCTGAACGAAATGATGGCGGGCCAAACACCGGATACGGATTAGCGCTATCGTGCGACGGCAAGGTGCTATTTCGGGGAACGGATGTCGGCGAAGTGCAGGCGTTCGAGGTGGTAACAGGCAAATTCCGGACCGCCTGGAGAGGGCATCGCTCCACGTGCTTTTCACTCGCTGCACCAACAACGGATGTCCGACGGTTGGTGTCTGGGTCTTCCGATACGACCGGGCTCGTGTGGGATGTGGGTTTCGCGTCGGTGACCCCGGCACCGCTCACTCCGGAGCGGCGGTTGGCCTTGTGGGGCGATCTCACGGAGGCGGATGCCGAGAAGGCTTACGCATCGATGCGAGCGCTGGCGGCCGACCCGGCGGGGTATGTCGCTCTGGCGAGTGAGAAACTCACCCCGACTCCGCCTGGCCCACTGGCTGCCGACCTGGTGCCGATCTTCCGCGACCTGGGAAGTGCGACATTCACCACCCGCGAGGCCGCGGCAACGAAGCTCGACCAGTACGGGGAGTCGGCCGTCCCGCAGGTCCGCGCGCATTTCGAAAAGGAAGAATCGGCTGAGGTGCGGACCCGGTTGCTCGCGTTCCTGGCCCGACACGGCGGGTCGCCGAGGAGCGGTGCATCACTCCGTCAGGTGAGGGCGGTTGAGTTACTGGAGCATCTCGGCACGCCAGAGGCGAGGCGGGTGCTGGCTGCACTCGCCGCAGGCGGCCCATCACGGCAAACGGCTGACGCGGCGGCAGTGATCGAGCGATTGCAAAGGAGGCCATGATGTCTCAGCTTGCGATGGACGACTCAGCTCAGACGGCCACTCGGACGGGGTGAGAGGGGACTTCAAGTCCACAGTCGCGAATCAATCCGACAAATTCCCCCCAGAGAGCAGACTGCAAATCGGTGAATCGGCCCTTGAATCCCTGACGCAAAGCCACATCGTATGCCGTCAGGGTGAGCCGGGCGGCAAAGTCCTCGGCAACAGGGTCCAGGTACTGCTCAGCGATCGGTTCGAGTGTGGGTGCAACAGACGGCATCGGTCGGCTCCACGGGGCGGTACGGTTCGTCGGTCGAAAGGAGAACCACTTTCCTGCGGGCGGAACCGGGAAAACGAAAACGGCCCGGAAGGGCAACTCCCTTCCAGGCCGCAGGTTAAGCGAGCGGTGCTGGGGGTTATCCCAACCATCCGCTCGACCATCGGAGGCCGAGAAGGGGTGTTGAGTCTAGACAACACCGCAGCGGATACTTCATGATGTTGATCATGTTGGTAACTATACGCCGCCTGGGTCTTCAAGTCAACGGTTGGCCTCGCAATTTCGTGGTCGTGGGTCGACTTCGTCACTTTCGTTCCCTCCTCGGCCCATCCGGGCCGACTCGACGTGAACCCAACCGACCGCGGCATTTTTTGCTTGTTGTGGCGGAAACGAACCAATCACACACGCCGATCAAATGCTCGTCAACCGAGCGGGGCGGAAGGAGGGAACGCCATGTGGGATGCGGGTGAGTACCTGAAATACTCGGACGAGCGATCCCGCCCGTTCGCCGACCTGATGGCTCAGGTCCATCGGGCAGAGGCCCGGCTTATTGCCGACCTCGGCTGCGGCACCGGCTACCTGACCCGGAGCCTTTGCGAGCGGTGGCCCTCGGCTCGGGTGGTCGGGGTTGATAACTCGCCAGAGATGTTGGCTCAGACAGTTCCGCTGGTGATCCCCGGTCGGTTGAGGTTCGTGCAGGAGGATCTCACCGGCTGGTCCTCAGGCGAACTGGTCGATTTGATCATCACCAATGCCGCCTTACAGTGGGTCAGCGACCACGACTCTGTTCTCCCCCGCTTGGTCGGAATGCTGGCACCGGGGGGCACGTTGGCCGTCCAGATGCCCAACCGCTTCCAGACGCCGAGCCAGGCAGCGATTGAGGAAACGGTGACCGACCACCGCTGGTCCTCGTCCCTCACGGGCGTTGGCCTGCATCGGGAATCGGTCATGCCGATCTCGTGGTACGTCCATCGACTTCACGACCTGGGCTTCAGCGTCAACGCCTGGGAGACGACTTACATCCACGTATTGACCGGTGAGAACCCGGTTCTGCGGTGGCTTCAAGGCACCGCGCTGCGACCCTTGCTGGAACGGGTCGGACCGGATCAAGAGGGCGAGTTCCTGCGAGCTTTGGGGAACCGCTTGGCAGCAGCTTACCCAGCCAGAGGAGCCGTCACCCTTTTCCCCATGCCCCGGCTGTTCTTCGTGGCGACAGAGCGGTAGAGGAGAGCCACCCCACCCACAACCCAGGCTGCCGGGCCAGGTGCCGATAACCATCCACGTGGTGTGAAGTCTCCAGACTTCCCCATCTTCCCTCACAGCATGATCCCGCCCCGGTGTCACCAAACTCACATCCCTCCGCGGCGATTACGATCAGACACGCAGATTTTTTTCTCAGCGCACGCGAACGCCCTGATCGCGTTCCCGGGTGTGGGCATCGCCCCGGGCAAGCTGGCTCAAAACGATGACGCATCGGGGTCGGACAAAGGATCTCCCATCCGACCCAATTCCCGTTCGCACAACCCCGTAGGGTCTACCACGATGGTCACCCCATGTCGCCCTTTCCGTCTCGCCCCAGAACGGCTCGAAGACCGCAATGTCCCCTCAGCCCCCGCGGAAGTGGTTCTCTCGCCTGGCACATTCGCTGTCGGGTCGGGTTTGGGTGGAGGCGAGGTCCGGGTGTTGGATGCTTCGACGGGGGCTCAGATCCTGGACCTCTTCCCCTTTGGTCAGGGCTTCACCGGCGGCGTCCACGTCGCGACCGCCGACTTCAACGGAGACAACATCCTGGACATCGTCGCAGGGATGGCGTCCGGAGGTTCACAGGTGACAGTACTGGATGGAAAGACAGGGGCCGTGTTGCAAAACTTCACCGCGTTCGATCCGGCCTTTACCGGCGGTGTGAATGTGGCCGCCGGATATGTCAGCGGGGGCCAGACCCCGGACATCGTGGTCGGGGTCGCGGGCGGGGGCGGGCCACAGGTGAAAGTCTTCGACGGGAGTACCGGAGCCGTGAGGGCCAGCTTTTATGCGTACAACCCGACATTCACCGGTGGGGTCAACGTCGCTGCGATGGACATCACTGGGGACGGCTACGCGGACATCATCACCGGGGCCGGGGCCGGAGGCGGACCGGAGGTCAAGGTGTTCGACGGTGTGACTGGTGCGGTGATTCGGGACTTCTTCGCCTACGATCCGGCATTCCGTGGCGGGGTGAATGTTGCCGCCGCAGACGTAACCGGAGCCGGGTACGCGGACATTATCACCGGAGCCGGAGCGAGTGGAGGACCGGAGGTGAAGGTGTTTGATGGGATGACCGGTGTGGTGACCCAGGATTTCTACGCCTATGATCCGTCGTTTCGCGGCGGGGTCCGGGTCGCCGCAGCCGATGTGATGGGTTCCGGGTACGCGGACATCGTCACTGGGGCCGGGGCGGGTGGTGGGCCACAGGTCAATCTTTACGATGGCCAGTCGGGGACGGAAACGCAGAGCCTATACGCACTCAAACCAGACTTCAGCGGTGGGGTCGATGTCGCAGCCTACCCCGAAATCGTGTCGGTGACCGTCCCGCCTAGCGTTTTGCCATGATCGGGGGCTGTTTCGTGACCCGAACTGGCAGAGGATCAAGCCCACTCGATCAGCGATTGGGTTTTGACGATGGCAAATTCGTCCGGAAAAGTGTGGAACGCAGCCACCGACAGGGCCGCAGGGAGGGCCTCGATAATCACGATGCCGAGAGGGGAAAGGCTCAGCTTGTGATCTGGGCGGAACTCGAAGAGAAGCCCTTTTTTCGCACCATCCGCCAGCAGTTCATCGTGCAGGTGGACAAACGTCTCGGGAGGCAGAACCTCGACATGTGAGCTGACTTGATAGCGGACGCTCCCCGCCAGTTCACACCGCCCACTCCGCCCACCCCCAAACCGGTGGGCGAGCCGCCGACCGCAGGCGGGCAACTCCTGGTCCGAGGTGACTGTGACTTCGGTGAGCCGGGTGGTTCTGGTCGCCCAGTGGAGGACATGGCCGGTACGGGTAATCGTGGTGACGAGCCGAAAACCACCCCGCTCGACCACTCGCGTGGCAAGCGATTCAAAGAGTTCAGGGTGGAGTGGCCGGTCGTAGAGCCGGAAAACCAGTTCGGCCACCCGCGGCCGGACGATCACCCCCATCTCCCTTCCCCTCGCCAGTTCACCCGGGCAGATCCGCCGGGTACGGTAGGAGATTATAGCGGCGATTTGGGGTGGGTTACAGTTGGACCGCGTTGGTCGCTGCGAGCAACGAAAAGCGGGAGGCCGGTTTGGCCTCCCGCACGGTTGTTGCGGCTCGACCCAGGACTCAGTCTCAGGGCTTGGCGGGGTCTTTTTTGGGATCCATCTTCGCCGGCTCCGGCGCGGTCGGGACCACTACGCCGCCCGTGCAGCCGTACACCGGGGTGTAACCCGTGCAGCCGTACACCGGAGTGTAGCTGCCCGTGCAACCGTGCTTGTGGAGCCCGAGGAACCCGCCCCCGTGGCAGCCTGTGCATCCACTGCTCCGCAGCCCGAGGAAGCCGTGCCCCCCGTGGCACCCACCAGTACACCCACCACTGCACCCGGTCGCAACCACCACTGGCGTTCCGGTGCAACCACCGGTGCAGCCGTACTTGTGCTTGCCAAAGCTGGCCGTGTCGCCAGCCGGCATCATCGCAGCCATCAGAACCATGCTGTACATCGAGTCTCCCCCTCCGAGTTGTGAGAAAGCCATCTGCCCCTGACAAACCGACCACCCCCGACATCCACCGCCACCTTCCAGGTTTTCCGGTTGTAGGGGTGATGCACAAAATGCTAACTGGCCAACCAGAGTAAACAGGCTAACCTGTTGCAGTTGCACCAGCTTGTGATGTGGATGGTAGGCCCAGTCTTCTACTCCGTCAACAGTAATTTGGGTGGTTTGGCTAAGGAAGTGAGTATGGCGTTGATACAGAGATTGCGCAGCTCCAGCGAATCCAGCAGACCCGTGGTCAGGGATCGGACTGGAAAAAATTTCGTGAAATCGTGTTAAATTCGGACGTGCGAGTCCGGTTTTCACGATGGCGGGGTGGAGTCCCATTTCGGGGGCCCGTCCGGTCGTTGCCGGGGGTTCCGGCAGCACGCACTGGGTGGGGGTGGCAGACCAACGCGGAGGACGTTTGGGGGTTATTCCCTTCGTCCGCTCCCGCCCGTCGGGTAAGTTGACCAACAGACGAGGCGGCCTGCGCCATTCACACCGCCCCGCCTACGGAGCGAGCGGACCTCTCTCGCCCGATCCTTCTCAGAGGTTGTCATGGACCGGGACGTTCTTGCCCCCTCCCCCGACGCTGTTCCACCTGTCCGGTGGGAAACCGCTCGCAAAGTTCTGTTGCTCGGGGCCGGGCTGACCGCTGTAGCCGCCGGACTTGGATTGGTCGCGACCGTTGTCGATAACACTCCCTGGTGGGTGAGTACGGTTCGTCTTCTCTTGGTACTTGGCGGGGTGGTGACGACCGGGTTCGGAATGTCGCTTCGCCCGGAACTGGGGCGATCGTGGGGGATAGGTGGGTTGGTCGCGTTGCTCGGCTGGGCCGGAACCCCCGCCCACTGGGACTCGTTCCGGCTGCTGTTCCTCATCCTGGCCACCATCGCATTCGCTCGTGGTGTGGTAGTGATTCTGCCGACTGTCTGGCATATTCGGGTGGTATCGGCCTTCATCATCTTCCACTTTTTCGGGATTTTCATGGCGACCACGTCGCCGCACCCGACACCGTGGTTGACCGAACAACTTTACCACAGGCTGTATAACCAATACCTCCAGTTCACTTACCTGCGTAACGCCTACCACTTTTACTCCCCCGCACCGGGGCCTGCCTCGGTGATGTGCTGCCTGATCAAGACCGAATTGCCAGGGGAGACGGAAGTCACGGCTGACGGCCAAGTTCGCAAGAAGTACGACCGGCACTGGGTGGTATTGCCCCGTCGCCCGGCCGACGTCCGGGATCCGCTCGGCCTGACGTATTACCGACGTCTGTGCCTCACTGATCAGATATCCCGGCGTGCATCAGAGAGATTTAGCGCATCAACATTCGAGAAAAATGAGGTCTTCAACCGACGGAAAAACCGCAGCCAGACTCCACCCGCCATCCCGTTCCACCCGAGTGAATCTGAGGATGTCCAATACTGGCTCCCGACCCCGGAAGTCGCCCGTTACCTCCTTCCGTCATACGCGAAACACCTGATTCTGGAGGAGACCCCAAACTCGGAGACAGCAGCCCGGACCACGCTGAAGTTCTACCGGGTCGAACACCGCACCCTGGGGGTCCAGGAATTCGTCGGCTTCGGTTACCCCGGCTGGAGGCCGGGCGATCCTCACCGCCCGGGGAACCCGTACCACGCGGTCACCTTCCGACCGTACTACATGGGCGAGTTCGACGCCACAGGCCAACTGAGAGACCCGCAGAACGACATGCTCTACTGGCTACTCCCCATTCTCCCACGAGAAACCGCGGCGTTTGTCCCCGGGGAGCAGGGTAAAGATTACGTCGACTATATGTCGATCCACGCCGAGTTCCCGTTCGACTGGAGCCAGTTGCGATGACTCAGACCGACACGAAACGGACGTTCGCGCGGCGATGGACAGAGTTCTGGTTCACCCCCGGCGATCCGACCACGCTCGGGTTCATCCGGATTGTGACCGGTCTTCTGATTGTGTATATCCACCTGGCCTACAGCCTCGACCTCCAGGCGTTCTTCGGCAAGAATGGGTGGTATGGGGGAGCGGAGATCGAGCGGGAGCGGCACGAGTACCCCTGGTTGGTCGGATCGCTCGCCCCGAACTGGGACACGGACTGGGACACAGCATTCATCCAGCCCAAGGTACCGGAATTCCCGCACCGTCGGCAGGCGGTCATGCGGTTCATCCGAGGTCTCCCTGCCGCATCAGCCGACCGGAAACGGGCAGTCCAGTTCCTCGAACGGATCTGTCAGGAGAATGACCAGACGGCACTGGTCGTGCTCAACTTCCTCAACACGTTTCTACTGAACGGTCGCAGCCAGGACGAGAAAGTCTACGCCGCTCTGGCCGATGGTCGCCAGTTGTATGGGGTTGCCCAGGAGGGATCGATCTTTTACCTCGACAAGCCGCACGAGACCCGGGACTCGGTGACACTCATTCCCGCGTTCTTGCTCGGCCTCCCCGCCGAGGATCGAAAGAACGCGGTGGCCGATCTGCGGGCGCTGATAGCCGTTCTCCCCAACGATCCGACCGACGCAAAGTATGTCATCCTCCACATCGTGGAATTGAACCGGTTCCAACGTCTTGCCTTGATCCAATTTATCACCAGCCTCCCGGACAACGAAGCCGAGCGGAAACAACTGACCGACTACCTGGAATACTGGAATAGCGACCCCCGTAAACTCTACCGCAAGGGACACCCCCTGGTATCCGTTTGGTTCCACGTTTCCGACCCGACGCAGATGGCTGTACTGCACGGGCTCGGTCTGGTTGTCATGGTCCTGTTCACTGTCGGGTTCTGCACCCGCGTGACCGCCGTCCTGACCTGGGTCGCGGTAGTGGGCTACGTCCACCGCACGAACCAGATCCTGTTCGGCATGGACACGATGATGAACATCCTGCTCATCTATCTCGTCATCGGGAACAGCGGGGCAGCCCTGTCTGTCGACCGGTTGATCGCTCGCTATCGAGCAGTCCGGGCCAGCCTGCGCCGGTCCGGGACAATCGATGACGCCACAAGGTCGTTCCTGGCTCAAGCACCACCATCGGTCGGGGCTGCTTTCGGTATCCGACTGATTCAGGTCCACTTCTGCTTCATCTACATGGCCGCTGGACTCTCCAAGCTCAAGGGCGAAGCCTGGTGGAGCGGGTTCGCCTTCTGGGACGTGATGATGAACCCAGAATTCACACTCCTGCGCTATACCTGGTTCGAGGAAATGCTCCGTGGGATCGCCTCGATCAAGCCACTGTATTACCTCACGATTGCCATCGGAGTGTGGTTTACCTGGGGACTGGAGATCGCCTTCCCGTTCTTCGTCTGGACCCGTGCCCGACCTGTAATGCTCTGGATGGCTGTTCTCCTGCACGCCAGTATTGGGGTGCTGATGGGACTGAATCTGTTTGAACTACTCATGATGACGATGCTTCTTGTCTACCTGCCTCCCGGGGTGATCCGGGACCGACTTCGGGGTGGGCCGGATCTCCCAAAACTCCGATATGCCTTCGAAGCGGCTGATCCGGATCAGGCTCGGGCGGCGGCAATCGTCGCGGCTCTCGATGTCGATGCCCAGGTGGCCATCGACCTGAAGAAGGGCACTGCCCAGCCATCGGTCACAGTGCTTCCTGAGCCCGCGACCACTGAGATACGTCTGGCACGTGGTGTCGGATCACCTGGGTTGATGGTTGCAGCACCATTTGAGGCCACGACCACCGGCCCAGCCGCGGTCGCTACACTTTTCCGTAACCTGCGTCTTCTGCGAGTCTTGCGTCTTGCACTGGTGCTTCCCGGTGCCACGCATTTGCTTGCTCGTTGGGCATCGCCTCCGCCCCATGCGGATTCCCAGCCGCCAGCAGGTGGCCCGAAAACGGGGCCACCCTCGCCGGCCGCCGCGAGCTGATGTCGTCTCCTGTTGGCGAAACTTCTTCCGCTGATCCACCAACCGTTCCGGGGTGTCCCATCGACGTGAAGACGATTGGACGCACAGACGAGAGGGCGCGGCTCTTGCCAAGCGCATCGCTCTCGCGCTCGGCAGGAGCCTCGCCCGTCCGTTATACCGATGCTTGCTCCCAAAATGAGACGGGTGTAACCGGTCAGGCTCGCCCCAAAGCCGAGGTTTNNCAGACAGTAGCCCAGGGCGTAAGCCCTGGACAGGGCTGGCGTTACTCCGCATCGCTTGGCTCCCAGGGCTGACGCCCTGGGCTATTATCTGCCGCCTCTTCGAGGCTTCGAGCCCGACCGGTTACACCCAAAATGAGACAACCCACGACCTTTGGGAAAGAGTTTGCAGAGAGAGGAAAGCCTGATCCTTCTTGCCCAGTCTGGTGAAGGATCATTTTGCCTCCCTTGTTCCCATCCCACTTGACCTTTCCCTAAAGCCCCCCGTTCCTCTCGGCCGATCCTTCGACGGAGGGGGAACGTGCCCCTGGATCGGTTCCTGACCCGCACCTTTGCCGGTCCAGTGTGACCAATCCCCAGCGAACGGAGGCGCGACCGTGCAACGGTGGGGGGCCGTGATGCTGTTCGCCGGTCTGACCACCCTCGGGGTGGGTCCGGCCGCAACCTCCCAGGAGCCCGGGCGGGAGCCACTCAAGACGTACCACCACCCACATCGCAAGTTTATCATCCCGGTGAACATCGCAGCGATCGATCAAAGCCGCGGACGAGTTACGTCCCTCCAGCTTTACTTCCGGTTCAATGGTGGGAAGTGGCAGCCCGCAACGAAGTACCCGCTCGACGAGCTGAAAGCCCTCCCGCAAGGGAAGAAAGGGCTGAACTTCACGGCCGAAAAAGACGGGGAGTACGAGTTCAGCCTGCGATTCTGGTATCCGGGCGGGGAGGTAAGCCCGCCGGTGGAGGATCTCACCCCGATCCTGAACGTTGTCATCGATACGGTCCTCCCACTCGTGAGGGTGGTCGCTCGCGGCAATGGTGTGGCCTGGGAGGTATCCGACGCCAACCTCGATACACGATCGATCGAACTCCAGGCCAGGCAGGGCAATAACTCGCGGTGGTTGACTGTGACTGACGGGGGTGAGGGGAGCTCGCCCAGACTCTTTCGGCCAGTCGACCGTTACGAATGGGCTCTTCAACCCGGACAGAGCCTTGAGGTGCGGGTCAAAGCACGTGATCAAGCTGGGAACGAGACCTACTCTCTACCGGTCCGTGTGCCTGCGAGTTCGACTGTCGGAGCGGCTTTCCCACGTGGTGGACCTGATGTCGGGCCGGATGGCGGAGCCTTCCGCGATCCCCTCGGCGGCATAGCACCGCCGCAGTCGTCCCCCCGGATCGAATATGTGAAGACCAAGGACTTCACAGTCCATTACACCGTCCAGCGAATGGGTCGCTCGGGGATCAAGAGCGCTCGTCTTTACGTTCGCAGCGACCGGGATGCGGGCGGGTGGAAGCTGGCCCGCGAGTTCGCCGTCAATCTCATGCCGACCGACCGAGACCACACCCTGCCATTGGAGCATTCGGTCAAGGAGGACGGGGGGTATGGGTTCTTCGTTGCTCTGGAGAGTGGGGCGGGTGTGAAGGCCGACCCGCCGAAGGAACTCGACCAGCCCATGCTCTATGTCGTGGTCGATACCGAAAAACCGTTCGCGAAGATCACCTATGTGCGAGTGTCGAAGGGGGGTGCCCGAGGCCCGCTCGTCGAGATTGGGTGGGAGACCCAGGATCGGACGCTGATGGCGTTCCCAATCACGCTAGAGTATGCGGATGCGTTGGATGCGAAGGAATGGAAGAAGATCGCGGACCGGTTGCCTCCCGGGAAGTCCCAGGGGGATTCGATGGGGAACACTCGCTATGTTGGGCAGTACACCTGGGAGATTCCTGACGAGAGAGTGTGGAAATTCTATGTCCGCATTCGGGCTGTCGATCGGGCTGAGAACACGACCGAATCCGTCTATCCGAACGTTGTGCTCGTCGACCTTGAGGTGCCCGCGGCGGAGATCACCGGGGTCAGCGGAGGCGCGCGATCGGGCAGCCCGCCAGCTCCCCTGGAAGCGACGCCTGTGACCCCCGAAACGGTCCCGGCCCCGCCACCGATGGGGCCAACAAACGCGCCCCCGACCCTCCCTGTCTTGCCCCCCGCGAAGAGCCCAGCCGAGACTCCGGTGAAACGCCCATAGCCGTTTCCACGTTATCCCAATCCCTCCGGGCAATGCCGTTAACGAACTCCTCCAAATTGATCGTTATCGCGTTGAGGAGTGACACGGTGCCTGGTGGATTCTGATCGATCAGGGAGAGGGCCGGAACTGACCAACCACGCTTGTGGGTGCCACGGGCGGCTAGTCCGCCCGTGAAGACGTTGCACGGGCGGACTAGCCGCCCGTGGCACCCAATCCCGCTGAGAGATTTTCTCCCGCAGCCTGCCTGACACCCTCTCAGCTCGACAATCCGGCTCGGGCATCTTCGCAGGACTACCGACACGCCTTGAGGAAAGCCACAAGGTCCGCCAGATCTTGCGGGGTGAGTTGCTGGTCCAATCCGGCGGGCATGACCGAGACGGTCCCCGGGGTGATGGTCTCCACATCAGCGCGCGCCACATGTTCCTCCTTGTCCGCCGCGACGACCAGAACGATCTCATCCGCGGCGTCCTTCTTGAGGATACCGTTCAGAATCCGTCCATCGAGTGTGGTCACACGCACAGGTTCGTAGCTGCGGACAAAGCTGGCGCTGGGAAAGACGATCGATTCGAGTAGGTCGCGGTCGGTCCGGATGCTGCCAATGCGGGTCAGGTCCGGTCCGACCAGGCCACCGACGTAGCCGATCTTGTGGCAGGCCACGCACTGGGCCTTCGCTCCGTTGAAGACCACCTGCCCGCGGCGGATGTCGCCGGTCGGCATCTCCTTCACCAGCCGTTCGAGCTTCGCCCGCTCGTCCTTACGGACCTCGGCGAGTTGCGCGTACAGCGTCTCCGCAGCGACCTGGACCGGCTGCGGGTATTTGTCCAGCATGGGTTTCACCTGTTCGACCCGGACGACGGCTCGAAGGTTGGGGTCGGACAAAGCCGTCACGAGCGCGAGCCCCACCTTATCGTCGGTCGATTTGGCGAACGCCGGGAGCAACTTCGCGAGGTCAAGCGGACCGGTTGTCTTCAACGCCGCGGCCAGAGTCATCAGCCGGTCTGGGTGGGACGATGCACGTAAGATCGCATCAGAAGCGGCCCCTCGTTCGGCTGGTGTTGCCGTCTTCGCCAGGTGCTGAATCACGAAAGCGAACGCATCTGGGGAGAGAACCTCTCCCGGTGGGAGAGAGGCCAGCGCAGCGAGCCGCACCTCGGCTGGTTGCTGGGTGTCCAGGGAGAGCGTCAGGAGTGTACCCGTGAACGCGGCGGGTGGGGCTTTCGCAGACGGGGGGAGAACCCGGGCGGTGTGGAGAAACTCTCCCAGGTCGTGGTCTTTCCGGGCGATGGCAGTTCCGAGCGCTTCGAACCATGCGGGCGGTGTCGTCTTCTTGCTCGCGCGAGCCATCGCCCTGGCCCCGACTGACGGTGCAAATCTCCCAATAGAGGAGTTTCCTCTCTCCTCGGTCAATTTTCCTTCGACCGCTTCGGCCAGTAGCTTTTCGATGGCCGAGTTGCTTGCGAACCGGGCCAACTCGCCGGCCCGCTCGTCGACCCACCCCTCGGGAATGCCCCGCGCCCGAAGCACCACCCGGAAGCGGCCAGCGAGCCGGTCGCCCCACTGCGGGTGCCGCCCGGCGATCCACCACGCTGTTTCGCGAAGGGCCGAGTCGCTGGCGTCGAGTTCAGCGAGCACAGTCTCCGCCTCAAGCTTCCCACCGGGGATTTGGTCGAGGGCAACGATCGCAGCCCGACGCACCCTGGGGGACTTGTGCGTTAGCCCGTGCTCCACGGCCTTCGGGTCGCCGATCTCGATCAAGGCATAGGTGAGGGAGTGGTCCAGCGCACGGTCGTTGTTCTTGTCCGTGAGGGCCTGCAGGATCGCGTGGACAGCCTTGGGATCGCCGATTCGGCCGAGGGCTTCTGCCGCCGCCCGACGGACATGGGGTGAGTCCTGTTTGAACCGCGCGACCAGTTGCGGCACTGCCTCCTTGTCCCGCCACAGCCCGGCGGAGTGGATCGCTGCGGTGTGGACCGCATCGTCTTGGTAGTCCAGATAGATCTCACGAACGACCTTGCGGGCGTCTGGGTGATCGATCCGCGTCAGAGCATGAAGGGCGTGAAGGGTGCCGGTGGACGACGTCCCACCTGCCCAGTAGGGGAAGGCAACAAGTGGCTTGATCGCTTTTTGGCCTCGGGCCGCCAACCATTCGACCGCCCGCCAACGGACTGCCGTTTGGAAGTCGTCAAGGAGCGAGACGACATGGTTGATGCTGTTCCCGGACCACTCCTCCAATTTCAGTCCGCGCGGGTCATCGACCTGGTGGGCTCCGATTTTCTTCACCCGGTAGATGGCTCCCATCACGTCCGGTTTGACGAGTTGCGAGGTCGGGCAACAGAGCTTGTACCAGCCGCCGGTGTCGACGATCAGCAGCGAACCATCGGCGTCCTCGATCACGTCGGTCGGGTGGAAATCGAGGCTGTCCGAGACCACAAAGTCGGAATCCTTCGTAGTGAATGTCGAGCCCGATGGGACAAGAAGATGTCGACTGATTTTCCTGAGGTTGAACTGACAGCAGAAAATCGTATTCTCGTATTCCTTGCCAAACTGACTGGATTCATACCGGTGCAGCCCACACGGGGCGGCCGGTCCCAAGTGGGTCATCACTGGCATTAGTTGCGGACTCGTCCAGGGGTGTTCGTGGACCGGATCATGATCCTTCCCGTACACCCCACCGTAGATGGCGTGGACCAGCCCATCGCGCTTCCCGTTGCCCGGGTGCTGGAAGAACGTGGTGCTGAAGATCCGGTCGCCGCCGGGGGTGAACACCACATCGACCGGGTTATCCATCCCACCCGTCATCACCGGTTCGATGTTCGAGCCATCGGGTTTCGCACGGAAAATGTGCGCGGCCCGGGTGGTGAAGGGCTTCCCGTTCGGGAGTTTATACTCCTGCTTCGCAAATGCCCCCTTGCACCAGTAGATCCGGCCGTCGGGTCCGGGGTAGGGTCCGTGAAGATCGTTCGCGCATCCGGTGAGTGTTTTCCCATCAAACCAGACCTCTTCCTTGTCCGCCTTCCCATCGTCATTGGTGTCGGTGAATTTCAGGATGTTGGGGGGAGCGGAGACGTACAGCGACCCGTCTCGCCACATCGCTCCCTCCGGGAACATCACGTTCGCCACGTAGACCGTTGACTTGTCGTAGATGCCATCGCCGTTGGTGTCTTCGAGCCGGACGATCCGGTGCGGCTTCATCTTCACCTGCTCGGTGACCCGCTCGTTCGATCCGGACGAGTCGCAGACGTAGAGCCGGCCCTTCTCGTCGAAGGCCGCGACGATCGGTCGGGCCGCGAGATCGGGACCGGCCGCCAGTTCGATGGTGAACCCGGTCGGGAGGGTGAACGTATGGCCGTTGAGGCGGATCTGGTGATATCCGGAAGCCAGACCGGGGAGAGCCTGCGGCGAACCGGGGGAGCCTGATCCCGGAGGTGCCGAGGATGAGCGGACGAAACCTAACCCCCCAACCCCCTTCCCTGAGAAGGAAGGGGGAGCAGGAGGGCAATTGGACTCCCCTCTGCCTCCCAGTTGAGGGGTTTTGTCCGGTGGTGCCAAGGCCGGTGAGGCAGAATGGCTGAACGGAGCGAATACCAACAGTGGTACGAGGAGCAGGAAGCGAATCACGGCCGACACCTCCGGGCAGTGGATGGAGTACCGCCCAGTATCCGGCCTCACTGATGCCGGATCAACGTGGAAAGCGTGCTGCCGTTCCAGGAGCCAGTGGTGGGGGTGGAGTGTAGACCCCGACCGGGGGGCGGTCCTTGCCCTGCGCAGTCGACCCGATTTCGGGTGTCCAGAGTGCTGGCGGATCCCACCCGCCCGCCAGGGGTGGGTGATGGTTGATGTAGAGATTGATCGATCGATCAAAGAACAGATCACGTGGGTAGGTCGCAGAAGGGCGGGCGGTTTGCGGATCAATCCGCCCGGCTTCCGCCAAAGCCTCGATCACCACCTGAGCACAGAAATACCGGTGCCCCGGGCCACGGACCTTCCCCACAAACGCGGTCCGGATCGGTCCGCGAGCGCGGAACGGCGTGATCTGCAAGGCAAAGCCGACCTTGGCGTAGGGCTGGTCAGCCGCCAAAGCTGCGAAGTGGGCGAGGGCAGCGTCCTGCTCCGGTGTGAGGGGGACTCGCGGCTGTCGAACCCAGACTGTCCCCGGGTAGTTGTTGATCCGGTAGTCGAGCGGGGTGAGCCGGGTCCAGAGACCATCGCTATACCCCGCCTCCAGAACCCCGAGCTTACCGTCCGGCATCCGGGCAACGACACCCGAATGACCTGGCTTGCCGCTGGCTGCGATCAGGTATAGCGAAGTCCAGAACAGGTTGGTGTCGCTCAGCAGGAGAATGTCACCGGGCTGGGGTTCATAGCGTGTTGCCGGGGTTCGCGCGACCAGATTCAGATCGTAGGCGGGTTGGTACAGGTATCCGAACGGAGCCTCGGGCCGGATGTATGCTGGGCCATAGCTTTTCTTACCCAGGGGATCGGCCCCGGGAGCCAGGGCCAAGGCGAGGAGAATCGCCGGTGACATGGGGTGGTTCGCTCCGTGAATGTGTGGCAGCCCACACCCCGCTGCGGGCGGTCCTTGACCGGGGATTTTGAGAGTATTGCCACGCAGATGAACACGAGGAACTCGTGTTGATTGGAATGCCCACGGGAGGAGTCTTGTGCCGTTCTACCAGATCACCCAGCCGGGGTAGGCGGTAGGATTGTCACATCCGCGCCAGGTGGCGATTTCCGCACGATATTCGTGTTGAGCAGGCGGAAGGCCACGGGCTACTCCTTGCCCCGCGATTCCCGGATGAGTTGCTGGAACCGATCAAACTCTTCGTCGGTCGCCCACAGGTGGGCACCTGCCCCCAACAGGTTCTCGAAAGTCGCCGTCCCAAGCGTGCCCTGCCGTTCCGCGATCGACCGGAGTTTCGCCTCGGCGTCGGCGACCGGGGGGATCGGCTTCGGGGCGTCGGAGGGCTCGGGCAGTGGGGTTTGGATGTCACCGCTCATGGTGGTTCGCTCCGTGCGGCACATTGAACCACCGACCGTGCGGCACATTGAACCACCGACATGATACCCAATCGAAGGGCGTCCGCGAACGGATCAATTAGCCCAGGGCGTTGCCCTCACACCCACCGCGTTCGCCTCACACCCAGGGCGTTCGCCCCTAGCTGCCGACAGCCAGGCCAAAGCTGCTGGTGCGAGAGGCGTGAAGGCGGGTAGAATCTGGTCATGTCATCTGAGGAACCGACCATGATCGAATTGACTGAAACGCAGGCAAAGGCCCTGGATGCCTCGCAGCAGCCGCCAGTCGCAGTTGACACACGAACCGGGCAGGAATACCTGCTCATCCGCCGGGAAGTCTACAACAAGGTGAAGGCTGTCTTACGGCCGATTGGCCGTAACTGGGACGACTCGGCCGACGATGACCTCATCCGGAAAGACGCATGAACCGCGGTGATGTTGTGGAGGTGGATTGGCCTTCATCTCGTCGAATTCGGTTCACTCCGCAGCGCAATCGCCTCACGCTCCGGGGAAGGTGATAAACTCGACCGGCACTCGCTCGGTCAACCAGACGCCGTTGGCCGACAAGAAGAACGTGTGCCCCGCCGTCGACATCTCACGAGCCCGCACGACCAGGATCACGGGTTTGCCGTGCCGCTGACCGACTTTGGTCGCAGTGGTGACGTCGAGCGACAGATGCACATGCTGACGGTTGCCCGAGTGCAGACCCTCGGCACGGATGGAGTCGACGAATCGCGACGCCGTGCCGTGGTAGAGCAACTCGGGCGGTTCGGAGGGGGGAAGTGCGAGATCGACCTCGACCGAGTGACCCTGGTTCGCTCGGATTCGGACGCCGTCTTCGCTGAAGGCAAACCGTTTCTTGTCGTTGTCGGCGACGACACGCTCCAGTAAGGGTCGGGTGAGCCGGTGCCCCCTGGTGTTGGCAAGTCGAATCAACTCTTCGACCTCGGCCCACCCATTCTCATCCAGCACAAGACCGATCTCTTCGGGTTTGTGACGCAGAACCAGACTGAGGAACTTGCTGACTTTGACGATATCTGACATGGCAGGCACCTCTGCGCCGCTGGGTGGTAGGGTGGGGCGTCCTCACCCCAGGCGACAGACGCCGTGAGTGGATCCAACAAGAGACCAGCAGGGCCGCGACCCGCGTCCCACTTTTTCCACCGACACACTTCTACGGGTGCAGGTTCGCACTTGACGGAGTGGGAGCAAGAAACCCGGCTCTCAGGCAGGAACCCGCTGAGGCTATCGCTTCTATGGAAAGACGATTGGACGTANNATCGCTCCGGGAATGAGACTGCCACAGCGGGTTCCTGTATCAGGCCCGTTGGTTGATCGGGCGTTCCTGCCCGACCCACACGAAGATTGTACACCTGACACCGGTCCGAGAGCATCGAGAACGTGTAAAACAGCGTGGCCCCGCTATCACCATCGCGTTCGGGGCGACCGCGATCACCACCCAGATCCGGCTCGCCCAGTCCTTCACACGGGACTCGGCCACCGTTCCAGTTCGCCCTGGAAGGAGTCCTGGAGCCCGGCGACCGGCTACGACCGCCCAAACCCAACCAAGGAGTTCCCGCGTGGAACTGGATATCGCTTCCGCGAGTATTGTCGACGTATACTACCTGCTCACCGGGATTGTGACCCCCCGGCCCATCGCCTGGGTGAGTACTCTCTCCCTGACGGGTGTGGTCAACCTCGCTCCGTTCAGCTTCTTCAATGCCTTCGGTGCCAATCCCCCGGTCGTGGCGTTTTCCCCATCCCTCCGTCGGGATGGTTCCAAGAAGGACACACTCCTCAACCTCGAAGCCCTTCCTGAGTTCGTCCTGAACGCGGCCACAGCTCCGCTTCTTGAGCAAGTGAATCTATCGAGCAAGGAACTCCCACCCGATGAGAGCGAGGTCGCGTTGACCGGCCTTTCCACCATTGCGAGCGTGAAAGTGAGACCGCCCCGGGTGGCGGAGTCGCCGGTGAGTATGGAGTGCCGGGTGAGGCAGATTATCCCATGCGGGACTGGGCCGATCTCGGCGAATATCGTGATCGGGGAGGTGCTCATGATGCACATCGCCGACGAGGTGCTGGATGAGGCTGGACGGGTCGATCCACGAAAACTCCGGACCGTCGCCCGGCTTGGTGCGGACTACTGGTGCCACACATCCGACCTGTTCGAGATGAAGCGGCCGTGATAGGCTACCGAAAATGGGAGGATGAAGGATGTCTGCTGTGGTCGTGCCGACCCCCATCGGGCCTCGTCCTCGTTTGTACACCGTCCACGATCTCCTGGCGATGCCAGACGATGGGAAGGACCGGTGGCTGATTCGCGGTCAACTCCGGGAGCAGGAGATGACGAAACGGAATCGGTTCCATGCTGCGTTGACTGGTCGGTTGTGCCAGTTGATCGGTGTCTGGATTGACACCCAACCCCAACCACGAGGAGAAGTCTACGGTGGCGAGGCAGGGGTCTACCTGGCCCGGAACCCGGACACCTGTGTCGGGATCGACGTGGTGTACGTCGGGCCGGAGGTCGTCGCCGCACAAACGGATGAAACGACACTCATTGAAGGTGTCCCGACGCTTGTGGTCGAAATCCTTTCGCCGTACGATGTGAAGAAGGACGTGACCGAGAAGGTCAACGATTATCTCGCAGCAGGCGTGCCGTTGGTGTGGGTGATTGACCCGGACTACCAGTCGGTCACGGTCCACCGGCCTGGTCAACCCGTCGAGCTTTTCAACACAACCCAACCGCTCTCAGCCGACCCTCACCTGCCTGGATTCACGGTACCAGTGGTCAGTCTCTTCCAGCGCTGAGCCCACTCGACCTCCCAGACGTAGGATGAGCGGCCAGAACCTAACCGCCCAACCCCCTTCCCTGGAAAGGAAGGGGGAGCAGACTCAGAACCTAAGGACCAGCGGACAAAACCCCTGGACTGAGAGGCAGAGGGGAGTCCAACCTCCCTCCGGCTCCCCCTTCCTTCTTAGGGAAGGGGGTTGGGCGGTTAGGTTCCGACTCCGGCTCCCCCTTCCTTCTTAGGGAAGGGGGTTGGGCGGTTAGGTTCTGGCCGGAAGTCCTAAGCCGGTGGTTCACTTCGTGGACCCGCTCGCAGCCAGGTTCCGCCTGTGCATCTCCGCCTGAGCCGGATTGTTCGTTCGTTCGTAGTACGCTGCCAGTGCCTTGTGGCTCGGGGCGTGTCGAGGGTTAATCGCCAGGGCCTTATTCAACCAGAACAGCCCTCTCTGATCCTCTCCGATCCGCAGAAGGAGTGCCCCCGCCTCTGCCGCAAGGTCAGGGTCATTCGGTCGTTCGGCCAGATCGGCCCGGACTAGCCGTGTGAGCCGCAAGGTGATTTCACGGTCCTGTTCCCAACGGATTCGCTCGGTCTCTGCATCCCGCTGACGCTCGGGTTGTGCCAGGAGGGTGAGGTGAAGGGAATAGCGCGCCACCGGGTCGAGGGGCTTTTGCTCCAACGCTTTACGCAGCCAGCGTTCCGCCTCGGCGTAGTGATCGTACTGACGCTCCAGATCGCCATACAACCGCAGAGCAGCGAACTGATCTGGGTGCGCTGAGAGGACTTCATCCAGGAGTTGTCGAGCCTCGACTAGCCGGAGTTGGACGATGCGACAGGCCGCCAACTCGACCATCACCTCTGGGTTGTCGGGTTGCTCGGCTCGTAACCGCTCCAGGTGCGGGAGAGCCTCCGGATGCCGTTTACTGTGAATCAGGAGTTCCGCCAGACGGAGCCGAACGGCTGACCGCCCTGGACGGAGTTCCAGCACTCGCGTGTAATCGTCAATGGCGGGTCCGCGTGCATCCAACTGGTTATTGACCCACCCGCGCCAGTCGAGTGCGCGGGGAGAATCGGGAACCCGCTCAACCCACTTGTTCAGTACCCGAATCGCTTCGGTGTAGCGAGTTTGCCGCATGTAAACGAGTGCCAACGCTTCAAGGATGGCGGCTGATTCGGGGTGGTTCTGCTCCACGGCGACAAGCAAAGCGGGTGACAGTTCGTCCACATCGCCCTTTTCACAACGGAGGAGAATCCACTCCAATTGGAGGGGCTCCGTCATGCCGCCCAGTTCCTTGCAACGCACGAGATACTGTTCCGCCTCCGGGTAGGCCCGCCTGGCTCGTTCAATCCGGGCAGCCAAGAGGTTGGTGGAGACACGGTCGGAGCGGATTTGCAGGGCCAGGCCGATGTGGCGCTGTGCGCTCTCCAGTTCTTCTTCCTCCAGTGCCATGCGAGCCAAACGCTCGTGCCACCCCGACCACCACTCACAGCCGAGCCACCCACCGGCGACCAGTAGGCCGCCGACAACCACGACGAAGAACCCGCGCCACCGCCCGGAGCGAGTCTTCGGGGTGGGCGCGGAGCAGGTCGGATCGGTCGGGGTCATCACAGAGTACCCGGTGGCGGGTCAGTCTTTCAACTCGATGTCTTTTGTCTGCTGCCCCGCGGCGATGGTGATGTTCAAGCCGCTCGTCAATCGCTGCTTGTACTTCTCTGGAATGGGGATGGTCGGGGGGGTCTTTGTCGCTTCGACCTTCGCCTTGGCCTCGGCGAGTTTGGCCGGGTCCGTGTTCTTCGGTATGTGTACGGGCGAGGCCCCGGAGGAGGGAACGACGACCACGATGTAGTCGCCAGCCGGGACATCCGCGACGGAAAACGTCCCTTCTTGAGTGACGGGAATGTTGATGGTGTCCCCCTGGCCAGCGGTCTGGGTCAGTTGGAGGGCAGCGCCATTGACTGGCTGACCCTTGTAAGTGATTTTCCCCGACACCGTACCGGCTGGGGCACCCTTGCCCCCACCGCACCCAACCAGGAAGAAGAGCATGACAGCAAGGGAGATAAATCGTGTCATTCCACACCAAGCAGGGTCATAGTTGCCCGTGTCATCAGGCGGAGTCTTGAGCCATGAGAAGGGTTTCCGGTGATGATGCGGGCAAAAGGGAAAGGAGACTGTTTTCAAGTTAGCCGGTGGCAGGCTCCTGTCAAGGACCATTGCATCAAGGAGATGAAGGCAAGAGATTCTGGGAATTGGTGAAGTTTCGGCAACAGTGGGCCGGTCTCAGTGCAGGGTGCAATTCGTCCAGGGATACCGGTTATGCGATTCGCCCGGCCCGACCTGCGGACGTTCCGATCCGGACGTGGCTGATGGAGTTGCGACTGGCCAGCTTGCAAATACAATGATTCCTATCCGAAACCCTAGCCGTAACCGTTATCGGGTCCGTCTCCTATCCTTACGACCCGCCCAATGAATGGGCCAGGGTGGGGTTTTTCTACCGCGGAAAGGTCGGGCGATGGAAAAAGGGCTGTGCTACGGAGCGATGGGGGTCGCCGGCCTGCTGCTCCTACTCTTCCTTCTCGACCTCTTCGCCGGGTTCCCATTCGGTGGGAGCTCGTTCATCGCTGTCGATGTGTTCGGCATCATAGCGGCCGGGATCATCGGCTATCTCGGCTGGAACACTTTTCGTGAACTGAAATAAGGACTTCGTGCCGATCGGCTCAGGCTGGCGATCCCTCCGCCCGGACGAGTCGAACGACTGCTTCAATCAACCCGTCGGCGGTGAAACTCGTCGCCTCCGCCGCGACGCGGTAGCCCATCTGACGGACCGCATCCCCCGTCTGGGGACTGATCGCCACCAAATTCACCTCGCCACGCTCCACTCTCCCACGAATGGTGTCGTCGAACGCTCGCAAGAGATTCTCGGCGATCCGGGAACTCGGCAGGGTGATGTAACGGATTTCGCCGCGGCGGAGTTGGTCCAGTACCGCCGGGTTCGGGGTGACGACATCGACCTGATCATAGACCGTCACCTGTTCCACGGTTGCGATCTTTGCCAGCTCGTCTCGAAGGAGTTCCCGTCCCCGGTTCGCCCGAGCGAGGAGAATCCGGCGTCCCGCGACCTGGGGAGCCAGGGCCGCGACCAAACCATCGGAGGAGTACGTGGCGTCCGGGACCAGATCCGCCCGGAGCCGGTACTCCCGGAGGGCCGCGGCGGTCTTCGGGCCAATCGCAGCCAGCCGGACCCGGCCAAGATCGCGCAGATCCCGGTTGAGTGCCTCCAATCGACGGAGAACAGCGTGGACCCCGTTTGCACTCGTGAACACGAGCCAGTCCCACTCACCGTCGCGAATCTGATTGAGAGCCTGGTCGAATGCGCCAAAATCCGACGGCTCCCGGATCTCGACTGTCGGCTGCTGGTACACCACAGCACCCAGGTGCTCCAGTGTCCGAACCATGCCTCCGGCCTGGTGTGCCGGGCGTGTGACGAGTACCCGGCGGCCAAATAACGGGCGGGTCTCCCACCATGACTGCGCGGGGTGGTGGGCGACCGGCTCACCAACAAGGATCAGCCCCGGGGCTTCGAGCCCGGCGTGGCGACGGGCAGCTTCCAGATCCGCCAGGCGGGTGTGGACGGCCCGTTGATCCCCAGTGCTAGCACGCTCGACGATTGCTGCGGGGGTGTTGGGATCTTTGCCGTGTTTCAACAACTCCGCAACGATCACCGGGAGCCGGGCAACCCCCATGTAAATGCAAAGTGTTCCAGGGAACGCAGCCAGCGCCTTCCAGTCGAGCCGGTTGCCGGGCTTGCTCGGAAGTTCATGCCCCGTGACCAGAGCGACAGCGCTGGCGTAGTTGCGGTGGGTCAGCGGAATCTCCAGGAACGCCCCGGCAGCAAGAGCGGCCGTGACTCCCGGAACGATCTCGTAGACGACCCCAGCCGATCGCAGGGCTTCGGCCTCCTCGCCGCCCCGTCCGAAGATCAGCGGGTCGCCCCCCTTCAGCCGCACGACGGTCTTTCCGGCCAGGCCCTTCTCGATCAGTAACTGATGGATGTGGGGATACCTGTCCGGGTGATTACCTGGAAGGTCGCGGACACAGACTCGCTCCGCAGCCGGGTTAACCAGATCGAGTAATCGCTCCGGGACAAGCTGGTCGTAGAGAACCAGATCCGCCCGGGCGAGAACCTCGGCAGCACGGAGCGTGAGCAGTCCCGGGTTGCCGGGGCCGGCCCCGACAAGAAACACGGTCGGGTTCGCGGGGTCGGGTAAATGCATCGGACCTGACGGTATGGGCGGGCGATTCGTCCCAACTGCCGAACCGGCCGGTGATTTCCGGCCCGGAGCAATGGCTGGGTGGACTCGTTGCGGGAACGCCCCGGTGGGTTCTCCTCCGACGCTCAACATCGAAGGTGGGGAGGGCTTGGGCGTGCATAAACCCACTGTCGGTATAACGGGAGTGCGAGGCNNCTCGGCAGAAGCCTCGCACTCCCATGTCTACGTCCAATCATCGTTCGTCGACGCGACAGTCTCGGCGGGTTCCTGCATCAGACAGCGATCTCCTCGGCGGCCGGTTCGTCCACGTCGGATTTCCTGATCCCCGGGAAGTAATAGCAGATGAGAATTCCAGCAATATAAAGTCCAAACATTGGGACAAACATATACATCATGGTAATGACATCGGGGGTGGGGGTCAGCACTGCCGCCAGAACTGCCAGGATGAAGCAGGCGTATCGCCACTTGCTGAGGTAGTCGGCGGCGGTGAATAGCCCGATCCGGTTCAGGAAGACCATCACCACGGGGGTCTGGAACGAGATGCCGAACACGAGTGGCAGGATCAGGGCCAGGCTAAGCCACTCGCGGAGCCGGATGTCCGGATCGAGCCCCAGGAACTCGTTGAACGCCAGCAACGCCTTGACAGCCCCCGGGAGAACCACGAACTGGCACAGCAGTACGCCGAAGATGAATAGAGAGAGGCTCGGCCAGAGAAAGACATAGACATAGCGCTTTTCGTGGGGGTAAAGTCCGGCCCCGACGAAAGCCCAGAACTGGTACAGGATCATCGGGCTCCCGAGCACGATCCCGCAAATGATCGACACCTTGAACCAGACCACCATGCCCTCCTGGGGGCTGAGGGTGCTCAGGTACTTTTTCCCTCCGAGGAGCGGCTCACCCTTCTTGCTCAGGTAGTTGATCTGGGCGGGGTAGACCCGGATCTTGGTGACAATCTCTTTCGGGGCTCCTTCCTTGGGCGGCCCGAACACCGGGGCGAATGCCTCCGCCGGGATCACCACCGGCATCTCCTCCGACTGCCCAAGCAGCAGATCCCGTTCTTCCGAGGTGAGATCCGACAGCTCGCCGATCCGGTTCCCGTCTGCATCAACCAATTTCGCCTTGATCTCCTTGAGTCGCTGTTCCTGGACCTCAGCCAGGTTGAGATTTTTGAGCTTCTCCTGGTACGCCTTCTCGTTCCGTCGGGCGTCGAAATCCCGGACTTGCGACTCGACCGGATCGGTGATCACATCGAGCATCGGCCGACCGATCCCGATGTTTCGGTTCCCAACCGCCTCCCCAATTGCGTCGAGGATAAATCCGAGGACGAGGAATAGAAACAGCCACATGATCGCGCGGATCATCCGGGTGCGTAGCTCGTCGATGTGGTCTCCGAACGACATCCGGGTCTTGTCGAAGATGTCGTCGGCGTACTCGTAGGACTGGTTTTTCCGAGCGATCATGGTTATCCCCCGCAGTGGTCGCAGGACCGAGTCCCAACCACGAGGCGAAGGTGCCCGACCGGTTGGCAGAAGCAGGTGTGACGGAAGGTCATCGGATATGGTATCCGGCCGTCAACTGAGGCTCAAGGCGGGCGCGGGTGGAGGCACTGGCAGCGCGGAAAGCTGGGTAATTCCGGCGGGTTGTCCCGGGCGGGAGTGGGGCGATTCCGACCGAAGGCTCTCCCGGGCAACTGACCGGCTGGGCTCGACACCGACGGGGTTGCGATAATAGCTAGTGGATGGAACCGCTGTCTTTTCGGAGCCTGACCCATGCGACGGCTGCTCGTGATGATCCTGCTTTGCTCACTGGCGGCTTGCTCCCGGTTTGCGGGTCCGCGCGAGGTGTATCAGAAAAATCGTGCGGGCGACACGGCTGACCGCCGTGATGAGAAAGGTAACCCGATTTATTCTCTCGACGAACAGGCGCGTCGGGCCAGGGAACGGAACACGATCATCAGCGACGACGGCCTACCCAAAGTGGGCCTCGACAAGGTCGATTCGATCCGCTAAACGCAACATCACTCGCCGGAAAGTGTTCCGTCTCCGGTTTCGGTCGCCGAAGATGGCTTGCCCTACCGCAACGCATGTTGGCACCGCTGGCGTGATCACCGAGTCTTCGTGCCCTACGCCACCATCCAAAAATGGTCGGTAGACAAGCGGGCTGATATTATGCTGCTTGGGTGGGCAGCTCTCTATTTTCAGCGAATCGCCAGAGATCACTTTCCCACCGGCGGTGTGCTTCCAGTCCGGGGACTTGCTGGAACCTTAAACTCGTCGAGCGGGTCTGGCTTGGCCGGGTTGAAGGGTATGACATCAGCTGCCAAATATTTCACCAGCTTGAGTTGGTTTTGCCGGACACCCTCCACCACGCATCTGGCCAGTTCGTACGCCCCATAGTTGTTGTGGTGGGTGCCATCCCCCGTCTTGAAGAACACCCCGGAATGATTCGGCCCGACAGCTTCGTAGAGCGTCTTGCTCATCGCGTGCAGGTCGATCAGCGGGACGTCGTCTTCCTTCGCCAATGCCCGCACGGCGTCGGGAAAGTCCTTCAGGCTGTTCGTCACGATATCACCCTGGAAGGTTCGGCGGTTCATTGGGGTGACCAGGACGACGGTCGCCTCCTTTTTGTGGGCGTCGGTCACGAACCTCCTCAAGTCGGCCTTGTACGCCGCGGCCGATACCGACTTCATGTCGTTGTGGCCGAACTGGATCAACAAGAAGTCGCCCTTTTTCATGCCGGACAGAACCTTCTCCAGACGCCGGGCAGCGAGGGAACTGCGGGCAGATTCGCCGGACTCCGCATGGTTCGCGACCGCTACGCCGGAGGTGAAGAATCGCGGGAGCATCTGTCCCCAACTGGCGAACGGCTCATGCGGTTGATCGCAGACGGTTGAGTCGCCGAGAAGGTAAATGGTGGGCACATCGACCCGTAGGATTTCGACCTCGCACACGCACGGCCTGCGTCCGTTGAACTCCAGCGTGAGCTTCTCGTCCCAGGCCCACCACTCGTCCTTCTTCTCCCGGTCCTTGAGCTTCACCTCGCCTCCGCCCGCGATTTGCGGGGTGCGGACGTTCACGGTGAAGGAACGTGTTTCGAGTTTCCCCTTGCCGGTCCCGACGTGCTCCACCATCAGTCTGCGCAACTCGGCTTTCACCGTGGTCGCCGATTCTCCTGAAGCATCGCCGAGGGTGACGGTTACGGTGTAGTTGCCTTCGGGAACGGTAACCGAGAAGTAGAATGGTTGATCGGCAGTGCAGAAGCGACTGTGGCGTGCATTGCCGCCGCGGTCGATGCCCACGACCTTCGCGCCGGGCTCGAAACCGTGGCCTCGCTCCTTGGTGTAGTTCGTTTCCGGGAGCACCTGTATGTAGCCGGGTTCGACTTTGCCCGGCCCTAAGTCGAACCTCCGGGCCGCCTCGGGCTCGGATGCGCGACAGGTCAAACCTGCATGTGCCAGAGTCGTTGTCCCGGCGAGCAAGAACGTTCGGCGGTTGATGGAGGCGGTCGTCATGGCTGGGTCCTACTTGCTATACACGGCGATGTCGAACTGGTTCTCGCCCGCAGCTTTGATTTCGATGATCAGGTCCTGTTGGTCATTCGGCCGAACAGTGCGGAAGATTCTCAGCTCTTCAATACTCGGAGACAGGCTCTTCTTTCGGGCATACTCGTGCCATTCCCTGCGGTCTTGATCGGTAAGAGTGCCGCTCCGCTGTTTCTCGTTCATCTTCTGCATGACCGGATCGCGGGAATTGCTCAACCATCGGGTGGCGTCCTGGCGAACCTCAACGCGGTATCGCCCCGATGTGGGTCCGCGGTCCGCGGGCACGCTGTACTGGCCGCGGACCGGGCCGGTGTTCAGCACGTATGCCGTCACCGGCGGCGCTCCGATGGCATCGATCGGAGTAAAGGTCACCGATCCGTGTGCCAGCGGTTCTCCATCGACTTTCACAACGCCCTTTATCGCCAGCCGTTTCTGGCCGGTGAGGAAGCCGTGCGCGCGAATCCAGCTATACATCAGCCCCGGCCAATTCCCCAGGACCGGATCTCCCTGGGCAAAGCCAACCCCATGTTCGCCGCGCTCGAAGAAATGGACTTCGACCGGCACGCGAAGTCGGCGTAGTTCGGCGTAAAGGTCGATCATGCCGGTGAGGTGTCCGGTGTCCTCGGCGGTGCAGAAGAGGAACGTCGGCGGGGGCGCAGGCTTACCCGCGGCCAGGGCATCTTTCCCGACCTCGGGTCCGCGGAGGCGGGCGGACCCGTATGCGAGGATCATGAAGTTGACGCGGCTGGGGAAGCGCTCGACCGGGTCCATCGCATCGGCCTTACCGGGCAGGGGGTTGAACGTGGCCGCAGCAGCCAGTTCCGCCCCGGCCGAGAAACCGATGATGCCAATGCGGTCCGTGGCGATACGGTACTCGTCCGCGTGGGCGCGGAGGTGCTGCACGGCACGGTGGGCGTCCTGGATGGACTCACTCTTGGTGTAGAGCGGGCGGATGCGGTAGCGGAGGACAAAGCCGGCAATCCCGCGGGCCTTGAGCCACTGGGCGATCAATACGCCCTCATAGTCGGTACATCGGGTGTTGAATCCGCCGCCGGGGCAGATCAGGACGGCTGCTCCGGTGTTCTTGTCAGGGGGCGGCAGATACGGGTAGACGGCAGGCTTGTCTTCGTCGGAGTCGCCCGTCGCACCAGGGACATCCTTCGCCCACAACTCGATGGGCTTCGGGATCGTGCCTTTTTCCGGCTTGGCCTCGGGGTCGTCTCCACGCCGTGGGCCAGGTGACTCGAACAGTGAGTTCGCAGGTTCGCCTTGCGGAGCGTACGACAGCAATAGAAACATGACCGAGGCGAATAGCAGCATCCGAGCGATCCAACTTCGCAGAGTCGTACGCATCGTGGAAGCTCCGGGGAGAGGTCCAGAACCGAAGACGAATCTGGCTACGCATCGGGATCCATCGTTACTTGTCTGACGCAAGTATGGGAAACCCTCGCGTCTGGGAATCGGTCTCAACCTCCTGACGGCTACCGGTGAGCCGTTGCACCAATGGACGCGCCCTTTCGGCGGCGGACGAAAACCAATCTCTCACATCGAGCGGGCCTACGGATTCCCTGAGTTGATCTCCTGCGGCTTCACCATCAATCTCATTGGCTGCGGCCAAAAGGGCATAGGTGAGTAAGCCGTGGCCGAGGTTGTCGAACGCGGTCGCATCGTGAGAAGCCGTCACTGTGGCAAGGGTGTGAATGCCGTGGAACCTGGCCCACCTCTCCACCATCCCCCGCAGCCCGAATTTCGACCTCTCCTCCAAGTTCGCACTGAACCCGGCACCGGAAGCGGCCGCATCGACGACGAGAACCCGCTGCAATGCTGCGGCCGAGCCCATCGCTGCCACCAGTTCATCCACCGCGAGGCTGCGAGCCTTAATCGCGTCCGCCAGTCGGTCGGCTCCGATGCGGAAGTCGTGTGGGGCAAAATAGCACCGGTCCTCAATGATCGCCCCGGTCCCGCACAGGATGACGACCAGAGCGTCTTGCGGGCGGGTTAATTCGGCGACGTCTTTTATTGTTTCGTCGATGACCGCCTTGGTGGCGTCGCGGTCGAGGATAGGGACGACATCGACCCGGTCGTGAAATTTCCGGCTGCGGCGCTGGAGCAGTTCGGCCAGTGCTCGTGCGTCCTTCGCCGAGTAGCGCAGGCCGAACCCCTTTTCGGCAAAGTGGCCGATGCCGACGGCGACGACGTACATCCGACCTGGCTGCGCCAACGTCCGCGGGGCAGTCAACTCGACTTCCGCAGGGGTGGATTCGCACGCACCATCAGCACTGGATCCTCTCACGCGAAATCGGTTTACCCCCGGCGTCAGCGGCACGGTGAACGCGATCCGTTTGGCCTTGCCGTTCGGGGCCGGCTCCGATTTGGTCGGAGCCGTGATGCGGACACCGTTGTTCTCGATTGCAAGGTTCGTTATTCCTCCACCTTGGTCGGTGACGTCCACGGTAATAGTCGCCGGCGATGTGGAAACGCCGCTCTTCGGTGAGACGATTTTCAGCACTGGCGGCTTGCTTCGCCCCAACGGTTTCGGATTGAACGGGCGATGTCCTTGGAAAACCTCGGCCAGAAGGCCCGGGCGGTAGCAGTCGTTGAAGACCTGGTCGAGTTCCGCCCCCGGCATTTTCGTGAATCGGAAGCCCATCGCCCGCCGCCCCGCCTCTGAAGCATCAAACAAACCGTCCGGGGCGACCACCGCCCAGGTCTTTCGCGTTGCATCGGTCGTAAGTGTGAGCAACTCGCGGCCAGTGGCAAGATCCCAGAGCTTAGCCGTGCCGTCGCGCGAGCCGCTCAGGAACGTCCGCCCGTCAACGCTGACGGCGAGGGAGACCACATCCGCACTGTGGCCCGTGAACTTGCGGACCATCTGCCCTGTGGCCGTGTCCCACATCATGATCAACTCTTCGCGGTCGCCAGTGATGAATCGGCGCCCGTCAGAAGTGAACGCGATACTATAGACGTCGTTGCTGTGCTTGAACGCAGTCCCCCCGACTCGCTTGCCGGTGGTTGAGTCCCAGATGATGCCGTTGTTTTCCCAGGAGCCGGTCCCCACCCGGCTGCCATCGGGACTGAACGCCACACAGGAGACTTCTTCCTTGTGTCCTTGCAGGATGACGGTTTGCTTGCCGGTAGCAACATCCCAGAGGGTGGTCTTGAAGTCGGCCGAAGCCGTCGCGACCCGGCTCCCGTCCGGGCTATAGGCGACGGCCATGATCGCCTTGGGGTGTCCCTTCAGCGTGTGTACCGGCTCGCCTGTTTCTGTTTTCCATAGGATTGCCCGGGTGTCCGCCGACCCGCTCAGGACGCGTGAGCCGTCGGGACTGAAGGCCACCGACAGTACTGGGCCGGTATGACCCTTGAATGTCCGAAGTTGGTTGCCGGTGGTGGTGTCCCACAGGATCGCGCTCGCATCGGCCGAACCACTCAGAAGCTGGTTGGCGTCCGGACTGAAGGTCACAGAATGGACCGCTTTTTGATGGCCGACCAACGTCCGGATCGGCCGGCCCTCGGCGGTGTCCCACAAGACGATGACCTTGCTTTCCAGACCCACGGCAATGTAACGGCCGTTGCGGCTGAGTGCCGCGGCGGTTATCGGTGTGAGTGTCTGAGTGGCGACCGTCGCGGGCTTGTCTGGTCCCGGCTGGGTGAGCGCCACCAGGATCTGCTGACCAGGACTAACGTCAACGAGCCGTTCGTCTGTCGCGCCGTCCGAAAATGTCACACGCACCTTGATGCGTTTTGTTTCGGTCGGATTGAGGTCGGCAACAGTTAGGATCCGTCGATCGCGTAGTTCCTTGCCATCCACGATCGCTGTTGCTCCGGGCGGCAGGAGCAATTCGATCGTCGCACATGGGACTGCCGGGACCGCACCGGCGGCCTTCGATACTGGTTTCTCCTGGGCTTCCCCAAGGATCGCCCAGCAGAACAGGATCGTCAATCCAGCCACCACGCCGCGCGGCATTGCGATCTCCATTACGCCAACTGTGCATTAACCTCACCGAAGTCGGTTGTCAGGATAGTCCTTCGAGGACGCCGGTGCTGTCGCCGAGTTTATCCGCCTTGGCCCCGAATCGCTCCAGCATCGCCAGCCAGAGGTTGTTGAGCGGGGTCTCGTTCTTGTACCGGACGTACCGGCCGGTCTTGATCGTGCCGCCGCCCCGCCCGACCAATACCATCGGAAGGTCGTGGTGGTTGTGGCGGTTCGGGTCCGAGAGGGCGCTCCCGTAGGCGACCATGCAGTTGTCCAGAAGCGTACCCTCTCCCTCCTGGACTGACTTCAGCTTGCCGGTGAGGTAGGCCAGTTGGGTCATATGGTAGACGTTGATCGCCTTGATCTTGGCGAGGTTCTCCGCCTTGTTCTGGTGGTGCGAAATCGAGTGGTGGCCTTCGTTGACGCCGACCATTCGGTACTTCTGTTCGCTCCCCTCGCGGCCGAGCATGAACGCGCAGATCCGGGTCGAGTCCGTTTGGAACGCCAGGACCATCAGATCGCACATGAGCCGGATGTGTTCCGTCAGATCGGCTGGGACGCCGATCGGCCGGGAGACGTCATCCGGCAATACGCTGGACGAGAGAGGTTCAACGCGGGCGAGCCGTTGTTCCAACTCACGGACGCCCGACAGATACTGATCGAGTTTCTTCTTGTCGCTGCCCCCCAGCTTGCGATTGAGGTCTTTGGCGTCCTCCATGACGGCGTCGAGCACGCTGGCCCGCAATTCGTTCCGAGCGGCAACTTCCGGGTCATTGGGCTTATCGGCGAACAGCCGGTCGAACACCTGACGGGGGTTCACTTCCGGAGGCACTGGGGTCGCGGCGTCCCGCCACGACAGGGTGTGCTCGTAGACACAGGAGTAGCCGCTATCGCAGTTCCCGGCCCCGCGGTACCTCTCGATAGCGAGTTCGAGCGACGGGAGTCGCGTCTTGTTGCCCAGTTGCTTGGCGGCGAGTTGGTCCGCCGAGAGGCCCGCCTGGAAGTTAGCCCCAGCCGTCTTCTTCGGCTGCGCACCGGTCAGGAACGCCCCCCCGGAGCGGGCGTGGTCGCCCCCGCCATCCCCGTTGGCCCGGGCCTTGTCGCACGTCAGCCCGCCAAAGACGATCATTTCCTTGCGGTGTTCGGCCATCGGCTCCAGACACGGGGTCAACTCGTATTCCGCCCCTTCCTTCGCCGGCATCCAATAGGGCATGTACGCCCCGTTGGGCACGTAGAGGAACGCCATCCGCCGCGGCGAAGCCATCGCCGCTTTGCCGCCAGCGGCAAGTGCGGACAGTGGGAGCATGGCGTCTAGGAGCGGAAGGGCTACGGTCGTGCCCAAGCCGCGCAACACCGTCCGCCTGGAAATCGCGGTCGTCGTCATTTCATTTCTCCGGGGTGGTTCGTTTCTGAAATGGATCACTCTTCACGATCTCGAGCAGCAGGACGGAGAACCGGTCGTTCTCTTTCTCCACCTCCTCCACGATTCGGTTCACGGCGCGACGGTCGTAGGGCTCAAGCCCTCGACCCAACGCATACGTCAGCATCTTCTCGGTCAGGCAACGGACGAACGTCTCTTTGTCGGCCCGCAGAATCCGCTTGAGCCCGGCCGGTCCATCGAACGTCCGGCCGTCAGGCAAGACGCCAGCGGCATCAATGGCAGCGCCGCCGTCCTTGTCGCGCCAGGCACCGGTCGGATCGAAATTCTCGAACGCGAAGCCGATCGGGTCCATTCGCTGGTGGCAAGAAGCGCAGACCGCGTTCGCCCGGTGTTGCTCCATCTGCTGTCGAAGCGTCCCCTTCAATTGCTTCTGATCCTCCAGTTCGGGAATATTTAGGTCCGGTGGAGGCGGTGGCGGGGGCGTGTTCAGGATTTGTTCGAGGATGAATTTCCCTCGTTTTACCGGCGAGGTCCGGGTGGCGTTCGATGACAGCGTCAGGATGCTGGCCTGAGTCAGGATGCCGCCACCGCTGGCGGGCAGTTTGACGCGGACAAATTCCTTACCCGTGACGCCCGTAATCCGATAATGGCGGGCGAGTGGCTCGTTCACGAAGGTGAAGTCAGCATCCAGGAGGTCGGGGATGCCCCGATCCTCCCGGACCATCGCCTCGAAAAACAGGAGACTCTCGCGGATCATCGCCTGCCGCAGGGCCGGGTTGAACTCCGGGAAGAGTTTCGGGTCGGGCGAAACAAGTTCCAGTTTGCGCAACGTCAGCCATTGTTCCGCGAAACCATGCAGGAACGATTTCGACTTAAGGTCCTTCACCATTCGCCGAACCTGTACCTCCAGGTTCTGCCGTAATTGTCCTTTCTCCGCCAATGAGAACAGCTCATTGTCCGGCATGCTGTTCCAGAGGAAGTAGGAAAGCCGGCTGGCCAGTTCGTACTCGCTAATTACGTAGGTCGTACCGGGGGGTAGGCCCCGTGGGTCCAACTCGACCCGAAAAAGGAAGTACGGCGACACGAGTACCGGGTAGAGGGCCGCCTGCACACGCAACTCGAACCGTTTACCCTTCTTCTCCGCCGCATCGTAGAAGGCAAGGCAGCGCTCGACCTCCTCGGGCTTCACCGACCGGCGATACGCCCGAGCAGCGAAACGGGTGACGATCTCGCGGGCGGCCTCGCGGGGCGACAGCCCCGGTTTGTGCGCCATGATTCGCACGTGCGACTCTGGGAGCACCACAGGCGGGGGGTCAAACGGCCCCTCGATCTCGATGCCCTTCAGGTAGAGCACTCTTTGTTTCCCGCCGACCTGCATGGCGGTAGGGTTCAGGAATGCCACACCGACTCGGCCCGTCCCTGGCTTTAGCCGGAGGGTCGTTTCGATAGTCGCGGGTGCATCGGGGGTGGCCTTGACCTCAAATTCCTTGACGTCCCTGCCGACAACCCGGAGCATCACCCGCACCGGCTCATCTCCTGCCTGGTCCCCAGCGACCTTGCAGCGGATTCGGTAATCCCCCGCCTCAAATGATACCGTTTTCCCCAGTTCACCCTCGGTACGAATCGAGCCGGTGCGGATCGTATTGAACGTCTGCTTCATCGTTTTCGGCGGATCGACAATTGCGATCGCCTGGTCGAGAATGGTCTCGGCTGCTGCCAGGTATTTCTCAAGCAAGAGTGGGGAGACAGTCAGCACGTCACCGATGTTGTCGAAGCCGTACCCGACGTCATCGGCCGGGAAATCATCGGCCGGTTTGTAATCCACGCCGACCAGGTCGCGGATCGTGTTGTTATACTCCGTCCGGTTCAACCGCCGGATCGTGACCCGCCCGACGTTCGGCTTGGCGGCGTTCTCAAAGCGGTCGAATACCTCCTGGATGGCCGCAACCGCACGCTCGACATCGGCCGGCTTCGGTTGGGGTCGGTCTGGCGGCGGCATCTCGCGCGTCTTCAGAAGGTGCCGGACGTTGTCCCACAGTTTTCGATCCTTCAAGACCGATGCGTCATCCGTGAACTTGTCGAATGACAACTCCGCTTTCGCCTTCCCGTTCCCGTGACAGGCGAAGCAATGAGCCTTGAGGAAAGGGAGGAGTTCCTTCTGGTAGGTGGAATGGCTCAGTTCGTCGGTCCCCTTGACCCTCGGCGGTGGTGCTGCCGGTGGGTCGGCGCTCCACAACACCGGCCGGTCGCCGAAGTTGATCAACAACCCCGCCAGGAGGAGGACCAGCGTCAGGAGGTATCGAACTTCCATATGAAAGATACTCTACCAAACATTGCCGATTCGACTCGGCTCGATCAATCCCCCGATGGCGAAGTCGGGCGGCCAGCGACGAACAACTTGCGAATCTCGTCCCGTGCCAACGTGCGACTCCAGATAGCGAACTCGTCGATCCGCCCACGAATCCCCCGCCGCGGAATGGATGTAGGTTCGGGGTGGCGGAGCCAGTCGCCGATGCGGCAGTCGCCCGGGGTAAGCATCCCGGGAAACGCCGCGAAACGAAGTTCCTCAGCCGGTTCGCCGTTGACGAAAACCTGTGTTGACAGCCGGTCGAGGTCCGCCACCGCAACCAGGTGGACCCACTGGTTGAGCGAGACACGCTTGCCACTCACCCGCCGTTGTAGCTTGCCCAAAACGCCGAGGGAGCAATCTCCACACCGCTTCAACTGCCAGTGGACTGCCCCCTGCTGCCAGCCATCCGAATCGAAGATCGCATTCAGCTCGTAATCGCGCCGATCGAGGTAAACCCAGGCCGCCAAGCTGAGTCGGCGGTACTCGCCGGGGACCGAGACCCGGACGTGATCGCCATCGCGGTCAAACAGCAACGCCGACTTACCCGGCCAGCGGCCGGTTACCCACCTTGCCCCCTCGATGCGGCCATCTAGCCGCGCGCCACCAGGCGCATGACCGGCGTGGTCTTTGAGAACCGAGGGATTGCCTGTTTCTGGGAGGAATGGGTAGTAGCACACCAGTGTCGGATCTTTCTGGAAAGATTGCCTCCAGGTGTTCCACTTTTCCAAGCCGATCGTGTTGGGGAGCGGAAACCTTTCGAGGTTCGATAGATCGGTCCCCACCACCTTGCCATCGTTCACGCGTACTGACTGACCGGCGGTGATCGAAGACAGACGCCGGCCGTCCAGCGTTTCAAGGTCCACATGGCCCTCGAAGACATGGAGATGACTCTCACGTCCGGAGATGGCGACGCCAAACTCGGTCCCGAGGTCCACGAACCTCATTCCCGCGGTTTGTACAGTAAACCCCTGGGCAGAGCCGGGAACGATTGCCCGCAAAGCCCCCTCGGCCAGCGTTACGTGCATCGGATCGAGAATGCCAAAGCGGGCAGGAGATCGCACCACGACGTCTGCCCCGCTGACGAACTGGATGTGGACCACGCCGGACTGGAGTTGATATTCACCGCTGGTGAATCGGTTGCCGTCCGGCGCGGCCCCAGTCGCGAACCGGGCGTCTACCTCGTTGACGATGATGGCAACGACCGGGTTTGAGACTGTGGGTGTCGGCGGGGGCACTGATTCGGCGCGGGGGCTTGGCTCAGGATTCGAGGCACCTGGGCGGATCGTCGCCACCCCGAGGGCTATGGCAAAGGCAAGACAAATTGCACTCGCAACTGCCCACGGGATCCATCGCCTCCGATGTGAAGGTCGATCGGGAGCAGAAATCGTCTGAAGCCGCTCGGACAAGGTCGCGGTAAAGCGATCGCTGTCTGACTCGGCATCGAGCCGTGTCCCGACCGCGTCGGCAAACGCGTCCGAGTCCGGCTCTGCCGTCTGACGGAGCAAGGCATCGAGCCAAAGCAGGCGACGGACTTGGGCGCCCAGGACGTGATCCTGATCGATAGCCGCGACCAGGGCCGGACCGTCTCCCGGTTCCGGCTCCCCATCGAGGAACCGGCTCAGCGCTGCATCGAACGACTCACTCTCGTTTCCCAGCATCGACTTACCCCAGTTTCGCCCCGAGACGACCTTCCACGCACTCCAACAGCGCCCGCCTCAGTCGGAGCAGGAACTGCCTCACGGTATCCGACGATCGACCCAGACGGCCCGCGATGGCGCCAGGCACGAGGTCTTCAAAGTACCGCAACCGGATCATCTCCCGCCCGTGGGCCGGCAATTCCTCCAGACAGGCCCGCAGTACAGCGACCTCCTCGTTGCGTTCCGCACGTACCGTCGGGCCATCCGTCTCGGAACTCAGCCGCAGGAGCAGGTCTGTGACTTCCCCCGCCAGCAATCGGCTCCGCCGGGTGTCCTTTCGCCGCTCGTTGGCGACCAGCCGGCGGGCGATCTGGATCACCCACCTGCCGAAGTCGCCGTCAGGTTCGAACTCGGCAAGTTTCTCCCATGCCAAGACAAGTGCGTCCTGTGCGATGTCATCGACTGCCTCGGCCTGTACTCCGAAACCGCGGATCGAGGCACGAAGGCAAGACTGATGCTGCCTCACCTGAGAAGTAAACCACACTCGATCGCGTTGGGGCAGGAAGTCACGCATGTCTGTGCCGGTATTTCGGAACTCACCAGTATAAATAATGTCGCCAGTCCCCTCACCGTGACGCGGAAATCGGATGATTTTCGCGCCGTTCCGCGTCACGGTGAGGGGACTGGTGACATTAAATAGCAGGGGTCATGTGGTGGAAATCGACCTGAGCGACAATGAGGTGAAGCCATGAAGCGCAAAGGGGCGATGACTTTGGCGATCCTGCTGATTTCTTCGACGGCGTTCGTACAGGGGCAAGGGGTCGATAGTTTCTACAAACTCGGGCCGGACTCGTTGGAGCAGGAGGGGGTACCGCACGGGAAAATGGTGGGGCCGTTGACTCTCCCTTGCGCTGTTTATCCCAAAACCTCACATACCTACTGGGTGTACGTCCCCGCCCAGTACGACAAATCCAAACCCGCCAGCCTGATGATCTTCAACGACGGCCAGGCGTTCAAGAACGAGAAGGGTGACCTGCGGGTCCAGAACGTCGTGGACAACCTCATCCATAGGCGGGAGATTCCGGTGATGCTCGTAGTCTTCATTAATCCCGGCCGAACTCCGGAACAGCCGGAACCGACACCCAAGGACTGGGGTGATCGTTCGACCAATCGCCCCACCGAGTACAACACACCGGACGACAAGTACGCCAAGGTGATCTGCGCTGAGCTGATGCCCGTCCTTTACAAAGAATACAACATCTCCAAAGATCCCGAACAACACGGCATCGGCGGTGCCAGTTCCGGTGCCATTGCAGCGTTTTCAGTTGCCTGGGAACGCCCCGATGAATTCCGCAAAGTGATTAGCATTGTCGGCAGCTTCGTCAACCTGCGCGGCGGCCATGTCTATCCGGAACGTGTGTTGGCAATAGACAAGAAGCCGATTCGCGTCTTTTTCCAGGACGGTCGAAACGACAACCGCGGCATCAGGAGGGGCGGGGAATACGATCCCAATCGCGACTGGTTCTACCAGAATGTCCGCCTGGTCGAAGCCATGACCAAGAAAGGTTACGACGTGAATTATGCCTGGGGTATTGGTCAGCACGGCCAGAAGCAAGGGGGAGCCATTCTGCCCGACATGATGCGCTGGCTGTGGCGAGATCATACGGTCTCGGTCGATCCGAAAGACACGGTCGAGCGTGCCTTGCAGCGGCCGACTGCGAAAGAGAACGAAACCCCAAAGCCCAAAGAGGAAAAGTAATCGCTCTTGTGGTGTTTTGTCGCCGGACGGCCGAGCACATTCCGGTGCTGATCTACCCAAATCCACTCAACCCCAATCGCTACATCGTCATCAATTCAGGCATGACCGCACAGGAGAGGGGCGAGATGTCTTCCATCGGCGATTACGCCATCCTGAAAGTGATCTAGCTCAGCAAACGTTCAATGGACCGTATCACGATACAAAGTGTCGAGACTGGCATATTCGATGAACACTGGAAAATACCGGCCAAACGGTGAGTAAACCGGAGATTCCCATGTCGATCAAGTTTGCTGCCATCGTCTGCACAATCCTCGTTGACTTTGGGTTTGCCGCCACTCAGGCGATTGGCCAGGAGAAATTCACTCCACCATCGTCGGCACGACGGGAGTACAACTTTGACCTCGGCTGGAGATTCTTCAAGGAGAGCAAGGACAAGGTGACCGGGGCCGAGGCGGTGGATTTCGATGACTCCATGTGGGACTCGGTGAGCACGCCCCACACTTACAACGATGTGGACAGCTTTCGCACGATCATCTCACACGGCGGCGGCGATCGCGGCACGTGGAAGGGAACGGCGTGGTATCGGAAGCATTTCCGAATCCCAGGAACTCCTGCCAAGGTGTTCCTGGAGTTCGAGGGCATGCGCCAGGCGGGGGAGATCTTCCTCAATGGCAAATCGGTGGGGCTCTCGGAAAACGGCGTCACCGCCTATGGCGTGGACCTTACGGGCAAGGTCAAGCTGGGAGGCGAAGATAACGTCCTCGCCGTCCACATCGATAACCGCGGGGATTATGCCGAGCGGGCCACCGGCACTCGCTTCGAGTGGAACGTGAACGACTTTAATCCCAATTACGGCGGCATCAACCGGCACGTCCGCCTTCATGTCACCGGCCCCATTTACCAGACGTTGCCACTGTATGACGGCTTGAAGACAATGGGCGTGTACGTGTATCCCACGAACATCTCGGTTCGAGACCAAACCGCGGACATCACCGTTGAATCTCAGGTCCATAACGCCTCCTCCGACCGAGCGAGCGTTTCCCTTTCGGTTGTGGTTGAGGATAAGGAAGGGATGGTCCGTGCGCGGTATCAGGCGGATGCGGTTGAACTGGCAGCCGGGGCGAAGACCGTTTTCAAGGCGACCGGGCCGCTGAAAGAAGCTCGGTTTTGGAGCGTAGATGAGCCAAATCTTTATGACGTGTACACGCTGCTGACCGTCGGCGGCAAGGTGGTCGATGTGACCAAGGTGACTACGGGGTTTCGTAAGACCGAATTCAAGGGTGGAGCAGGTAAGGGCGGCGTCTACATCAACGATAAATTCGTGTACCTCAAGGGTTTCGCCCAGCGGTCCAGCAACGAGTGGGCCGGTCTCGGGCAGGCCTACCCTGATTGGATGCACGACTTCACCGCGGAGATGATCCGCGCGGACCACGGCAACTACATCCGCTGGATGCACGTGACCCCCCAGAAGGTGGATGTCGAGTCTTGCGACCGCTTCGGCATCGTGCAGATCGCTCCCGCTGGGGACAAGGAACGTGCCGTGCAGGGACGGCAGTGGGAGCAACGGCTTGAGGTAATGACGGCATCAATGATTTACCTACGGAACAGTCCCAGCATCCTGTTCTGGGAGGCGGGCAACACCGGGATTCCAGCCAGGCAGTTGATGCAGATGGTCGAACTGGAAAAGAAGTGGGACCCTCACGGAGGGCGGGCGATGGGCTGCCGAACGCTGAATGACCCCGCAACGACGCCAGTTGCGGAATACTACGGCGTAATGGTCGGGCAGGATCGGCGGACGGATGCGCTGAAGTCGCCGACGGACATGTTCCGGGCCTACAGCGCGGAACGACGCGATCGCGCCCCGTTGATCGAGACGGAGGACTTCCGGGACGAGGGTGCCCGTCGCTTTTGGGACGACTACTCGCCACCGTATATGGGCTTCAAAAAGGGAGCGAACGACACCTACGGGTGGAACTCAGAAACGTTCGCCCTCGCTTCGGCACATCGATATTGGGAATACTGGACGAACCGAATATCCAGTATGGACCCGGCTCACTCGAAATGGTCGGGATATGCGTCAATCTACTTTTCGGATTCGAACGCGGACGGCCGGCAGCAGTCCAGCGAGGTGGCGAGGGTGAGCGGGAAGGTGGATGCGGTTCGCTTGCCGAAGCCGATCTATTTCGCCCACCGGGTGATGCAAAACCCAAAGCCTGACCTTCACATCCTTGGACACTGGACGTACCCCGAGGCGACCCTCAAAACGGTGTATGCGATCGCCAACACGCAGGCGGTCGAACTGCGGCTAAACGGCCGGTCAGTGATGAAGGTCTCGACTCCGAAAGACGGCTTTGTGTTCGCCTTTCCCGATGTCAAGTGGGAACCGGGCAAGCTCGTGGCGATCGGGCTCAACGACGGTAAAGAGGTTTGCCGGCATGAGTTGGCGACCGCCGGGCCGGCTAAGAGAATCAGGCTCACGCCGATACTCGGGCCGGGCGGGTTTCTGACGGACGGCGCGGACGTGGCCCTCCTCGATGTGGAGGTCGTGGACGAGGACGGCCGCCGTTGCCCTACGGACGATGCGAGAATCGATTTCACAGTTACGGGGCCAGTTGTCTGGCGAGGAGGTTATAATAGCGGCAAAACCGGATCGACCAATAATCTCTATCTGAACACGGAGTGCGGAATCAATCGCATCGCGGTCCGATCCACTTTCACGCCAGGCATGATCACCGTGACGGCAAAGCGGGACGGTCTGGAACAGGCAACCGTGCAGTTTGAGGCCAAGCCGGTCAGATGGCAAGACGGCCTGGCGGAAACTCAAGCGAACCGATTGCCGGCCCCGGCGCGTTGATCATCTGAAACAGGCCCCCAGTGAATCGAGGTCGATTCTTTTCACGCCACCTGAGTGTCCCCTTCACACACGGCATCCGACCTTCCTCGGACCACCCTGACCTTCAAGTACAAGACTTCCTGGACTTGCGGGCCCTACGAGGTGCCTCCCCTCTTCCCCCAGGCAGCCGGGCACGCCAACTTGACCATTCGAGCCGTCCGAGCAGTCCCACTCTGTCAGATCGTCTGTCCGGGGCGATGAAGGTGGGAGGTTGCCACGCCGCATTCGTAACTTGTGATCCGCAAAATGGTTAACTCTGGCACCTAATTGTTTACTATCCTGATAAAGATGACAAAGTGGCCCTTGCGATGGCCTCGTGGAGGCCAAACCCCCGTTGAAATAGTTCACTAAATTCATCATGGTAGTGCGATAAGTGGTGTGGATGCCGTTCGTTGGCCGAGTGATCCACTCCCAACACTCTAGGAGGTATGACCCATGTCGGCTCAACTGCGACGCCAGGCCTTCACGCTGATCGAACTGCTGGTTGTGATCGCGATCATCGCGATCCTGATCGGACTGCTCCTGCCGGCAGTGCAAAAAGTGCGGGAAGCCGCCGCACGTATACAATGCACCAACAATCTCAAGCAAATCGGTCTTGCCTGCCTGAACTATGAGAGCGCCAACGGTGGCTTGCCCATGGCGCCTTATAACCCGTCTTTCTCCTGGTTGATCAGTAAACCCTATCCGAACCCAATCGGTTGGACCGTCTGGATCCTCCCGTACATGGAACAAGGCAACGTTTACAACGCTTATAATCTCAATCTGGCCTGGAGTGATGCGGGAAACGCCAATACGATCACCGCGATGATTCCCAGTTATATTTGCCCGTCAGCCCCAAGTCCCAACAACCCTGCCGGGCGAGCCATCCCGGACAATCGGGGTCCCCTTGACTACATCGTCTGGTTCGGCATTGATCCGAGCAACCCTTACGTGATTCCCATGCCTGCGGCAGATCAAACCGGGCAAGGCGCCATGGGTCGTAGCGTCAATCGCCGCCTCCTCGAGATTACGGACGGGACCTCGAACACCCTGTTGGTACTGGAAGATGCGGGACGCAATCAAGTATGGATCAACGGGAAATTTTACGCCAATGGTGATCCGTCCGACCCCAATGTGAACGAGGGCGGCGCCTGGGCCAACTGCTGCATGGGCGGATCACTCGACACCATGTATGGATTTAACCTCACCAACTTGACCACCGATGGCCCCTGCGCGGTCAATTGCATCAACGGGGGTGAGATGTACTCCTTTCACACAGGAGGTGCCAATCTCGTTGCGGTGGATGGTTCGGTCCATTTTCTCAATAGCAATACCAACATCAATGTCGTGGTAGGTCTTCTGACGAGAAATGGCGGCGAAGTCCTCAACAATCCATTCAACTAGCCAAAACCCAGGTCGCCTATCACCTGATCAGCGAGTTCACAAACATGCCGTTGCATAACGTTTCCCAGGTGATAACCTGGGTGGCCTTTTTCACCCTCCTGCATTTTTGCGGTGGGTGTTCGTCCGCCACGTCCCCAACAACCGTCACGGCACGTGGCCAGGTCTTGATCGGCGGCAAGCCCGTCGAAGGATTGTCGGTCACGCTGGTTCCTGTCGACGCCAGGGGCGAAACCCTCAAGCCTTCGGCGCTGGTCAAACCGGACGGTTCGTTCAGCCTGGCCACTCATGACCCCTCGACCCGAAAGAGTTATGAGGGCGCTCCGCCGGGGCAATACGTGGTTCTCGTGACCTTGACGGCTACCTCCAAGGCCAAAACAGAAGACGGTCGAGATCGAGGGCGTTGGCTCGACCCTCGTTACCAGGATCCCCAGAAATCTCCCTTGCGAGCGGAAGTCAGGGAAGGCACTTCGGAATTGCCGGCCATTCAACTTCCAGACTCGGCGCTCAGAATCCTCAAGGAAAAACCACCCACTGTGTTGGCTCAATAATTGGAGTTTCCATGATCCATTGCTCGACCTTTATGTTCTCTCGTCGCCAAGTCCTGAAGACCGCCAGTGCCGGGTTCGGTATGGTCGCACTCGCCGGGTTGCTCGATCAGAGAGCGAAAGCGGAGGAAAAGACCACTCCGCACCCGCTCGCGCCGAAGAAGCCACATTTCCCGGCCAAGGCCAGGCGGCTCATTTTCGTCCACATGAATGGGGCAATCTCGCACCACGATACCTTCGATTACAAACCGCAACTGATCAAGGATCATGGCAAACCCGGCCCCGGTGGAGGTATCCTCACCGAGTCCAAGTTCAAGTTCAAGCAGTACGGCGAAACCGATAGCTGGTTCAGCGAATTGCTGCCAAACCTCGCCAAACACGCGGACAAGATCTGTTGGCTGCGGGGACTGTACACCGACACACCGGCTCACCCCCAAGCCGTGGTGCAAATGCATACCGGGAGTGCCAACGCTGCCCTCACCCGTCCGAGCATGGGAGCCTGGCTGCTCTATGGCCTTGGGAGCGAAAACCAGGATGTACCTGGTTACATCACAATCAACCCGCCACCCAACTTCGGTGGGGCAGTCAACTACGGCAGCGCGTTCTTGCCCGTGCATTTCCAGGGCAGCCGCATCGACGACCGGGGCAACCTGCCAAACTTGAAAGCCTCGACATCGAGTTCACTGCAACGGAAGCAACTCGACCTGATTCAGGCCATGAATCGCGACCTGGCAGCCACATCGGGAGCACCCGACCAACTCGATGGTGTGATCGAGAGCTATGAACTCGGTTTCAAGATGCAGAGCAAGGTGCCGGAACTGCTCGATATCTCGAAGGAACCCGAAGCCGTGAAGGCCACCTACGGGATCAAGGATGGCCCGGCCGGATCGTTCGCCCGACAGTGCCTCATGGCCCGACGGCTGAGTCAAGCGGGAGTGCGATTCGTTGAAATCTGCCAGCCTGGATGGGACCATCACAACAACCTGCACAAGGGCCTGATCGACCGGTGTGGTTCCATCGATCAGCCTGTTGCAGCTCTGCTCGCGGACCTCGATCAACGGGGGTTGCTCGACGAAACGCTCGTCCTGTTCGGCAGCGAGTTTGGTCGTCAAGCAACGGCTCAAGGTCAGGATGGTCGCGACCACAACATCACGGGTTATCCGATGTTCCTGGTCGGGGCTGGAGTGAAAAAGGGATACACTCACGGGGCGACGGACGAGTACGGAATCCGGGCTGTTGAGGGGCGGATGCATACCAACGACCTGCACGCCACCCTGCTGGCGTTGATGGGTTTGGATCATGAAAAACTCACCTACCGGTATTCCGGCCGTGACTTCCGCCTCACGGATATCAAGGGAGAAGTGGCGAGGGAGATCTTCGTGTAATCCACCCGCCCAGGCCCTGGGGGCCTCCCGCCCATTCTCTGCAGGATACTCAGGCAGATGCCAGGAAATGACCTACAACGATCTGGGGGGATAGGGGTAGGGAGA